>NZ_BFBR01000011.1 GCF_003112735.1 Candidatus Phycosocius bacilliformis
TCGCAGCGGTTTGAGGCGCTATCTACTGCTGTCACAGGCCAAGCCCGGCCCTTTTACTTTGCCCCAGCCCCTGTGCCCATCGGCCGCTGGTTGCGGCGTTTGGACTTGCTGCAGGCCATCGCCACCGACCCCCACGCCAAAGCCAAGCGCTTGGCCTTCTCTCTCGCACGTCGCCGACCCGGCCCCATGCTCGCCCCTGAAGAGCGACCCCGCATCATGGCCCGACGTGGCCATGAAATCAGCGCCACCTTCGATGCCATGGGCTTTCAAATCACCCAGAAGAGCCGAAGTCGTCCCCCGCCCTTACCCCCGCCGCGCCGCTGGCCAGTACCGATGATCACCTTATTATAGCTGTGACCCTGCTTTGATGTGCAAGCGGGGGTGGGGGTTTTGGGAACCCAGCGACCTCAACAGGATTTCTCAATATGCGGACTTGCGACAAAAGCCTTTCACCCCGAAGCCACCTGGCACGAAAACCTGTGGTGTTCGACGCTTAAGACCCCAGAGCGTTGCAGCGGCTATTTCGCGATCATCGCTCAAGCGGCCAGGCTTGGGCGGAACATCATAAGCGACCAACATGCTGTGGGGAGACTGCTGTGAGTTAAGCTGCTTTCCGGTATGCCAATGGCGCTTAGCCGCCTGTGTTGCCGACCACATTGGACGACGGGGATCAGGCATCCACGCCGCTGCAGAAACGAATAAGACATGGACGCCACCCGTTTCGACACCCTCATCACCCCATGCGGCCTCGGCCAGTTCCAGCGCGCCGACCTGGGTTGCCCACAGGCGGTTGAGTGCGTCTTGTTCGGCCGCCGGTTCTTCCATCAGATTGGCGCAGTGAAAGATCAATCCAATCGGGCCAAACATGTCGCGGGCCGTTTGGTGGACGTTCATCCACATGGCGGCATCGGTCACATCAAGGCCAAGGGCCACACCGCCGCAGCGGGCCGCTGCCTCACGGCCTTTGACCATGTCACAATCGCCGACCAGCACTTTACACCCTCGGGCTGCCAATGCCTGACAGAGACTTTGTCCAAAGCGACCGCCACCCCCGGTTACAAGGGCAATTCGTTCAGCAATATCGGGGTTCTTCATCCGGTTTTGGATTTCAGCCAAAAGCCGATCATCAACAAAATGACGGCGATAAATTGCACGACCACGCGCAACCGCATCAGCTGGTTTGATCGTGACCGCGCCTTTTCCCCGGTTACAGCTAAATTGGCGATACCGATCACCAATATCACCAACACAATGGCAATGGCGACAAAGATCGCGATGTTCAGAGGTCCAATCGTCATGGAAATCCTATAGGCCTGCCGATGACCGGCTGCAATCATGCCGCGCGGTGGGATTATCGGCTTCGTGTCAAAGCCAGAAGGACGGCTGCACTCGAGGGCCTACCGGCATAGCCGGCCCCCGGGACAACACCGATGGTCAAGACGCCCGATTGCCACCGCACACTCGGCTGATCAAAGCTGCGCTGAACGCGGATGAGTTTCACCTTGCGTTCTGGCCGACCAAAATAGCCGCGTGGAGCCCGTGACATGCCTTGAGCTGCCCGCTCTAGCGCCTCATGCACCAAAGCAGGTGGCAATCCGCCTGAGGCTTCAACCCGGATGCTGCGGCTGGAAAAGCGGTCAAACCAGCGCAGCGCCTTTTGGAGCGTCGCTTGCAAGGTGCCTTCGCTGCGGGACGGGGCAGGCAAACTTTTGGCCTTGCCCTGACTGGCGGCAAGCCCGCCATTGGTACCTAAAGGCCCATAAACTGTTACACCGCCCAATGTGGTAATTCGGACAATGACTTCACCAATATCATTGCGCAGAAACTCATCCCCACGTGGTCCCCAGCTGGAGGTGAGCGCCCAGACTTCCGGATCACCGTCAAATTGCAGCAACACGACACGCGGCTGGGAGCGATCGAGCACAAACCGCAAATTATTTGGTCCAGCAGCAAAGGCGACAGCTTGGGGAGCTGCTGCGTTGGGGCTTTCGAACATATCATTGAAGGTTAGTTCTTGGCCCCGCTTGGCCGACTGGGCACAGGCCGGACTGGCTAAAGCAAGTGAGAGGGTCAAACAGCCGCAGGCCAGCCCCATGAGACAGTCATTCCAGCCCCTTTGCTGTCTCGCATACCGGCTTTGACCAAGATCGCACATGTCCACCATACTCACATTATGGACGTAGAATCGGGCAATATAGAGACAAAATGTCTATGAAACGCAGCACTATTTCTCGCAAAAAGGGAAATCACATGATCGAAGGGAATTATTCTGCAGCTTCTTGGCCGCGCCCCTCATAATGCGCCCCTTCATCCATCAAATCGGGCAAACCCAACAACTCATTGATTTGTTTGAAATCAAGCATACGATCACGAAAGAGCGCGGTCGTGCCATTGGCCTTTAGCGACTGTAGGAATTGTTGGGCGATAAAGGCATGTACCCGCACCATAGATCCCGGTGCGATCACCAAACGATAGCCCATATCGGATAATTGATCGCAGGTGAGCAGCGGCGTCTTGCCGCCTTCGACCATATTGGCCAGCAAGGGAGTGCCCGGAAATGCGCGGCAAATGGCCTGCATCTGATCGAGTGACTGAGGCGCTTCAACAAACAATATGTCAGCCCCAGCCAGACGATATTGTTCCGCCCGCTCAAGGGCCCGCTCAAAGCCTTCCACGGCGATGGCGTCGGTTCGCGCGATCACCAAAGTCTCAGTTTTACTGCGTGCATCCACCGCTGCCTTGATCTTTCCGACCATGTCAGAAGCCGCCACCAATTCCTTGCCGGATAAATGGCCGCAGCGTTTGGGCGATGTTTGATCTTCTAATTGCAGGGCATTGGCTCCCATGCGTTCGAATAGCCGTACAGTATGCTTGACGTTGAGTGCATTGCCAAAACCGGTGTCAGCATCAACGATCAGCGGAATGCTGACACGGTCGCGAACCCGGGCAATTGTGTCGGCAACTTGAGTCGCGGTCACCAAGCCAATATCCGGTCGCCCCAATTGTGTGTAGGCGATGGATGCTCCGGACATATAGATGGCTTCAAAGCCTGCTTGCTCGACCAAAAGCGCGCTAATGGCATCATAGGCACCCGGTGCCAGAAGGGCTTTGTTCTGGCTGAGCCGCGCAAGCAGATTAAAGGTCGTCATGCTCGATCCTCATGATGCACGTCGTGACTTCAGATGGGCGATCAACCCACCGGCGCGAACCATGCTCATCAAATGGTCCGGTATTGGCTTGCAGGTCAACACATCGCCCCGCGTTGTATTGGTAATCTTGCCCAAACTGACATCAACCAGCAACCGGTCCTGCTCATTGATGCGATGGGCCTCGGAGCAGAATAGGGCTGGCAAGCCCAAATTTAAGGCATTGCGATAGAAAATGCGGGCAAAGCTTGGCGCGATTACCGCCCCGACACCCAAGAGCTTCAGGCTAACAGCCGCTTGTTCGCGTGATGAACCCAAGCCAAAATTCGCCCCGGCCACCAAAAAATCGCCAGGCTGAACGCGGGTTGCAAAGTCCGGTGCGATGGCTTCCAAACAATGGCGGGCGAGTTCGTCTGCTGGCAGCTTCATCAAATGGCCCGGTGCCAGAAGGTCGGTGTCAATATTGTCGCCAAACACAAAGGCCCGGCCTTGCAAAATGGCTGAGGTCATGCCGCCACCTCTGTGCCATGGTCAATTCGACGGGGGTCAGTAATCCGTCCGGTCAATGCGCTGGCCGCCACCGTGTAGGGAGAACCCAGATAGACAAAGGCTTCCCCATGCCCCATGCGGCCCTTGAAATTGCGATTGGTGGTGGAAATGCACACCTCGCCTTCAGCCAACAGACCAGCCCCCATACCCGCACACGCCCCACAGCCGGACGGCAATAATGTGGCACCCGCTGCCATTAGACTGGCCAAAGTGCCATCGCTGGCGGCTTGTTCGGTCACGCGGGAGCTGGCTGGAGCCACAAGCAGACGAACACCTTTGGCGATTTTTCGGCCCTTCAAGATGCGGGCTGCCATGTGCAGGTCTTCAAGCTTCGCCCCAACACAGGCACCAATATAGGCTTGATGAATCTCTTGGCCGACAACCTCCTCAATTGCGCCGCTGTTGGCGGGAGAATGAGGTCGGGCAATTTGGGGAGACAATGTGGCCAGGTCGAGCTGGACCCGGCGCTCATAGGTTGCATCCAGATCTGGCTGCCAGACAAGGTCCGCTTGCGAAATTGTACCGCCATGGGCACGAATATGGGCTAAAGTCGTGGCGTCAGCAGCGATTAAACCAACTTCCCCACCCAATTCGGCCGCCATATTGGACAAGACCATCCGCTCATCCATGCTCATAGAGGTGACACCAGAACCACCATATTCAATCGCTTTGAAGGCATTATCCATGCCCAGTGTCCGGCAAAGATAAAGCATGATGTCCTTGGCGGAGACAAAGTTTGGCAAGCGGCCTTCAAGCTCGACCCGAATGGTTTCCGGCACGATGGTCCAAGTTTGACCCGTGACGACGATCCCCAGCATGTCGGTTGCCCCAAAGCCTGCCGCATAACAGCCAAAGGCTCCGGCGTGGGGTGTATGACTATCGCCGCCGGCCACAAAAATGCCGGGCTTCAGCAGGCCTTTCTCGGGCATGATGGCGTGGCAAATACCTTCCATATCAAAAAAGTGGTCAATCTGATGGGCTGCGGCAAAATCACGAGTCAGCTTCAGAATGGCTGCACTTTCCCCATCCACCGCCGGGACGTAATGATCAGAGACAATGACCACGCGGCTGGGGTCCCAGATTGCTGCACCCAAGGCCTCTAAATGCGGCTTCCAGCGGCGGGGTCCACTGGAATCATGGGCCATGGCCAGATCGACATTGACCACGACAATATCACCCGGTTGTACATGTGCCTGACCCGAAGCCCGGGCCAGCAGCTTTTGCGCCAAGGTCATGCCTTGGCCTTTGCCGCATGATTCCGAAGGTGGATGTGCAGGGTCGGACATAAGCGTGCCAGCATCCTGTCTTGCTAAATGATCTATCTTTATATCAAATATCGGTGAGGCCTTGGCAAGGCTGGGACACATTGGCGGAGAGCATTGGTTCTGCCAATCCCGGACTTGAAAAATCGTGACCGCCCAAGAAGATCAACGGATCTTTTCAGCCGGAGAGGAGATGCACCATGTCCGAGCCCCCGACAATCCCCCGCCAAACCCAGCCCACTTTCCTCTTTGTTTGCAAAGACGGTCCGATGGCCAAAGAGATGCGATTAACCCACCTCGAAGGTCATTTGCGCCATGTTGAAAAGCACTGGCGATCTTATGTAACGGCGGGTCCATTAAAGGCACCGGGCAGCCCGGTCATTCATGGTTCTTGCCTTATTGTTTGTGCCGATGATGTCGACCAAGCGTGGGAAATCATGAACGGCGACCCCTATTTTACCTGTGGCATGTTTGAAACGGTTGAGGTTCATGACATGACCATGTCGATTGGTCGTTATCCGGGCGGCAAGATCTGGGAAAGTCTTGAGTCAGTCCGTCAACGTGCCAATGGCGGCTAATCAGCGAATTACTTCAGTTTTGGACCCCACGGGGGCTTTTCATTTTGAGTTGTCAGGCTAGGTTCAGCCAATGGATAGCAATATAGCCGCATCACAAGAAACGGGTTCTGACCTCAGGGCCGCCATGGTCGATGCCAGTTTGCCGACACCGCTTTATCATCAATTATTCCTCATCCTGCGTGAGCGGATCAGGTCGGGTGCCTTTCCGCTGGGCGCGGTACTGCCCGGTGAGCAGGACCTGACGCAGGTGTTCAATGTCTCGCGCATTACCGTCAAGCGCGCCTTGAATGAATTAGCCGCTGCAGGATTGGTGTCGCGCCACCGCGGTCGTGGCACGGTGGTGACTTATAATGCCACCGTTCCAGTGGTGAAGGGCAGTTTCGACAATCTGATGGAAGCCCTGAAAGTTATGGGCCTTTCCACTGAAGTTGAGCTGATTGATGTGGCGCAAGTCGCTGCCTCTGCCGAGATTGCTGAATTGCTGGGCCTACCGAGCGGTGTGCCGGTGCAACGTGCGACTCGGGTCCGCAAGTTGGAGGGTGAGCCCTTCTCTTATATTGTCACCCACTTGCCGATCGACATTGCTGGAAAGTTTGACGCCAAGGCCTTGGCCCATACCCCCTTGCTCGACCTCTTGGAGAAGGCGGGCTTTGTCGCAGTGTCTGCCGAACAATGGATCACGGCCTGCAGTGCCGAGCCCGCCACAGCCCAGGCGCTTAAAATCGCGACAGGCTCCCCTTTACTCAAGATCGTGCGGGTGATGAAGGATGCAGATTCCGCACCCATCGAAGTCGTTCAGGGTTTTTATCGCCCTGAACGCTTCCAATATCATATGAATCTGACCCGCCAGCGCAAAGCGGGCCGGGATGAATGGCGTTAAGCCCTCATCTGCCGATCAGGGCTCTAAACGATAGCCGCCGCCTTCTGTGATCAAAAGGCCATTGCGGGTCGAAGCCGGCTCGATCTTTTGCCGCAGACGATAGATGTGGGTTTCCAAGGTGTGCGTCGTCACGGCGGCATTATAGCCCCAGACTTCCCGCAACAATTCATCGCGCGGCACTGCCTTGGCACCAGAACGATAGAGATAGCGCAGAATTGCAGCTTCTTTATCCGTCAGCCGGATGCGCTTGCCGCTGGCATCGGTCAATGTACGATTGGCAGGCTTGAAATCATAGGGGCCGATCTTGAGTGTTGCGACATCGGTTTGATCATGGCTGCGCAAATGGGCGCGAACACGGGCCAGCAATACGGCAAAGCGAAATGGCTTTGTGACATAGTCATTCGCTCCAGCGTCCAGACCCAAGACGGTGTCTGAATCAGTAGACTGACCGGTCAGCATGATGATTGGACCGGCAAAACCGCCAGTGCGGATGGCTTTACAGGCTTCCCGCCCATCAAGGTCCGGCAAATCAATATCCAACAGGATAAGGTCAGGTCCCTGACTGCGGGCTGCATTGACGCCGCTGGCGGCGTCCTGCGCCATCAAAATATCGAATTCCCCCGTCAGCTCGAACTGCTCGGCCAGCGTGGTGCGAAGGTCATGGTCGTCATCGACCAAAAGAAGGGTGCGCTTGCGTGACATGCCCCCTACATGGTTGCTCTCTATTGTGCGATACAAGGGGGTAGACCATCACAGTGTGTTGATCAGGAGACGTTTATGCAGGTTTTTACAGCCTCTTCTCAAGGATGGCTAACCTACGGACACGTAAAGCTACGCTGCGCGATTGGAAAAGGCGGGACGAAGCTGCCGACCGACAAACGCGAGGGGGATGGGGCAAGTCCATTGGGCACCTGGCCAATCCGGTCTGTGATGTGGCGATCAGATCGTGGACCCAAGCCTGATGGCGGCTTTGAGGCCATCGCCATCAAGCCTGACGATGGCTGGTGTGATGCCTCAGACGACCCGAATTATAATCGCCCTGTGACGCACCCCTATCCAGCCAGTGCCGAGCATTTGTGGCGTGACGACGGACTTTACAACATCATCGTCGTCTTGGGGCATAATGATGATCCGGTGGTTCCGGCCATGGGGTCAGCTATTTTCATGCATTGCGCATCGGAAGATTATCAGCCGACTGCGGGCTGTGTGGCGTTGGCGGAGGCGGACTTGCGGGCGCTCTTGGCAGTGGCCCGCCCCGGTGACGCGGTGGCCTTCACCGACTAGTCAGCCTGTATTTGGGCAATGTTTCTGGCGAAAGCTGCGCAAGTGTTGCCGGATTGCTCTTGCATCGAGGCGCTGTTTGGCGTTTTAGCCTGCCCCTATGCATGAAGAAGCCGCCCACCTGAGTCAGGATGTCCTGACCCGCTCCCCCGATGTTGTCGCAGGGGCCACAGATGCCGCGCAAGCCGATGCTGCGGGCAAGACGCTGTTCATCCAGACCTATGGCTGCCAGATGAATGTCTATGACAGCGAACGCATGGCCGATGTGTTGCGTCCGCTGGGCTATCGCCAAGTTGACCGACCCGACACGGCCAATCTGGTCGTGCTTAATACATGCCACATTCGCGAAAAGGCGACCGAAAAAGTCTATTCTGAGATCGGTCGGCTCAAGGCGCACAAAGATGTCATGGCCCAAAAGGGCGATCACATGACGATTGCAATTGCTGGCTGCGTTGCCCAAGCCGAAGGCGAAGAGATTATGCGCCGGGCCCCGGCCGTTGATCTGGTGGTCGGTCCGCAAGCCTATCATAAACTGCCTGAATTGATTGCACGCGCGGCGCGCGCCAGTGGTGAGCGGCTGGAGACCAGTTTTGAGGCGGTTGAAAAGTTTGACGCCCTGCCGACCGCCCGCGCGCCCGAAGGCCCGTCGGCCTTCCTGTCGGTTCAAGAGGGCTGCGACAAATTCTGCACATTCTGCGTGGTTCCCTATACGCGGGGGGCGGAATATTCCCGCAATGTGGATTCCATCATTGCTGAAGCCCGCGGTCTGGCCCGGCAAGGCGTCCGCGAGATCACGCTTCTGGGTCAAAATGTGAATGCCTATCACGGCCAAGGGCCACAGTTGGAAGGTTCCAACACATGGTCTTTGGCGCAATTGGTGCGTCATTTGGCCAAGATCGGTGGGATTGAGCGGATCCGCTACACGACTTCCCACCCGTGCGACATGGGCGATGATCTGATTGCCGCCCATGGCGAGGTGCCCGAACTTATGCCCTATCTGCATCTGCCCGTGCAGTCTGGGTCCAACAAAATCCTCAAAGCGATGAATCGCAAGCATTCGGTTGAAAGCTATCTCGAGACGTTGGCCAAGGTGCGCCAAGCCCGGCCGGACATTGCTTTGGCATCTGATTTCATTGTGGGTTTTCCTGGCGAGACGGAACAGGATTTTGAAGACACCATGGAACTGGTGCGCGCGGTTGGCTATGCTGGGGCCTTCAGTTTCAAATATTCCCGACGTCCGGGTACGCCGGCGGCTGAAATGTATGGCCAGGTCGACCCAGAGGTCGCCGATGATCGTCTTCAGCGTCTACAAGCCCTAATCCTTGACCAGCAGCGGGCGTTCAATACGTCCAAGGTCGGGCAAACGTTCGATGTGTTGTTTACCGGCAAAGGCCGCAACGAGGGCCAAATTCTCGGGCGCAGTCCGTGGCTGCAATCGGTCCATGTGCAGGGCCCTGAGGCGCTGATTGGTCAATTGCATCGTGTCCGCATCATTGCCACAGCCTCAAATTCCCTGACTGGGGAATTGGTGATCTCGTCTTGACCCGCCGCCGGAAGGCTGAAGAAGGCCGTGTGGCCTTGATTAATGCGGGCCTTGTTCCGTTGGTGGCTGGGCCTGCCCACCGTAATCTGACGTTGGTGGAAGAGGCTTTTGGCGTGGATATCACTGCCCAAGGCGGCGACATTCTGATCCATGGCGACGACCCGGTTTCGATCCAGCATGCCCATGAAGCATTGCAGGCTTTGATCGAAAAGGCGGAAGCCGGCGGTGCTTTGTCTCTGCCGGATGTGCGATCAGCCATCACCTTTGTGCGGGCCGGAACGCGCGCGCGCAGCGGTGCCCTGGCACTGCCCGGTCGGCGCGCCGACATCAAGCCGCGCACGCCCACGCAAGCCATCTATTTGGATGCGCTGATGGGGGGTGAGTTTGACCTTGTTTTCGGGGTCGGCCCGGCAGGCACTGGCAAGACTTTTCTGGCTGTGGCGGTCGGGGTTGCCATGTTGCTCGAAGGGCGTGTTTCACGCGTTGTGGTGACCCGGCCTGCGGTGGAAGCTGGCGAGCGGCTCGGCTTCCTGCCGGGTGATCTGGAAGAAAAAGTGGACCCCTATCTCCAGCCGATTTGGGATGCTTTCAAAATGCTTCTGGGCGCAGCCCAACTTGAACGGCGCAAAGCTGCGGGGGAAATCGAGGTCGCACCACTGGCTTTCATGCGGGGCCGCACATTGTCTGACGCTTTTGTGATCGTCGATGAAGCGCAGAACACCACGCGCATGCAGATGAAAATGTTGCTGACCAGACTGGGCGAGGGATCGCGCATGGCTGTCAATGGCGATCCGAGCCAGATCGACTTGCCGCGTGCGGCAGAGTCTGGTTTGCCCCATGCCTTGCGCATCTTGCGCCGGGTTGAGGGGATGAAGACTGTGCATTTCAGCGCCGAAGACGTCGTTCGCCACCCACTCGTCGGCCGGATTGTGGCCGCGTATGAACGCGACAGCGATGGGCCGACGCCAGAAAGGGCGGAAAAACCTGTGTTATCTCAAGTCAGTTTTGCGGCTGAAACCCAAGTTGACTCAGATGGCTGGGCCGGGGTGTTTGGCTCTGACATTGCCAATGAGGTACAAAACATTGTGACGGCGGTGGCTGGCTTTTTTGAGCCTTCCGTTCAGTCAGTGGCGGTACTCTTGACTGATGATGCACGGGTTCAGGCCCTCAATGCACAGTGGCGGCAACAGGATAAGCCGACCAATGTCCTGTCGTTCCCGGCAGCTGAAAGTCTCAGTGATATATCCCTCGCTGGTGAAATCGGGCTTGGTGATATTGCCTTGGCCTATGAGACCTGTGCCCGTGAAGCCGCCGAACAGGGCAAAAGCTTGAAACATCACGCCACCCACCTGCTTGTGCATGGCCTATTACATCTTTTAGGATATGATCATGAAGCCGATGATGATGCGGCAGAGATGGAAGGCTTAGAGAGAGAGATTTTGGCAAGCCTAGGCATTGCCGATCCCTACCAAACCCATGACTGACGACCCCTCCAGTAGTAGCAACACCAAAAAGCCCAGTCTCTGGAAACGGTGGACGCAGAAATTGCGTCGCCAAAACGCCTATGCAGGGCTTGATCCGGCCGAACTTTTACGTGAACGCGCTCAATCGGGTGAAACGATTGAACGCAATCAGAAAGACATGATCGTTAAGGCTGCCAGCTTTGACCGCTTGTCCGTAAATGATGTGATGGTACCCCGCGCGGATATCACGGCGGTAGATATCGACATGACCTTGGGCGAAGTTGCCCGCATGTTCGAAATTCATCAGCACTCGCGCATGCCAGTCTATGCCGAAAATCTCGACACACCTCTTGGCTTTGTCCATGTCAAAGACATCTTGGCACTGCTGATTCCCGATGAGGCAGGTCAGATCAAAGCCAAGCTCGACGATCTTGTCCTGCCGCGCCTCAAGCGTGACCTTCTCTATGTGCCGATCTCGATGAAACTGCCCAATCTGCTTTTGCAGATGCGGGCTAAGCGCTGTCACATGGCGCTGGTGATCGATGAATATGGCGGAACCGATGGCTTGGTGACCATTGAAGATCTGGTTGAAGAAATTATTGGCGATATCGATGACGAACATGATGATCTGGATCAAGATTTGATCGTTGATACCGGCAATGGCGTCTGGGAAGCCGATGCACGGGTAGAGCTAGACGAGTTTTCTGAGCGCGCCGGCGTCGACCTGACGTTGGAGGACATGGAAGACGATATCGATACATTGGGCGGTCTAGTGTTCGCTTTGGCTGGACGTGTTCCCCCGCGCGGCGAGATTTTACATCATCCTACCGGATTCGATCTTGAAGTGATTGATGCCGATCCCCGCCGCATCAAGCGCGTCCGCATCCGTTCGGCAATGGCGGTGGAAGCCGCTAACCCGTCACAGGCCCCGACGGCGTGACGACGCAGCCTAACGCCCAACCTTTCTGGCTGTCTGGTCTCATCAGTACCGGATTGGGGGCGTTGGCCGTATTGGGCCATGCACCTTTCCATATTTGGCCCGCCTTTGCCTTCGCTTTGTGTGGACTTATCCTGCTTCTGGACGGGGCTTTTCTGAGCGCGCGCCCTAAGCGATCCGCCTTTTGGCGGGCTTGGGCTTGGGGATTTGGCTATTTCTTGGCCGGCATGTTCTGGGTCGGCAATGCTTTTCTGGTTGATGCGGAGAAGTTTGCCACTTTGATGCCGTTTGCGGTCGCGGCTTTGCCAGCAGGCTTAGCATTGTTCTGGGGGCTCGCTGGGCTGGTTGCTGCTCGGTTTTGGAGTTCCGGCCTCTCACGTCTGATTGTTTTTGCCACGTGCGTAGCAGCCGTCGAATATGCGCGTGGCCATGTGTTTACCGGCCTACCTTGGAATTTGCCGGCCTATATCTGGAAGCCGGGCGGGGCCATTAGCCAGGTGGCAGCCTTGATTGGTCCTTATGGTCTCACGCTCATAAGCTTGTTTGTCTTGAGCTTGCCATTGATATTGATCAGCACCGCGACGGTACGTGCCCAAGCGGCTTATGGTGGCGTGGGTCTTGTCCTCATTCTGGCGTGCTTTGGCTATGGTGCCTTGAAACTTCAGGCCGAAGGCCCGGTTTCCGCGCAAACTGGCACAGGGCCGGTCATCGCTGCCGGACAAGCGGGCTTTTCTCAAAAAGAAGTCTGGGACCCGGCCAATACCACCCGTGTGGTCACCACCTATCTTGATCTCCTCGAAACACCTGACGCCGAAAAGGCTGATATTCTTGTCTGGCCGGAAGGTGCTTTTCCATTTCTCTTGCTCGAAGAGCCTGTCGTTCTCGAGGCAATTCAAGGCCGTTTGGGTGATCGGACGCTTGCCTTAGGTTCCATCCGCCGTGACCTGCTGGCAGGGCAAGCGCGCTACAACAACTCAATCCTTGTTTTTGACGTCGAAGACGGCGGCCTGACCACGCGGGCCGTCTATGACAAATATCACTTGGTTCCTTTTGGTGAATATCTGCCGTTTCGGACAATTTTTGAGAAGTTCGGAATTGCAAGTCTGGTTGCCTATGACGGCGAAATGACACCAGGTGTCGGGCCCGGAACATTGGCCGTGCCAAAGGCACCACTCGCCGATCCCCGCGTCTGTTATGAAATTGTCTTTCCGCACTTTAATCCGAAGGCGACCGACCAAGCGGCTTGGATTCTCAATGTATCGGTGGACGCTTGGTATGGTGATCTTTTGGGGCCAGATCAGCATTATGCGCAAGCTCGCTATCGGGCGATTGAGACGGGTATGCCGGTTGTGCGCGCGGCGAGTGGGGGGTGGTCAGCCATTGTGGACCGCCTTGGTCGTCCGGTTGCCGAGCATCGCACCGGTGCGGGCTATGCCACTGCCAGGTTGCCCGCTTTCAAAGGTTCCAGCCCTTACGCGCGTATCGGGGATTGGGCTTTCTTGATTTTATGTGTTGGTTTTGGCGTTTTCGCTCTGTGGTCGCACAAACGCCATTGACAGCCGATGATCTTGATTCAAATATTGGTTGAATTCCAATTATGAGCTATGTCAAATCATCGTCGTTCCACCTCCGTAGATGCATATGTCGGCTGCCGTCTTAAGCAGAGGCGGGAAGATCTTGGTTTGAGCCAAGAGAAATTGGCCGAGTTGCTCGGACTATCATTCCAGCAAGTTCAGAAATATGAGCGCGGTTTGAACAGGGTTGGGGCCAGCCGCCTGTTTCAATTGTGCAATATTTTGCGCGTCGAACCGTCTTTCTTCTTTGATGGGCTTGGACTCGAGCCTAGCCCCGGCGTGACTGAAGCCCCATCCGACAGCGAAACTTTGTCGACCGCGAACCTCTTGGCAACACCTGGCGCGCTTGAATTGCTCGCCGACTATAGTCGTCTCGGCTCACAGGCCAAACGGCGCAAAGTGCTCGAACTCATCAAACTTCTGGCAGATGATGAATAGGGGAAAGGCTGGCAGCGGCAGGGCTTGATCCTGATATTCCTGCTGGTGGCACGATGTCTGAAAAGGCATAAGCAGCCCATGCAAAAGCCAGATTTTTCCGCCCCAAAAGCCTATGGTCCTCTGCGTTCGTTCGGACGGGTGCGAGGGCGGGCCTTGTCTGACCGGCAAACCCAATTGTTTGACACACTATTCCCAACCTTGGCCATTCCTGCCGAGCCTGACAGCCCGCTTGATCCACGTGACTGGATGGCTGACGCCCAGGCGATTGAATTTGAAATTGGTTTTGGTGGGGCAGAGCATTTGATTGGACAAGCAATCCGGCATCCGCACCATCTTTTTCTGGGCGCTGAGCCGTTTCAGGAAGGCGTAGCAAAAGCTTTAGTTGGCATTGAAGATCACGGATTGAACAATGTCCGGCTGCTGGCGTCAGATGCCAGGCCTGTGTTGCAGGCGCTGGTGCCCCACTGCTTGGATAGGCTAACCATCTTGTTTCCCGATCCGTGGCACAAGGCCCGCCATAACAAGCGCCGCTTGATCCAACCGTCATTTCTCGAGGCAGCCCATCGGGCCCTCAAGCCGGGCGGTCAGTTACGCTTTGCCACTGATTGGGCTGATTATGCTGCTTGGACAATCGAGAAGGTTACCCAACACGGCGGCTTTGAATGGCTGGCGGAGACCGCCCATGACTGGCGCACCCCGCCAGATGATCACATTACAACCCGCTATGAAACCAAGAAATTGGGCGATTGTGCACCAATTTTCTTGTTGTTTACCGCCCGCCCGCAGGGGATGTAAGCGACACGAAGACATCTTCGAGATTTGGTTCTTCAATACGGAGGTCGCGAATCTGCACACCTGATCCCATGGCCTGGGTCAGAAGGGCTTCCACGCTTTGCTCTTTCGGCCGATAATGAATCGCCAATGATCCATCCGGACGCAGAACTGTGTCCAGACCATTCAAACCAGCTGGTATTTGCTTCAACGCCTCAACCGGTGTGATCACCACGGCCTTGCGGTCAAGGCGGGTCAAGAGCTTGGCAGTTGGTTCACAGGCAATCAGCTGGCCCTGATCGATAATGGCGATGTTATCGCACAATTCCTGTGCCTCTTCGAGATAATGGGTTGTGAGGACGATTGTGACGCCGCGCTCCTTATTGAGCATGGTGACATAGTCCCACAAGGAGCGACGCAATTCGACGTCAACCCCGGCAGTGGGCTCGTCCAAGATCACGACCGGGGGATTGTGCACCAAAGCCTTGGCAATCAGCAGACGCCGCTTCATGCCTCCCGACAACAAACGCGAATAGGTGTCGCGTTTGTCGGCCAAGCCAACTGCCTCCAGCAATTCCATTGAACGACGTTCCTTGGGTGGCACACCGTAAAAGCCGGCCTGCAATTCCAAGGTTTCAAACGGCGTAAAGAAGGCATCAAAGCTGATTTCTTGCGGAACGATGCCAATGGCGGCCTTTGCTGCCCGATGATCCTTATCAATATCGGTATCCCAGATGCGCACCACGCCGGACGTCTTGATGACGAGACCAGCCAGAATATTGATGAATGTCGACTTTCCTGCACCATTGGGACCCAGCAACCCAAAAATTGAGCCTTTGGGAATGGCCAGATCCAACCCTTTTAGCGCATGCTTTTCTGGAGACTTTCCACTGGCGGCATAGATTTTTTGAAGCCCGCGGGCTTCGATCGCATAGGGAGTCTGGCTCATGAATTCTGCCTTGGCGGACACGTTGACGGACAGGGTCGTTGGGCACTAATTACGTCGCTCTAAAGCCCGTAGCAATCACGCTGCTGTGAGAGATGTCGACGAATGTCTGTAGCCACCACGTCAAAGCCTCGCCAACCGATCGAAACCATTTATGTCGACGGCCATCGTGTCGCCTGTGATGGCGGTGGCGGTGCACTTGGCCATCCCAAAGTCTGGTACGAAATGGGCGATGATGGCGAGGTTGAGTGCCTATATTGCGGTCGGGTCTATGTCAGCAGGTCGCAGGCGGGGGATTCGCACGACGCTTAACGTGCCGCCACAGCACCTGGACCCTTTCCGCCATTCATGTTCTGATATTGAATGTAAGCCGGGGTCAGGATCACAATAAACAAGACCGGCAAGAAGAAGACAATCATCGGCACCGTCAATTTGGCGGGCAGCGCAGCAGCCTTTTTTTCGGCTTCGGTCATCCTCAGTTCGCGATTTTCCTTCGCCATCACGCGCAAGGCCGCACCCAACGGTGTGCCGTAACGCTCAGCCTGAATCAGGGCTGTCGCCACGCCCTTTACCCCGGGGTGATTGGTGCGTTTGGCAAGGTTTTCATACGCCACACGACGATCTTGCAGATAAGACAATTCGGCGGTGGTCAGGCCTAATTCCTCAGCCAGTTCGATTGAGGACGTGCCAATTTCCTGACCCACCCGCTGGAACGCCCCTTCGATCGACATGCCCGACTCCACGCAGATCAGCAACAGGTCGAGCGCATCTGGAAAGGCGCGCATAATGGATTGCCGCCGCTTTGTGGCGATATTCTTCACAATCAGATTGGGCAGATAAAAGCCAGCAGCACAGGCCCCCACGGCGACAATGAGGCGCATATTGCTCGACATATCTTTGCCAAAGAAGGTCACATAGCTCAATGCAAGCAGGAAGAAGGTGATCGGGGTGGCAAATCGGGCAAAATAGAAAACCGAGACGGGTCCGGGTCCGCGCAGACCGGCTTCCATCAGATTTTGCGTCACATTGGGATCTTCCAGCAGTTTTTGCAGGTTCAAGGCGTCCACAATGGACTTCCAGGGCCCCTTTGCCTTCTGCCGCAAGGTCCCGCGCTCGGCTTGTTCTTGGGCGATGGTGGCACGGTTGCGACGGCGCATCGCTTCGCGGTCAGCTGCAACCGCTTTCATGCGTGCAGACAAATTGTCGGTTTTCCACAAAGGTTGGGCAACCGTCAGGGCCGTGATCAAAAGGCCAACAGCCAAAATGACAGACCCCACCAGATTGGGGTCTGTGGCCATTTTGGCAAATTCCTTGATCTCTTCAAACATGCCCTTGTCCTAAATGTCGAAGTTGATCATCTGGCGCATCACCAAGATACCGGACGTCATCATCAAAAATGCTGCCCCGAGACCGAAATGACCGGTCGGATCTTTGAACAATAGACCCATATATGCGGGGCTGGTCACCGAAATGATGCCGCACACGATGATCGGTAGGGCCCCGATGATCATGGCCGAGGCCTTGGCTTCCGAGGATAGTGCGTTGATTTTTTCGCGCATCAGTTTGCGGGAACGCAGGATCAAGGACAAATTGCCCAGTGCTTCGGACAAATTGCCCCCTGCTTTGAGTTGAATCGACAGCACAATGGTGAAGAAGCTAACTTCCGGCAGGGGCATTCGTTCGAACAATTTGTTCATGCACTGATCGACTGGTACACCCATGGATTGGGCGTCGCAGATCCGGCGGAACTCCCCAGACAGCGGCTCTGGTGCTTCACGCGCAATAATCTTCAGGCATTCAACCAGCGGCAAGCCAGATTTCACCCCGCGCACAATCACATCGATTGCATTGGCGAATTCAGCGATGAATTTCTTCTGACGCCGTCCGACCAAAAACCCCAAAATCCAACGCGGCAGGCCTAAACCCAGAACGACCCCGGCCCCCAACGCATACATGGGCTTTTGGCCTGCGATCAGCACGCCAGCCGCCGCAGCAAGGCCAAGGCCGACCGAAATCATCCAGAAGGTCTTTTCTTCCATGGTCAGGCCAGCCTGCTCAATGCGCGCGGCCACGGATAAACGCGCACGCCGGAGCTGGCGCTCGCGCATTTCAATGTCTTTCAGATTGACCAAAAGCTTTTTGCGGCGGCTATCTTCACTGTCGGCACCCCGACGCTTCACTGCGGCCGGCTTTTGTTGGGCAACCGACTTGATACGCTTTTGAGACTCCTGATTATCGTCGCCTGCAAGTGCGACGCCTACAAGCAGAACCCCTGCAGCAATCAGAATTGGGATGATCGTACCAAGATCCATAGCTTTTACACATCCGCCGCGTCGAGGGCCTCAGCCAATTCCTTTTCGAGGCCGAAATAGCGTGCACGATCCCAGAACTTAGGGCGTGCGATCCCTGTTGATCGGTGCTTGCCGATAATCTTGCCGTTGGCGTCTTCGCCTTCCATCTCAAACACGATCAGATCTTGGGTGATGATCACATCACCTTCCAGCCCCAGAACTTCGGTGACATGGGTGATCTTGCGGGAGCCGTCCCGAAGACGGGCTGCCTGGATCACAACATCGATAGAGCCAACGATCATTTCACGAATGGTTTTGGTGGGCAGAGAGAATCCACCCATGGTGATCATGCTTTCCATCCGCGACAGCCCTTCGCGCGGGCTGTTGGCGTGCAATGTACCCATAGAGCCATCGTGGCCCGTGTTCATGGCCTGCAACAGGTCAAATGCTTCGGGTCCGCGCACTTCGCCCACGATAATCCGTTCAGGTCGCATCCGCAGACAGTTCTTGATCAATTCGCGCATGCTGATCGCGCCTTGACCTTCCAGATTGGGAGGACGGGTTTCCAGCCGGACCACGTGGGGCTGCTGCAATTGCAATTCCGCAGCGTCTTCGCAGGTAATGACCCGTTCGTCCGGGGCGATATAGCCAGTAAGACAATTCAGCAGGGTGGTCTTGCCAGAGCCGGTACCGCCGGAGATCAAGACATTGCATCGGCAGGCGCCGATAATGCCGAGAACCTTGCCAGCCGGTTCTGAGATGGCCCCGAAACCAACAAGATCCTTCAGACGCAGCTTGTCCTTTTTGAATTTCCGGATGGTCAGCGTTGGTCCATCGAGCGCCAAAGGTGGCACAATCACGTTAACCCGCGACCCGTCTGGTAGACGGGCGTCGCATATGGGAGAGCTTTCATCGATTCGACGACCAACCTGGCTAACGATGCGCTGACAAATGTTCATCAGCTGTTGGTTGTCACGGAAACGGATCGGCGTTTTGGTCACCTTTCCGCCGACTTCGATGAACACGCTATTGGCCCCATTGACCATGATGTCAGCAATGTCGTCACGTGCCAGCAAGGGCTCTAGTGGACCATAGCCCAGAACGTCATTGACAATGTCAGCCAGCAATTGCTCTTGCTCGGAGACCGATACGATGACCTGCTTGATTGCTATGATTTCGTTGACGATGTCGCGGATTTCATCACGTGCGGTTTTTTGATCAAGGGCTGCCAATTGGCCCAGGTCGATTGTTTCGATCAGCGCATTGTAGATCGATGCCTTGGTGCGGTAATATTCTTCTGTCCGCCCATCATTACTGGAGGCAACCTGCGGGTTGATCGGGATTGGCGCACGAACTGCTTTGGCAACACGTGCCGGGTCGAGCGATGCAGGTGTGGCACCGCCCGCTGCAGCTGCCGGGGCGGGCGCAGTTACTGGAGCGGGTGCTGGCTTGGGAGGCTCAATCGGAGCCGGCCTTGCCACATTTGCCGCGACTGCACCATCTGCACGTTTACCAAACATTCAGGCCTCACTTCTTGGCTTTTGCCGGCATCAGTTTGGCAAGGAGATTGGCTTTGGTCTTAGGCTGCGGTGCACGCCCGGTGAACAACTGAGCCAGAAAATCCATGCCCTCTGCGCATTTGCTGTTCGGGTTGACGTCGGCCAGCATTTGGCCGTTATTGCTGGCCGTGCCGAACAATTGCGGGTCATAGGGCAGGACCAAAGTTGGCTGCACTCCCAGAGCCTCAGCGAAATCCTTAACCGGGATTTCAGGTCGCTTGGCGACACCAACCATATTGAGAATGACTTTTGGCGGGGTGTCATTGGGGCGACCAACCCGGACCATGTCGAAAATATTCTTGGCATTGCGCAGGCCGGCCAGATCCGGCTGGGCCACAACTACAACTTCGTCTGCAGACAATAGGGTCTGGCGCATCCATTTCGACCAGGTGTGTGGCAGGTCGAGGATGACAAAAGGTACGCCGCGGCGAACCCCCTCAATCACGGTCTCATAGGCTTCTGGTGCAATCTCGAACTCACGGTCCAGCGATGCCGGGGCGGTGAATAAAGTCAAATGATCGGTATGGCGCGTCAACAATCGATCCAGCAGCACATCGTCAACCCGCTCCGGGCTTTCCAATGCGTCGGCAATGCCGGTTGCAGGGTCCGTGTTGAAGTCAAGACCGGTGGTTCCCCACGACAAGTCCAGATCAACCAATGTGGTATTGACGCGGGCATGCTCGGCCATGCACCAAGCAACATTGTGCGCGATGGTAGACGAGCCCGCCCCACCCTTCGCACCGACAAAGGCAATTGTGCGGCCCAAGAACGGCTTGCTGGGATCCACATAAAGATCCGAAATCGTGCGGATCAACTGCAGTGGTTGCAATGGCGGGACAAGATATTCAGATACGCCGCGCCGGATCAGCTCTCGGTACAGGCCAATGTCATTGGAATCCCCGATCAAGATCACTTTGACGCCGGGCTCACAATAAGATGCCAGCTCGTCCAATTGCTGGATCAAGGCGGCTGGCGATGCCAGGCTTTCCACAATGATCAGATTGGGCGAAGGCTGGGCCTGAAAATACTCGATCGCCCCCGCAAGTCCGCCCATCGACACTGTGACATGGGCTTTGGCAATGCGACGGTCGGTCGATGCCGATTGCATCAATTGCGCGGTATCAGGACGCTCGCAGAAAGCCTGTACCGAAATGCGTGGCACAGGTTGATCGCCACCCCGAGCGAGTTCGCCGACATAGGTTTCTTCGAAGGTCGCCGCATCAAAGTCACCAGGTGATGCCGCCGCTGGAATGGATTGCGAGCGGGTAGGCTCGATGAAGTCAAGATCGGCGTCCAGTTCGAAGGGCTCGTCCGCGGATGCAAGCTCTTCCCACATGGGCTTACGCTTTGTGTTCCCGATCATTGGCCACCCCCGCCGCCTGTTGCCACTGCACCACTGACCGTAGGCACGGCACCTTTGCGATGCTGTTCAATTCCATTCTGCAAGCGGGCCGCATCACGCACCGTGTCTCTGCGGTCGCCAAGAAAATCGCCTGGATCTGCAATCATGGCGGCCAGATTGGCATTCTGGGCGCAGCCGAACCGATCAGGCGGCAGGTTAGAAGCTGTTTTGCGCGGGTCGACTTGGCTCCACGGCGTGCAGGTCGTTGCCTTCGCCTCATAGCGACCATACGACACCAAGACCGGGGCATCCCCCGAACCGCTGGCCTGATACGGGCCGCTTACCATGCGGGTGTAATCAACACCGGCGAGGAACAAGATACGCTGCACGTCTTGGGCAACAAAGGCTGCCGATTGGCTGTTGCTGGCGTTGTTAGGCACTGAAATCACGACATTACCACGGCCAAGTCGCACAAAATCCTGTCCAAAAGTACGCAGATCCGCGACTTCTTGCGCCGCTACGCCGGTGGCATTTCCGGGTGCTGATAGGCTTAGGCGCGCTTCGACAGGGATCGCGGTTGGGACGTGTGCATCCAGCATAGTGCGCTTCAGATTGGCTTCTTCAACCCGCTCAGCATCCGTTTGTTCGCGCACAGCTTGGCCGCCGCCGCAGGCCCCAAGAGACATCAGGGCTGCGAACACGGCGGCTTTGATCGCGGTTTTGGCCTGCGGTCTCGACATGAAGTGTCTAGCGAGCTTGTGTGACATCGGCATTTCCTGACTTAATTCAATACATGACCAACTGGACCCCGGTAGCGGCCTTTGGGAAGGCCTTTTGATTCCGGGCGGACCATTCGGTTCATCTTGCCCAGAAGCAGGGCAGAGCTGTCGGGCGCGGGCGCATAACCGTCTGCGGGGGTCTGCAATTGGTCCATCGTGGTCGACTTTACGATGTAGGGGGTCACGATAATGACCAGTTCAGTCTCATTGCTCTGGAAATCGCGCGACCGGAACAAATTGCCCAACACTGGTAGGTCTTTCAGGCCTGGTAGACCTTCAATTGACTGTCGGGTGGATTGTTGGATCAGCCCTGCCATCACCATGGATCGACCCGATGGCAATTCCATCGTGTTTTCCGCACGCCGAACAGACACACCCGGAATCGACAGGCCGCGAATTGTATCGGTTACATTGCCAGCAGCATCGCGGATCAAAGTATCGGCCTGGCGGAATGAGGCTGCCGTTGAAATCTCAGACACTTCGGTCGAGATTTTCAAGGAAATCCTGTCCGGGCTTAGAACGATAGGCGTAAAGCCGAGACCAACCCCGAACGGCTTGAACGACACCGTAACCTTGTTGCCTTCTTGAGCGGTGGGAACAGGGAATTCCCCCCCTGCTAGGAATTTAGCAGGCTCGCCCGAGGTGGCGGTTAAATTGGGTTCAGCCAAAGTACGGGCAAGACCCACACGTTCCAATGCCTGAATATTGCTGTCGGCTCTTTGGTTGGTGACAAGCTCACCGGGGCCATAGGTCACGGTGGTTACGTTTGTTGCAGGGTCGAACTTCGAACTATAGCCGCCAGCGCCGGCAAAGCGGCTAGGGTCCAAAAGGGCGGCGGTGGGGCTGTCGAACGTATAAGATTGTGGCCGGATAAAATTCTGCGCCCAAGTTGAATCAATGGTGGTTCCACCCAGAAATGCGCCATTGACCGCAAAGCCGTTCGCGGTGGCAAACTTCACCCCCCAATCTTCTGGCAGAAGCTGGTTGAGAATGTTGGTTGCAGTCAGGTTCATACCCAATTGCTTGATAACGGACCGTTGCATTTCCACGATCCGAACCCGCAACATGACCTGATCACCGGCCAGAACATTCATCATGTTCAGAACTCTATTGGGATCGCCCGCATATTGACCGGCGATTCTCAGGACACGATCCGACACGCCTGCGTTCGGGACATCGCCAGTAAGAATGATGGAGTCTTGAACTGTATCGATACTGACGCGCGCTTCTGGCACCAAGCGGTCGAGAAGGGCTTCGAGCTCGGAGGTATCGCGTGAGACGCGCACTTCCAACTGAAGGATTTGGCGGCCTTGCGCATCCAAGAAATAGACGTTGGTTTCGCCCATTTTGTTGCCCAAGATAAAGCCGCGCCGACTGGTCCGCATCACCGCGTCCGCAATAGTCGGATCACTGACCACCACATCACGGGCCTCGACCGGCAAATCGATCACACCGGATTTACCCTGCGCCAAATTCAGACGCTGGATATTTGGACCATTGGCCTGGCTGCTGCCAGTCGTTGGTGCCGCAGAAGCCATGCGGTTTTGAGCCAGAGCAGCATCAGGGATCAAGACAGGCAAGCTCGCGGCAACCCATGCCGCGCAAATTGTGCCCATCAGTAAATTATTGAAGCCAGAACGGCAGCCCATCACTGGCCTCCCCGATAGACTTTGACCGGGGTCGGCGCAGGCGGTGGTCCAGCCCCATTGTTTCCCTCGGATGGCGCTGCGGGGGCAGGGTTGGCCGGTGTCGAGACAACACCCTGCACCAAAACCGGCGCCCCGGCCCGCACATAAGTCGGTCCGCTCATGTCCGCATAGCCGCGCAGCATAAGCGACAAGTCACCCAATTTCTGAGCGATCCGCAATTTTTCAGCGTCTGCAGCACTCAATTCGACGGTGGCACTTGTTCCGGTAATGGTCTTCGCATCCTTGTTTGGCTGGATAGCCTGATCGATGGCCAGAACCCGGACATTCTCCATGATTGTTGAAGACACCACGCGTGATTGAGTTTGGCCCTTGGCCATGAACTGAACCTCGCGGGTCAGAACAATATCAACCTTGTCATTGGGCAGAACAAAACCTGCGACGCCAGACTCAGTGGTGACAGGGAATGTAATAGCCCGCATTCCAGGCGTCAGTAAGGCGGCCATTGCACCTGTCTTGTCGCCGACATTTACGATCTTACTCAACAGGATAGGCTCACCGGCCACCATGGCTTGCCGCACAATGCCATTTGTAAAGTCCTTGATGGCATCAGGATTTTTGCTTTGCAGAACAAAGCCCGGTGTTGAGGCGCTAGCGGGTGTATAGGGTGCCCAGCCGAGAGATGCCTCCGAAATGCGCTCGCCCAACTCCATGTCGCGCTTGGCCACCAGAACATTCACGAGTTCAACTTTGGCTTCGCCTGATGGTGCCGGAGCGGTGACTTAAGGGTTGGCAGACTGACTGCGGAGCCAGACAAAGGCTCCACCTGCTACCAGCAAGGCTCCCCCAATAATCGAGATTTGCCGAATATTCACGCCACGCATCTCCCGTTCAGGATCGCCATCAGTCGAGGCCGACGCGACCCTCAGAGAATCACCTAAAACCAAAACAGCTTTGAGAAGACCATGCGTAAACAGGTTCTAAGAAGTGGTTAACGGTGAAACGACTTTTGAAACAATCGAGCTTACGATTTGCACATCAGATCATTAGAATGTGGGAAACCAAACGGTATGGGGCGTTGCCAAGATTGCGCCCAATCCAAGCGCAACGCCGTAGGGCACCGCTGAGCGTTGTCGCAGAAGTCGGCGTAACCATCGTGGCTGCTTTGGCAAACCAAACCGGCGGGCCAGATAACGGCTGACCAACAGGATCACCACCAAGCCACCGCCAGAGAAAGCGGTGTAAAGGATAAATGGCTGCATGGCGGCAGGCCCTAGCCACAAGGCCGCAGCCCCCATCATTTTGGCATCGCCCCCGCCAAATATGCCGATCAAAAACATGGTAATGGTGATCATTAAGGTAACAGCGCCAACACCGACATGAGCGGCAATGTCCTGCAAACTGAGACCCATTGGCAGAGCAAAGATCAGAAAGCCAACCGCAATTGTCAGGTTCAGCTTGTTGGTGATGGTGAAGGTTCGCACATCGCCAATGGCAGCCCAAATCATGGCACCACTGAACGCGGTGAGCCCCAGATAGGCTGAAAATGAATCAGGGCCGATAAGCATATATAAGCATTATCAGACTTGAGCTAAGCGAATGTAAATATTGATGTGTTTGAATGTCGCTTATGCGAAAAAGGCGCCCGATCCAATGATCAGGCGCCCCATTTCGATCACACAATCGAAATCGCTAAATGATTAGCGACCGATGCTGGTGCCGATGGTGGTGAACTGGTTCTTCATGTTGTTGCCCAGGGTTTGGAGCGAACCAATCAGAACCACAGCGATCAGAGCGGCGATCAGGCCGTACTCGATAGCAGTTGCACCAGACTCATTCTTGCGGATCTTTGCCAAAAACTTTTTCATCTTAAGGTTCCCATTCTACATGCGACCGGGTGGTTGAAGTCGTTGCTGCTTCTTTTTCCCTGTGTCCAGTTGGTTGTAGCGAAGATTCATAAACACCGCGTAAATCGAAAGATAAAAATTGAAATGACCTGCCATTTTGTCGGCACAATCTGATCTCAATTATCGCAAGATATTGTTTTCGTGGATTATTTTTTATGACCCTTCGGACTGAAATTTTGCATTACCAAGGCAAATCAAAGTGATTTATGTCAAGTTGCGGTAAATGATTACATAGTCTTGGAAATATCCAACCAAGGATATGTCAAATGCATGCTCTGCTTTTGAATGCAAAATGATCTAGGACATGACTGTCAGGATGTTTGCAGCCCGCTTCGGCACGCATGCATCAGGCATGCAATCGGTTCTCGTCAGTTCAGCGCGTTTGCCGACTCCTTTTATATATAGGTTATGTAGAGGCCATGCGGGCTTCGGCTTTCGCCGATTTGGCCGACCGATATCCGCCAGCTCCCCGGTCATTCATTGTGCGTGGTCCGACTGACGCGATTAATGGCTGGTTTACGGGTGAGGGTTAAAGATAGCTCAACTGGAGTATTTTGATGTCCAAGCATCTGATCAAAGTTGGCCTCATTGCCGCCGTCGTGTTTGCTGCCGCAACCAGCCCCGCTATGGCTCAATCCATGCAAATGGAGATTGAGCAAACTCAAGCGCTGCACTTTGAGCGGCCTGTAACAGGTGTCGTTATCGGCAATGCAGGTATTGCCGACGTGATTGTGCACGACCCACGTACCCTGTTTGTCGTCGCCAAATCGGTTGGCAGCACGGAAGTGACCGCCGTGGATGCCAATGGACGGGTTGTTTTCGAGGCCCGAGTTCAGGTTCGGGCCAATAGACCTGCTGGCATGATCACAATTCAGCGCGGCAAAGAAATCTCCACCATGGTGTGCCAAGAACGCTGCATCGCAACCGTTCACGCGGAAGCAACTGAGGCAGGAAACCGCACAGCCATGTCGGCTGCTGGAAGCCGCGCGACATTTGCTGCCGGCAGCGGGAGCCGGAACTAGGCTCGTCGATCATAGCACCACATAATCATGCTTAATCGATAAATTTGATTCCGTCGTGTTAAGTCGCCTGTAAGCGGTTCTGTGCTTGATAAAGCCAATAGTCAGTGTGTCACGCGCGTTGAAATGTGCGGGCAGGGCTGGCTGAGTGAGTTCTAGCCTGTTGAAACATGATCAGAATTGAGCGTGGTTTGCAGGCTGTGGGAGACGATGATGTCTATGTTGCTGGCAGGACTGGTCAAGCGCTATCGCAAGCGTCGGAACAAAGAAGGACAACGAGGTTCTTCTGCGGTTGAGTTCGCGATGGTGGCAGCACCCTTTTTCTTCCTGCTGTTCGGCATCTTCGAAACCATGATGATTTTCTTCATGCAAACCACGCTGGAAGCGGCGATTTCCGAAGAAGCCAGAAAAGTTCGAACGGGTCAGGCGCAATCCACGTCTGCTCCGATCAGTAAATCCCAGTTCAAAGCCAATGTCTGCGCCCGCTTGATGGGTATGGCAGATTGCGCCAATCGGTTGTTTGTTCAAGTCCAGAACCAGCCAGCAAGCGGAACTTTGCCCACGCCCTGGGCGGATGGCATTTTGACGCCCGGCTCTGCCGCAGATGAACCATATGAAGCCACCGCGGCCAATGCCATCGTTGTGGTCCGTGGCTATTATGTCTGGCAGTTGATGACGCCTGGAATTGCCTCGGCGATGAAGAATTTCTCGGATACATCACCGGGCGGTACCTTGGGCACCAATAACCGCATCATTGCGGCAACGTCCGCATTCCGTAACGAACCATTCAATTGAGGCTGGCCATGCAAGATTCTGCCTCACTTCCTGCTACGAATGTGCGCCGTAATGTGGCGATGCGCTTTGCGGCGCGCACCACTCGCCGCGCACAAACAGGTGTTTCCGCGGTCGAGTTTGCAATGATCGCGCCGCTGATGGTTCTGCTGTTGTTTGGTTCTGCAGAGGTCAGTCAGGCTGTCAGCGTCGACCGGAAAGTCACCCTGGCCGCGTCGACTTTGGGTGACCTTGCCGCACAGACCGACCGGGTCACATGTACGGACTTGGCTCAACTCGCCAATGTGACGCGCGGCGTGTTTGCCCCTTATAATGCCACAACGCCTTCTTTGGTTGTGGCGACGGTCGCCTTGCAAAGCGGTGTCCCTAAAGTTGAGTGGAGCCAGCAAATCGATAGTACCGGTGGCTGTACCAATGTGAACAGCTCTCATCCGCTACGCGTAGGGGCCACAGTTCCTGTCGATACTGCCTTGTTCTCAACCAATGGCGGCATCGTGGTCGGTGAGGTTACCTTGCAATATACGTCGATGGGCACCTCTTTTGTGTCCAACACGATAACAATGCAGGAACGTTTCTACTTCCGTCCACGTCGGTCTGCGAAATTGTGTCTCACGGGCGTATCAAGTCCGGGCTGCTGATCCATTTGCCAACGCGTCCCGCATGCCGAGGATATCTGTCTCGACCACAGCCAGCTTGCGTCCGTTAAGTTGATGCACCGGGCGAACTCCAATCAGCGCATTTGTCAAACAAGCCGCGTCGCAGCGGTTTAGATCCGCCACGCCAAGGCTTTTTTCGTCAATCAGGCCTGCCCGTATGAGACGGCCACGCACAATTCCCGGCAATGCACCATCAGCTACTGGCGGCGTTAGCCAAACCCCCTCCAGTCGGATCAAGACATTGGCACTGCTCGCACAGGCGATGCGGTCACCATGGCCGCGCATCAAAGCCTCATCAGCACCTGCGGCGCGGGCCAAGTTCAAAGCCATGACTTGATCCAAATAAGATAAGGTTTTGAAGCGGGCAGATGGGGCACCTACAGCACGCGCCACATCGACAAGACAGACACTGACAGGGTCAAAAGCGGTCGGGCATGGTGCCACGGTTGCCAACAAGCGAGGCTGTGGTTCCTCAGGCAGAGCCAATCCGCGTGGTCCCGGCCCGCGTGACAAGGTGAGCCGCAAGGCAGCCCGATCCAGACCAGATTGCCTGACCAGTGCCGTCAATCCTGTTTCAATTTCGTCAGGCGTTGCCGGGATCGCCAAATCCAGCATATCTGCACTATGGCTCAGCCGTGCCATGTGATCGTCAAAGAAGCGGATCCTACGTTCGGTCCAGAGCATGGTTTCAAATAAGCCATCTCCCAACGTGAAGCCACGATCGCGCGGGTCGATCCGGAGGTCGGACAAGCGCCTCACTTGCCCATCGGTCCAGCACAATGAGTCATGATGTGGCGCGGTCATGGCAAAGAACCTCGTGAAGCTGCAAGGCGTAATGCACGGACTTTCATCAGAATTTCGTCATATTCCAGAGCAGGTTCACTGTCCGCGACGATGCCCGCGCCAGCCCGCGCATCAATCTGCCAGATTTGACCCCGCTTTTGGCACGCCGCCGTGCGGATCAGCACATTGGAGTCAGCGGCTCCGTCAAATCCGACCCGGATCATGGACCCGCACCATGGGCCACGCGGTTCGCCCTCCAACTCGCTGATGATCTCCATGGCGCGCACTTTGGGGGCACCGGTGATAGAGCCTGGCGGAAAGCTGGCCCGCAAGGCATCAAAAAACCCAAGCCCGGGGCGCTGCTGTCCGCGAACATCGGACACCAGATGGTGAACCGTCGAAAAGCTTTCCAACGCGCATAGTCGGGGTACGCGCACACTGCCTGGCAAACAAACGCGCGACAGGTCATTGCGCATCAAATCAACGATCATCAGGTTTTCGGCCCGGTCCTTCACACTGGAGAGGAGGGTTTCTGCTTGGCGGGCATCCAAATCGGGATCCTTGTGCCGCATGGCAGTGCCCTTGATTGGCCGGGTTTCCAGCACGCCATCGGCGGTGCGCGACATGAAGCGCTCAGGCGAGTGTGATGCCACCACCATATCACCCAAATTCAAATAGGCGGCGAATGGCGAGGGATGCCGGCTCATGAGACGCGAGAACAGAGCCAAAGGCGTGTCGTCCTCAGGCAGGTTTCCTGAAAACCGTGCCGACAAATTGGCCTGAAAGACATCCCCCGCGTGGATGTAGTCGATCGTGCGTGCGATGCGGGATTCCATCTCCTCCCGCGTGAGGACGGGTAACAGACCTACATGAGTTGCGGGATTTACCGGCTCCTCCGGCCTGCCGGCCTCTGTTTCGATCCAGCGCTTGAAGTCGTCGGCTTTTGATATCGCCAATTGCGTATCTGGGCGGCCATGGGTCGACAGTCCCCAAGACAGCACCCAGGCTTTACAATTCTGGGCATCGAAAATCGCCAGTGTATCATATAGGCCCAGCCACACATCTGGCCATTGTGCGCTGAGCGTTTTGCTGTTGGCTTCGGGCAAGTTTTCAAACGCATGGCCCAATTCATAACTCAAAAGACCGGCCCAGCCGCCTTGAAACGGACCATAGTCGGGACTGGGCGTTAGACTGAGCTTTGCCAGCCGTTCTTGCAGACCGAAGAAGGGGTCGCCACCTTGGAAACGGTGCCAGACATGGACCTCCACCGGATCGGCCATGATATACGACCAACGCGACAAAGGATGTTGGCCGCCGCCGATAAAGCCCAAACAACCAGCAACCTGTCCCAGCTTGGCCAGGACATGCATGGGGGGCTGCCAGGCAAGAGGGCGGATAATCGGGTCAGTCACGGGCCTGTCTCTACAGCAAACACTTGTCGAAGTCGCGCGCGTTGACGAACTAGTATGTCCCGCCGTCAAGGCGAGGCGGTTGACGGACGAAAAGCATAATGACCAAGCCACCGATCAAGAGAAGGCCAGTGGAGGCCAGACCAATCTGTTGGCTCTGAAACGCTCTGGTGAAGAGCCCGACCAAAAGCGGTCCCAGCCAAACAGTGGCCGAGCCGGCCAGCGAATACAGTCCAAAAAACTCCCCCTCCATCCCTTTTGGGGCCAGTCGCGCCATCAATGTGCGCGAGGAAGCATAGGCGGCAGTAATTGAAATCGCGATGATGATTGCCCCCGCCACAAAGACCACTTCGGGCAAGGTGGTGAACATGGGCCCGTTCCAGATGGGGGTATCGGGGACGACCGTCAGGCCGAACACCTGAGTCTTAGATTGCAATGTCATGGTGATCAGACAGATGAGGGTCACACCAATCTCGAGGATGATCGACCATTTCGCCCCGATCCGCGCATCTAAAGGCCCTGCCAACAGTCCGCCGATAACAGCAAAGACTGACAGGATGATGCCATAGGCGGCCATTTCCATCAAATCCCACTCAAACACGCCCGCGGCCGTCACGCCTGCAACGATTAGAATGGCTGTCTTGCCATCAACATAAAGCATGCGGGCGATGAGATAGCGTCCGGCATTGCGGTCAACCCGGAACAGGCGGCTAATCGCCTTGAACAAGCCGACCACGCCATCGATTGCCGCTTTTGATGGTTTAATGCCAGAAGCGATTTTATCGCGTGAAAACAGAAACAAGGGCAATGCGGCCAAAGCAAACCAGATTGCACTGATCGGAGCCACAGCTCGGCTGGTTTCAAATTGGCCGGGGTCGAGGCCAAACAAAGGTTGGGCTGGGATGAAGCTCCAACTGACTTGCCCAGGAAATGCCAATCCCCAAAGAACAAACAAAAGCAACGCGACGGCCGCAAGATTGCCCAAGGCGAGGCCCATGCCTGAAGCTATGGGCAGAGTTGTCGGGGTCGAAGCAGTCGGCAGCATCGCATTATGCAGAACCTCGGTATAGGCAAACATGACCCCGATCCCGATGGTCAGGGCAGCAATCGCCCACAAGGGCAACCCGCCTTGTCCGGCTGGCTCGGCCCACCACAGGCAAAAGATCGACACGACCATCGCCACAGTTACAGCCGCCAACATCGGCTTGCGCGCACCAAACCGATCAGCAATCGCACCTAGAAACGGGGCGGTGAAGGCCACCATCAGCCCGGCCAATGTGTGCCAGCTGGCAATTGTTGCTTGCCCAACAATCGGATCTGTAAACACATGGGTCGCAATATAAGGTGAAAGAATATAAATGGTGCAGAGGATCGAATAGGGATTGCGGGCGGCTTCATAGATGGCCCAAGACAGAGCCGAACGGTCAAGTTTGCTGGTCGATAGGTCGGTCTTGGTTTCAGGCAGCATCTTGCGTGATCTCCTGCTCTGACAAACAGTGTCGCACATTTCGCGCCAGAACGGGCTATCATGAAACGGGTTGTGCAGGGCGACAAGGCACCGCAGCTTAGCCTCACTTGACTGTGCTGCTCTTTACATGGAGGGGGGTGGTCACCATTTTGCCGCCCAAGACAAACCCAACATCAGGAGCTTTGCCAATGAGCTATGTTTTGATCCATAATCCGGGCTGTGGCTCGTCCAAAAAAGGGCTGGAAGTGTTAGAAGCCGCCGGGATACAGCCGGAAATCCGCCGCTATATGTTGGTTGCTGAGCGGCTGAGTGTCGCTGAGTTGAAGGATATTGCCGCAAAAATGGGTGGTGTGTCGCCCCGCGCTTTCATGCGTGAGAAAGACGCGGCAGATGCCGGATTGCCAGCCGATGCCAGTGATGAGGCTGTGTTCGAGGCCATGGCGAAAAACCCCAAACTGATCCAGCGCCCGATCGGGATCAAGGGCGACAAAGCCGTGCTCGGGCGACCTAATGCCGCCCTTTTGTCCATTATCTGATCCGCGCGCTGGCAAGCGGTGCGCTGTCATCCCCTATGCTGATATTGTCGATTGATACCGCTTTGACGGCTTGTTCGGTCGGGCTGGTTCACAATGGCCAGACCTTAGCTGTCCGCTGCGAGCCCATGTCCAAGGGCCAGGCCGAGCGTCTTGCCCCGATGGCGCGCGATCTATTGGCTGAGGCAGGCATTGTACCAAATGCCTTGGACCGGATTGCCGTCACACGCGGACCGGGTGCCTTTACCGGCGTGCGCATAGGCTTGGCCTTTGCCCGCGGACTGGCATTGGCCTTGAACAAGCCGTGCATCGGCCTATCGACGCTTGAGGTTCTTGCCCATGGCGCTTCGGCCCCACGCACGCTAGCAGCCATTTCTGTTGCAGGCAGTTTATTTGTTGGGGCCTGGGAGGGGCGCGCGTGTGCCCTTGAACCCACGCGGCTGAGCCCGGAAAGTCTTGCAGCCCATCTCAGCGGTCCATGGACGTTGACCGGGCCGGGTGCAGCAAGCCTGGCCGACCAGTTTCCAGACTGGCCAGTGGTGGAACAAGCCTATCCAGACCCCATCATCCTCGCGCAATTGGCCCAGCATCTTGACCCTGATCGCCATCCGCCAAGCCCGCTTTATCTGCGCGGACATGACGCTAAACTGCCTGGCGGCCGCAGCCTGGATGAAGACTTGTGAGTATGGTTCGGCGCGGCAAGCCCGAAGATGGGCCCATCTTGGCGCGCTTACACAGCCAGTCGTTTGAGACGGGCTGGCCTGAGGCGGACTTTGCGACCTATCTCCGTTCTGATCAAACAACTGACCAAGTGTGGGTATTGGATGATCCCCCAGTCGGATTCAGTGTCGTCCGGCACCTTGTGGATGAGGCTGAAATTCTGACACTGGCTGTGGAGCCGGCCGGTCGCCGTCAGGGTCGGGGTGCTGCCTTGTTGCGCGCCGTGTGTGAGGCCTTGTCTCAATTAGGGGTCGGGCGGCTTTTCCTCGAAGTGGCAGTCGATAATGAGGCCGCGATTGGGCTTTATCGCCGTCATGGCTTTGTCGACCAAGGCGTTCGCAGGGCCTATTATCAACGCCGCGGCGGGGAACGGGTGGATGCATTGGTCATGGCTTATGATCTGCCTGCTGCACATTGATGTCAGGGCTCTAGACGAAGCCGCGCAAACCCCGCATATCATGGGCTCTGACGGATGGAACCGATATGGCTGATCGAATTGAATCCCTCTGCGTGGAAAAAGGTCTGCGGATGACCGAGCAGCGCCGGATCATCGCGCGCACACTGTCTGAAGCCAAAGATCACCCCGATGTCGAGGAATTGCACCGGCGCGCCTCGGCGGTCGATAAGGGTATTTCAATTGCAACCGTCTATCGCACTGTGCGGCTTTTTGAAGAAAGTGGCATTTTGGAGCGCCATGATTTCCGGGATGGCCGCTCGCGCTATGAAGAGGCCGGTGCGGAGCATCACGACCATCTCATCGACATGAAAACCGGCCGCGTGTTGGAGTTTGTTGATCCCGAGATTGAGCGCTTGCAACAGGAAATTGCCCGTCGGCTGGGCTATCGCTTGATTGATCACCGCCTGGAACTCTACGGTGTCCCGCTGGATGAATCCTAATCGGATTTGACGCTTTTTCCGCCTCCCTTTGCCACAACAGAAAGATCGATCATGTCATTTGTACCCATGTTGCGCCTCGTTACCTTGGCAGCTGCCACAAGTCTGATGGTGGTGGCTTGCTCGCCAGCCGGTGCCAATAAGGAAAAGTCGGTGATGGAAGGCATGGATTCCCAGCCTGCGCCCTTGGATGCGAATGGGAAGGCCGCACAAGAGTTTCTGGCAAAGAATGCGAAAGCCGCTGGCGTTGTAACCACCGCGTCGGGCTTGCAATATTCGGTCATCACCAAAGGTCCAGAAACCGGGGCCAAACCGACCGCGGACTCAATTGTTCAGGTCAATTACGAAGGCAAGCTTCTAAATGGTGAGGTGTTTGACAGCTCAATCGCGCGCGGCCAGGCGGCTGAATTCCGCGTCGGTGAGTTGATTCCGGCTTGGGTTGAGGCCCTGCAAATGATGCGGCCCGGTGATGAATGGACGATCTGGGTGCCACCGGCCTTGGGTTATGGCGAGATGGGCACCGGCCCGATCCCGCCCAATTCTCTGCTCATTTTCAAAATGAAGCTTGAGAAGATTGTTGGTGGTCCCAATACGCCCGATTCAGCTGCTGGCATCAAGGCCGAAGACGGCGCGACCCGCTAGAGCATCGTGCCGAAAAGTGTCGGCGGTTTTCGGCTTAAACGATGCGAAAATTTAGAATCTAGAGCATCGTGCCGAAAAGTGATAGCGGTTTTCGGCTTAAACGATGCGACAACACGGGCCAATTAGGGGTGAAGCGTTTCGAGGCTGCGCCTGTCAGACGAGGCTGATGCGCAAGAATGTGCCTGCCCTGATGACACAACCTGAAAAAGCGCTTATAACACGCTAACAGATCGACTTTGATCGCTTGCGGCGGTCAAGGCGGCTCCGGACAGCCGGGGCCGCTTTTTGTTTGTCTGAAAACCCGCTGTGACCGGATCGGGCATGGCCTGACAGATTGAGTTTCGTTTGCGCACCACGTCGCCTTTTGAAGATAAATTGCTGGCCTTGATAGAGCCTGCTGCCCACGATCTGGGCTATGAAATCGTGCGCGTGCGCCTAATGGGTGCGCGCCGCAAGACGTTCCAGATCATGGCCGAACGGCCCGATGGGCGGATGACATCGGGTGATTGCGAAAAGCTGTCGCGTGGTTTGGGCCCGCTTCTGGATGCCGAAGACCCGATCGAAGGCGAGTATGCACTGGAAGTTTCCTCGCCCGGAATTGATCGGCCATTGACCCGCTTGGGTGACTTTGATCGTTGGGCGGGCTGGCAGGCCAAGTTGGAATTGGACCGGGCCATTGAAGGCCGCAAGCGCTTTGCAGGCGAACTGGCCGGCACAGAAGACAACAATGTCTGCATCAATCTGGAAGGCGAGGAAGACACGGCGCTGATCCCATTTGAATGGATTGCGACGGCCCGCTTGGTGTTGACCGACGATTTGATCCGCGAATCGCTGCGGCGGCGCGGGGCAGACGAAGACGAACTTGAACAATTGGAAAAAGCCTTGGACGACGATCAGGTGGAGTTTGCACCTGATGACGTCGTGCCCGATGCCGATCCAGACCTGACCTAACCAGCATTTGCGACTTCAGAAGGAAACGACCCATGGCCATTTCTGCCAATCGACTGGAACTCCTGTCCATCGCCCGCTCGGTGGCCTACGAAAAGAATATCGATGAAGCCATCGTCATTGAGGCTATCGAGGAAGCAATCAGCAAGGCTGCCCGTGCACGTTATGGTGCGGATCATCACATCGAAGCCCGCATCAATCCGAAGTCGGGTGAATTGACGCTGAAACGCAAGCAAACAGTGGTGGCTAGCCAAGATGAGGTGGAAAATCCCAGCCAGCAGATCCCGCTGTCGGTTGCCAAACGCATCGACCCCTCGGTTGAGGTCGGTCATGTGTTTGAAGAAGACCTGCCTTTGTTTGACTTTGGGCGCGTGATGTCGCTGACCGGCAAGCAGGTCATTACCCAACGTGTGCGCGAAGCAGAGCGCGACAAGCAATTTGAAGAATATAAGGACCGCGTGGCCGACATTATCAACGGCATCGTCAAGCGCGTTGAATATGGCAATGTGATTGTCGACCTTGGGCGTGGGGAAGGCGTGATCCGTCGGGATCAGACCTTGCCGCGCGAGAACCTCAATATGGGCGACCGGGTGCGCTGCTATATTTATGATGTTCGGCGCGAGCCAAAAGGTCCGCAAATCTTCCTGTCGCGCGCCCATCCCGGTTTCATGGCCAAGCTGTTCGAGGCCGAAGTGCCTGAAGTCTATGATGGCGTGATCGAAATCAAGGCAGTGGCCCGTGATCCATCTTCACGTGCCAAAATTGCCGTCTACAGCCACGATAATTCGATCGATCCGGTCGGGGCTTGCGTGGGTATGCGCGGGTCACGCGTGCAGGCTGTGGTCGGCGAGCTTGGCGGCGAAAAGATCGACATCATCCCTTGGTCCCCCGATCCAGCCACCTTCATCGTCAACGCTTTGCAACCGGCTGAAGTCACCAAAGTGGTGCTGGATGAAGACGAGAACCGCGTTGAAGTGGTCGTGCCTGATGAACAATTGAGCCTTGCAATCGGCCGTCGCGGCCAGAATGTGCGCTTGGCCAGCCAGTTGACAGGGTGGTCGATCGATATTCTCACCGAAGAAGAAGAACGCTCGCGCCGCGAGAAGGAAGCCAATAGCCGCACTGAATTGTTCATGGGCGCGATTGACGTCGATGAAATGATGGCACGCCTCTTGGTCTCCGAAGGCTTCGAGACCATTGAAGAACTGGCTTATGTCGATTTGGGTGATCTGCTGCAGATCGAAGGCTTTGATGAGGATGTGTCGGCAGAGCTGCAAGCCCGTGCGCGCGACTATCTTGAGCGCGCTCAGCAGGAGTTGAACGCGCGGCGCGCCGCCTTGGGTGTGGAAGATGAGGTGCTGGGCTTGCCCGGCGTCACGTTGGAAATTGCCATCAAGCTGGGTGAAGGCGACGTGAAGACAGTGGAAGATGTCGCCGGTCTGGTCTCTGACGATTTGCGCGGTTGGTTTGAAGTCAAGAATGGCGAGAAGACCCGCTTCCCAGGCCTGTTGGAAGGCATGAATATGAGCGTGGAACAAGCTGACGCTCTGATTATGGCTGCGCGTGTTGCCATGGGCTGGGTGGAAGCCCCGGTTGAGGAAGAAGCTGTCGAAGAGGCGGAGTTGGCCGCCGATGGACAAGACTGAGCGCCGCGAGGGCGCCGGCCGGGTCCGGCGCTGCATCGCCACCCAAGAAGTTCAGCCCGAAGCGGGCTTGATCCGCTTCGTGGCGGACCTTGACGGTCTGTTGTTTCCTGATCCTGCGGCCCGCGCACCGGGTCGGGGTGTTTGGGTGGCTGCCAACCGGCAGGCACTGACGCAAGCAATTGCCAAAAATGCCTTTGCGCGCAGCCTCAAGCGGCCAGTCAAGCTGCCAGAGGATCTGATTGAGCGGACCGTCACAGGCCTGCGCCAGCGTTGCCTCAACCACCTCTCGCTGGCCCGCAAAGCCGGTGAATTGGTGATTGGCAGCGACCAAGTCGCCGCCGCTTTACGGGCTGCGGCTCCATCGTGGCGGATCGAGGCGTGCGATGGATCGGCCGATGGTCGCGGCAAGCTCGATGGTCTTGCGCGGGCCTGGGGTGGGGTTCCTACTGCAGGCTGTTTCACTGGGGTGGAAATGGGCATGGCGTTAGGCCGTGATGTTGTGGTACATGCTGTTTTGTTGCCAGGGCGTTTGGCGGATAGCTGGACGACAGACATCAGGCGGCTGGCGGGGTTTGTTCCCCTGGTGCCCGATGATTGGCCGAGGGACGGGTCCTGATCCAGGGGCCGGGCCGTTTGGAACTGGACGAAGCCGATCCTGACCGGCACGAGACGCCCGAGCATGGCATGGCTCGTAGGGCGACTTTTGTGCTGGAAATGCCTGATACCAGTCCCACATATGGGTCCGGTTTCGGGGTCAGGGCAGGGCTCGACGTGAAATTTGATGAAGCGCCGGTGTGTGCGCAAGGATGAGCATGAGCGACGGTAACGAGAACGACAATCCAACAGGCCGCAAGCCTTTGACCCTGTCCCGCAATGTGGGCGCTGGCACTGTTCGCCAGAGCTTTTCGCATGGGCGCACCAATCAAGTGGTGGTCGAAGTCAAGAAAAAGCGCATCATCGGCCCGGGTGAAGCCCCGGCGGCCGGGGGTGCTGGGGCGGTTCCCAAGCCTGCATTTACCCCGCCAACCCGTCCGGCAGCAGCACCCGCTGCGGCCCCGGCCCGTCCTGCGGCACCTGAAGATCCCCGCCAAGCTCAACCCCGCTTGACCAAGACCTTGGGGCTGTCCGAAAGCGAGATGAAGGCCCGTCAGGCCGCGCTTGATCGGGCACGTGAACAGGAACAAGCCCGTCGCCTGCAGCAGCAAGCCGAAGCCGAACTGCGTCAACGCCGTGAAGAGGCCGACCGTCGCCGGATGGAAGAAGAGCGTCAGCTGGCCGAAGCCGAAGCACAGCGCCGTCGCCAACAAGAAGAAGAACAACGCGCCGCAGAGGCCCGTCGTGCGGCTGATCTTGCCGAGACCGGGGCTCGGGGCCGTGAGGAGCCTATCGCGCGCGCGCCAGGGCGGGGCGAGGTTGAGCCTACACCGACCGCTGCCGCTGCCGAAATTGACGAAGCACCTGCCGCAGAAGAAGGCGAAGACGGTGACTTGCTGTCCGAACTGGGTGGCCGGGTGAAGCGGCAGAAGGCTGCCGTGGTGCGCCCACCTCCTGTGTCGCGCGCCAAGGGTGCCCAACAGCGTCGCTCGGGCAAATTGACCATTACGTCGGCACTTGGTGATGATTCAGATCGCCAACGCTCGCTCGCATCAGTGCGCCGCGCGCGGGAGAAAGAGCGTGATCGTCGCATGCGCATGCTGCGCGGCCAAGAACAGACCAAGCAAGTCCGCGAAGTGGTGGTGCCTGAAGTCATCACCGTGGCCGAATTGGCCAACCGGATGGCTGAACGCCTGACCGATGTCATCAAATATTTGATGAAACAGGGTCAGATGATGAAAGGTGCCGACAATCTGGACGCTGATACGGCTGAACTGATTGTCACCGACTTTGGCCATACGGTGAAGCGTGTGGCTGAATCGGACGTGGAAATTGGCCTTGAAGGTGAGGCTGATACTGACGCCAACCTGCAGCCCCGTCCTGCGGTGGTCACCATCATGGGTCACGTTGACCATGGCAAGACCTCGCTTCTCGATGCCATTCGCTCAACCGACACTGTCAAAGGCGAGGCGGGCGGCATTACCCAGCATATTGGTGCCTATCAGGTGCGGCTGGCCAATGGTGAGCGGATTACCTTCCTCGATACCCCAGGCCACGCGGCCTTCTCCAGCATGCGCGCACGCGGTGCCAGCGTAACCGATGTGGTGGTGCTGGTGGTGGCTGCCGATGATGGCGTGATGCCCCAGACGGTTGAGGCCATCAATCACGCCAAGGCTGCAGGTGTGCCCATGATTGTGGCGGTCAATAAGGTCGACAAGCCCGATGCCAATCCGCAAAAGGTGTTGAACGAACTGCTGCAATATGAAGTTCTGACCGAAGCTGTCGGTGGTGACACGCTGTGGGTGCCGGTCTCGGCCAAGGAGCGCACCAATCTCGACACATTGTTGGAAACCATCCTGTTGCAATCAGAAATCCTCGATCTGCGCGCCAATCCTGATCGCGCAGCCGAAGGGGCTGTGATTGAAGCCAAGCTCGATAAGGGACGCGGGGCGGTTGCCACCGTGCTGGTTCAGCGCGGCACTTTGAAGCGCGGCGATCTGGTGGTGGCCGGCACCCAATGGGGCCGCGTGCGCGCCTTGATGGATGAACGTGGCCAGACCTTGCAATCGGCTGGCCCCTCCCAACCAGTGGAAATCCTCGGCCTCGATGGCGCACCAGAACCAGGTGATGTCGTCGTGGTGGTGGAAAATGAAGCCCGTGCCCGCGAAGTCACCGATTACCGCATTCGCATGAAGCGGGAAAAAGTGGTTGTGCGGCAGACGGCCCGCTCGGGTCTGGAAGCCATGTTGGCCCGGATCAAGGATGCTGAAGTCAAGGAATTCCCGCTCATCGTTAAAGCCGATGTCGGTGGGTCTGCTGAAGCCATCACCGCGGCGCTTGAGAAGCTGTCGACTGATGAAGTACGCGCCAAGGTGATCCACCAGGCTGTGGGCGGCATCACCGAAAGCGATGTGCTATTGGCCAAGTCATCTGGCGCACCCATCTTGGCCTTCAATACGCGGGCACAGAAGCAAGTGCGCGATCTGGCTGAGCACGAAGGCGTCGAGATCCGCTATTATTCGATCATCTACAACTTGCTTGATGACGTAAAAGACATTCTGTCGGGCATGCTGGAGCCAGAGCGCAAGGAGACCTTCCTTGGCTATGCCCAAATCCTGCAGGTGTTCAATATCACCAAGGTCGGCAAGATTGCCGGGTGCAAGATCAACGAAGGCAATATCCGCCGGGGTTGTGGCGTCCGTCTGTTGCGCGACGATGTCGTGATCCACGAAGGCAAGCTGTCGACTTTGAAACGCTTCAAGGACGAAGTCAGCGAAGTCTCGGCCGGTCAAGAATGTGGTATGGCATTTGAAGGCTATCAGGACCTGCGCGAAGGCGATCTGATTGAGTGCTTCGACGTGCAGATCATCAAGCGCTCGCTCTAATCACGCGATCCCCTGCCTCTGATCGAGGCGGGGGAATGCCCGCTCCGGGCCATTTCTTATCCTCCGCCATGTCTGGCCGACACCAGCATGTGCGCATCAGGCAGAAGCATCATGTCAAATCGTTTCGACTCATCCTTAGGCCCAAGCCAGCGGCAATTGCGGGCGGGGGAAAATATCCGCCACGTCTTGGTTGATATCCTGCGTCGGGGCGACATTCGTGATCCGGCCTTGGCAGGCAAGAGCATCACCGTGGGTGAGGTGCGTATGAGCCCTGACCTCAAGCATGCGACTGTCTTTGTGGCTGCTTTGGGAATTGAAGATGCCGACGAGATTGCCGCTGCGCTGAATCGGGCCGCCCGTTTCCTGCGCGGTGAATGTGGACGTGTACTGGCGACCAAATTTACCCCGGACCTGCGCTTCATTGCAGATACCTCGTATGACGCAGCCTCGAAGATGAATGAGCTGTTCAACGACCCCAAGGTGCGTGCTGATCTGGCAAAGTCTGGGGACGAGGCCTGATGTCGCGTCGCAAAAAAGGTCAGGACGTGCATGGCTGGTTGGTGCTGGATAAAGACCTCCACCTCACCTCCACCGATGCCGTAACCCGCGTGCGTCGGGCATTTGATGCGCGCAAGGCGGGCCATGCCGGCACACTCGACCCCTTGGCGACTGGCATTTTGCCGATCGCACTGGGTGAGGCCACCAAGACCGTGGCTTGGTTGATGGAGGCCGAAAAATCCTATCGCTTCACCATCGCCTGGGGTGCTTCAACCGACACCCAAGACCGGGAAGGCAAAATCATCGCCACGTCGGATGTCCGGCCCAGTAAGACTGCGATCGAAGAGGCTCTGGCAGGCTTTATCGGTGAGATCCAGCAGGTTCCACCAATCTATAGCGCGATCAAAGTTGCCGGTGAGCGGGCCTATGATCTGGCCCGTGATGGCGAAGTGCCTGAACTTCAAGCACGCACCGTCGTGCTGCATGAGGCCCATTTGGTCGATATGCCTGATGCCGATCACGCCACCATTGAATGCCGCTGTGGCAAGGGATTTTACGTCCGCGCCTTGGCGCGCGATCTGGCCTCTGTCCTTGGTGCTGAGGGCCATGTCAGCGCCCTGCGTCGCACATCGGTCGGCCCCTTCCACGAGAGCGCAGCAATAACACTGGAAAAGCTTCAGGAATTGTGCCATAGCGACGCCGCGTCCGAAGGCCTTTTGCCAGTTGAGACCGCGCTGGACGACATCCCGGCGCTGGCCGTAACAGCGGAAGAGGCTTTCAGGCTGCGGCAAGGCCGCGGGATTGTTCTTCTCCCCCACCAGGTTGAAGAGTTGCGCAGCAAGCGCAAGCCAAGAATTGTTTCCGGCGAAGATATGAGCCGGGCAGCCTTGGCCCTTCTGCATGGCCAAGCCGTGGCAATCGGAGACGCACGCGCGGGTCGGTTTGAACCGATCCGGGTGTTTCAACTCAGTGCGCGCGATTGAACCCGCCGCCAACCCAAAGGAAACCACGATGTCGGTATCACCAGAGCGCAAGCTCGAAATCATGAAAGAACATGGACTGGCCGCGAATGACACGGGCAGCCCAGAAGTCCAGATCGCAATCCTGACCGAACGGATTGCCAATCTGACCGAGCATTTCAAGACCCATAAGAAGGACAACCACTCCCGTCGTGGTCTCCTTGCAATGGTGTCGTTGCGTCGCCGTCTGCTCGACTATGTGAAGTCGCGCGATGTGGCACGCTATCAGGCCATCATCAGCAAGCATGGTCTGCGCCGTTAAGGCATCATAACAGGACACAAAGGGCGGTGCGGCATGCGCCGCCCTTTTGCTATTGGTCTGGTGGCGTGACGCGACCAGATCAGGGGTGGATTGCTCTACCCCGGTACGAAAGATGGCTCCCACATGGGGTGGGTGCCTTCTCCGGCAAGGACGCCGGACCCCTTGGTTCAGGAAGGCCTGGGCCAAGTTTGTAGGCGGCAGCAACGGGAAGGCCCGTTGATCTGCCAGAAGGAATGATGATGTTTGACATAAAGACTGTTTCGCTCGAATGGGGCGGACGCACGTTGACGCTCGAAACTGGCCGCATGGCGCGCCAGGCCGATGGGGCCGTTCTGGCCACTTATGGCGATACCCAAGTGCTGGCGACTGCCGTTGGCGCACGCTCTGCCAAGCCAGGGATCGACTTTTTCCCCCTGACTGTGAATTATCAGGAAAAATTCTACGCAGCTGGCCGTATTCCTGGCGGCTATTTCAAGCGTGAAGGCCGCCCGACCGAGAAGGAAACTCTGGTCTCGCGCCTGATCGACCGCCCAATCCGCCCCTTGTTTGCCAAGGGCTTCAAGAACGAAACCCAAGTGGTGGCAACTACGCTGTCACACGATCAGGAAAATGATCCTGATATTGTGGCGATGGTGGCATCTTCAGCAGCACTCGTGCTGTCGGGTCTGCCTTTCATGGGCCCAATCGCCGCTGCCCGCGTTGGCTATATCAATGGCGACTATGTGCTCAACCCGACTGTGGAACAGCTCAAAGAAAGCGATATGGATCTGGTGGTTGCAGGGACCGCCGACGCCGTCATGATGGTGGAATCGGAAATCTATGAATTGTCCGAAGAAATCGTGTTGGGCGGGGTATCGTTTGCCCATAAGGCCATGCAGCCCGTGATCGACCTGATCATCTCGCTGGCCGAACAAGCCGCCAAGGAGCCTTGGGACTTCCAGGCCGAAGATCACAGCGCCGAATATAAGGCGGTGAAGGATCTGATCGGGGCCGAGATTGATGCAGCCTATCGCATCGCCGACAAAGGCAGCCGTCAGGATGCCGTTGGTGCCGCCAAAAAGCGGGCAGAAGAGGCATTGGTGGCCTCTGAGACCAAGCCAGACGGCATGGATGGCTCGCTGTTCAAGGCCGTTTGCAAGGAAGTTGAAAGCGACATCGTGCGCACGGCCATCGTGAAGGAAGGTCGCCGTATCGATGGCCGTCCGGTCGACAAGGTTCGTCCGATCCTTGCTGAAGTCGGCGTGCTGCCACGGGCGCATGGTTCGTCCTTGTTCACCCGTGGTGAAACCCAAGCACTGGTTGTGGCCACGCTGGGCACTGCCGATGATGAGCAGTTTATCGATGGGCTGGAAGGCACTTATAAAGAGCGCTTCATGCTGCACTATAACTTTCCTCCGTATTCGGTGGGCGAGGTCGGCCGCATGGGTGGTGCCGGCCGTCGTGAAATCGGTCACGGCAAGCTCGCTTGGCGGGCCATGCAGGCTGTTCTGCCAAGCCAAGAGCAATTCCCCTACACCATCCGTCTGGTCTCAGAGATCACTGAATCCAACGGCTCGTCCTCGATGGCGTCGGTCTGCGGGGCCTCTTTGGCTTTGATGGATGCAGGTGCCCCAATCAGCGCACCTGTTGCCGGTGTGGCCATGGGTCTGGTGTTGCAGGATGACGGCAGCTTCGAAGTGCTGACCGACATTCTTGGTGACGAAGATCATTTGGGTGACATGGACTTCAAGGTTGCTGGAACCGAGAATGGCATCACCTCGCTGCAAATGGACATCAAGGTGGCCGGCATCACTGAGGAGATCATGAAGGTCGCCCTCACCCGTGCCCATGCTGGCCGGATGCACATTCTGGGCGAAATGGCCAAGTCCTTGACCGGCGCCCGGGGTGAGCTCAATGCCTTTGCACCAAAGATCGTCTCCTTCACCATCCCGACCGACAAGATCCGCGAAGTGATCGGCACCGGCGGCAAAGTGATCCGCGAGATCGTCGAAAAGACCGGTGCGAAAATCTCGATCGAAGATGATGGCAGCGTGAAAGTCGCCGCATCCGATCAAGACAAGATTGATGCCGCCGTGAAGTGGGTGAAGAGCATCACTGATGAAGCCGAAGTGGGCAAAATCTACGAAGGCAAAGTCGTCAAAGTGATGGAATTCGGGGCCTTCGTGAACTTCTTCGGTGCCAAGGATGGCCTCGTCCATATCTCGCAATTGGCCAACCGCAAGGTTGCCAATGTGACCGATGTGGTCAAGGAAGGCGACACTGTGAAGGTCAAGCTGATGGGCTTTGATGATCGCGGCAAGACTCGGTTGTCGATGAAGGTCGTCGATCAAGAGACTGGCGAAGACATTGAAGAGAAGCTGAAGGCCGAACGGGCTGAACGGGGCGAGCCAGAAGAGGTCGATCAACCCCGTGAGCGGAGCGAACGCCCCCGCCGCCGTCGCGACTAAGCGTTTCTCTTTTCTCATACTTACCAGCGGCGATCCCTTCGGGGGTCGCCGTTTTGGTTTGCCCTGCTTGCACATCTTTACCGCTGTCATCCCCTCCGCAGCGAAGAACGGGGACCTCGTCACGCACATGCGCTTTTGCGCCCCTGCGCTCGGAGGTCCCGGATCGGCTTCGCCGTCCGGGATGACACGGGTGTGGGTGGTTTTCTTTAATCTGGAACCGTTTTGGTGCACCTTGCGTTTCACCAAAACGGTCCATCGAGTTTGAGCGCGACAGCTGGGTCGTCAAGTGCGCAGCTTCGCTGCGTCGCAAGCGATCCGTTTTCGAAGAAAACGGACACTTGACTACCCAGATGTCGCAGAAACAATTGTTACAGCGGTTTGGTGGACCATGGGGATCACCAAAGCGCGTCCAGATAAGAACCCTTCCAACAAACCACTGTCATCTCCGCCGGAGCGAAGAGCGGGGACCTCGTTGCGCATATGCACACTTGCGGAAAAAGATCCCGGATCGGCTACGCCGTCCGGGATGACAATCGTGTGGGTAGCTTGTTATCTGGAAGCGGTTTGTGTGTTGGATATCAGGCTCCAACTGGCTCTGTTTTAACTGCAAGCCCAAGGTCTACGAGATCGGGCAAAAAGTAGCCTTTAATGCAGTCTATGCTTCTGACGGCGATTTCAGAATGTGTCTTGTGATAGATTTGCGCACCCTCAAAGATTGGCTCGCCCTCTACAAACAATCCTCGAACAGTATCAAAGCCGGTCGTCACTGAAAGATTGAGGCGATTAATAACGGCGCAATCGAGGTATCTCAGTACGGCAATATCCCGGTTATCGCCCTTTGACTTCCTGTTCATCGGTAGAGGCTTGCCGATGCTGGCGAATTCGACCTTCAAGCTCTCATACGATTCGATCAGCAGGCTTTGGCTTTCGCGAAGATCGATATCTAGGCGGCTGAGGCAGCTTCTCCGCCATATTTTGGAGTGAGCTCGCCGTCAGCAGTGAGGAATCCGTCACGCACAAGCTTCTCAATAATCTCATCCCGAGACATTTTTTGGGACCTGAGTTTCGCCTCTTCAAGCTGTCTCAGCATGTCTTGTCGCTCGCTTTCAAGCATGGCTTTCCTCCAAGTAACCGAATCACTAATCTGGAACTTGGGGCATCACAAGACGCACCCGCCTTGCCCCGTCGAAGCCTGCGCGCTAAAGCCAGCCGATGACAGACGCGCTTGAAAAGTCCATCCCGAAAGTTGGTATCGTTTCACTGGGTTGCCCAAAGGCCCTGGTTGATAGCGAGCGGATCATTACCCGCCTGCGGGCGGAGGGCTATCAGATTGCGCCCGATTATGACGGGGCCGACTTGGTTCTGGTCAACACTTGCGGCTTTCTCGACAGTGCGCGGGAAGAAAGCCTTGAAGCCATCGGTGAGGCCATCGCCGAAAATGGCAAGGTGATTGTTACAGGATGCCTGGGGGCGGAACCTGAGGTGATCCGCGAACGTCATCCCAATGTGCTGGCCATTACCGGTCCGCAGCAATATGAAAGCGTGATGAGCGCGGTACATGAGGCTTTGCCCCCGCGCCACGACCCCTTTCTGGATCTGGTTCCTGATAGCGGCGTGAAGCTAACCCCACGCCATTATGCCTATCTGAAGATTTCAGAAGGCTGCAATAATCGGTGTTCCTTTTGCATCATCCCGAAGCTGCGGGGTGATCTGGTATCACGACCTGCCGCACATGTGATGGCCGAGGCTGAAAAGCTGGTTTCAGCGGGGGTGAAGGAATTGCTGGTGATCAGCCAGGATACCTCGGCCTATGGGCTGGATATTGGTTATGCCACAAGTCGCTGGAAGGAGCGGGAGTATCGCGCCAAATTCCTTGATCTCTGCCAAGATCTGGGCAGACTCGGGGCTTGGGTCCGTCTGCATTACGTCTATCCCTACCCACATGTGGATGAGGTCATCCCCTTGATGGCAGAGGGTAAAATCCTGCCCTATCTCGACATTCCGTTCCAGCATGCAAGCCCGAAAGTCCTCAAGGCGATGCGCCGCCCGGCCAATCAGGAAAAACAGACTGCCCGCATCGCCAAATGGCGGTCTGAATGCCCTGATCTCGCCATCCGATCGACCTTTATCGTCGGCTTCCCCGGCGAGACGGAGGAGGACTTCCAGTTGCTGCTCGACTTCATGCGGGAAGGCCAAATCGACCGGGTCGGCTGTTTCAAATATGAAAACGTCGTCCACGCAGCATCGCGCGAGCTGGATCATCAGGTGCCGGAAGACGTGAAAGAAGAACGCTGGCACCGCTTCATGGAGGTGGCCCGCGACGTATCAGAACAGCGGCTGGCAACCAAGGTTGGCAAGCAAGTCGATGTGATTATCGACGAGATCGACGATGAAGGCCCGATCGGCCGCACGGTCTGGGATGCCCCGGATGTGGATGGCGCAATTGAGCTGCATGGCTTCAAGAAAGTTAAGCCAGGTGACATTGTGCGCGCGCGCATTGTTGAAGCAGGTGATTATGATTTGGTTGGCGAAGCGATCTAGCTTTTGGTTGCCAGCCACCAGCCCCCAAAACTGAGGCTCAACAACAGCGTCAGCATGACCGCCTGCGGCGAAAGACCATAGAGAGCCGCACTTGCCATCAGCATTGCTTCGATCTCGCGCAGGCCGGTCGGGGCCAGAAGCGCAATCCCGCTGAACAGCAAGACAGCCACCAGGATGAATGCCGCCTCGCGCCAAATCTGTCGACGGACCTGATCGGCCCGGACGTCCTGCATCACGGATGCGACAAAAGCCTCGCCGGGCGCGGCCGCATCGAGATTAGCCGCCTCGTGAAACAAGGCCTTAAGGGCAAGATCGTCTTCGGTCATGGCTTGGGACTTTCTGAGACAAGAAGTGTGGCGGTCGGAGCCGACGGGCGCAAGTCCCGCATGAGGTCCAGCGCCCGGTCACGCCCACGCTGGGCGTGGCTTTTGACGGTGCCGAGCGGCATGGACAGGGCTTGGGCTGCCTCGGCATGGGTTAGGCCTGCCCCGAAACAAAGCGAAACCACCAGTCTTTGATCCGGCGATAGGGCTTGAAGAATACGGTCCAGATCGAGCCGAGCGGCCATCCCAGCTTCAGTGCTTGTGTTCTGATCCTGCTCGGCGTGCCATGCGGTGTCACGCTTTTGTGCCCGGGTCAGACTGCGGCGCTGATCGCGTGCTGTATTGATGGCAATGGAAAACAACCAGCCGCGAAAACTGCTGCCGTCTCCCTCAGTACCGCGCCAGCGCGGCAGGGCTTTCCAAGCCTTCAAAAAGGTCTCCTGTGCCAGATCGTCCGCCAAGCTTGGCTCGGTGACCATCCGGCACAGGAAGGCGCGCAACGGGGCCTGATGACGGCGCACCAGCTGTTCAAACGCATTGGAGGAACCCGCACGGGCGCGTTTGACCAAAGCTTCATCAACATGGCTGACAAGCGCTTGACTGGATTGCACGGTCATAACCCCGGGTCGCTCTCCGCCGCGTCCTATTGCGGATTGGACTGAGCGGCAGAGGGGGTGGGGCGGCGCAGATGCCAACTCAAGAATTGGCCTGCACCGGTAAAGGCGAGCACCACACCGATCAGGATCAGGACCGTTCCGAAACTTGAGCCATCATCTGAAAAGGTCAGTTTGGCAATTCCGCCGGCAGCGCAGAAGCCAAAACCCATCATCACGCTGATGACACCTGCTCTTAGGTCCATTTCCGGCGAATTCGGTGCCTTTACCATCAGTTTCAGCGTGGTTTCATCCAGCTTTTGACCTGAGGCAATGACTTGGCGCAGCGTTTCCTGCTGGCCTTCGCGCACTTTTAGGTTCCAATAAAAGCCTGCCAACACACCAATCGTAATGCAGGCAAACAAAGCAAACGGAACAAGCTCACCAATCATTTCCATAGTCTCTTTCCTTTTGAGTGGCACGGCGACCATTTCACATTACAACGCCGCCGCAACAGAGTTTGGATGCAGGCTTACTGCACCGGCTGTGAGTCACCCACCGGGGCTTGAGGGGCATTTGTGCGCTGGCGGGAAATTTCCACCACATCATAAGTCTCCAAGTCCTGGCGCACCCGCATCGGCAAAGACTGCCATAGGGCGCGGTTGGCCTTAAGCTCATCAATGCTAAGACTGCGGCCTTCGCCATCGGCTTGTGGTTGTAACAGGCCGAGGGCAGCGCAGGTGCGCATACTGAAGGCCTGTCGGCCTGAAGCGTGGCACAAAATGCGGCGGCTGGTAGGCTGGGCTAAGTCACGCGCCAAGGCCTGATTGGCAGAACGAAGGGCTTTCCCTTGGATTGGTTGAGCAATCTGAGGGTGGGAAGGCATCGGAGCCACCGTCGCTTGAACTGTCCCAATAAAGCCGAAACTGGCGAACAAACTTGCGGCGGCGATGAGGTTGGGGAGGTTTTTCATGTCGTGATCCTTTCGTGGTCGGATATGAATGAAACGCCACAGCCCACAGAATTGGATGCAAATATTTTCCACATTCTTGGATGTTTTTCGCGCGAACAGAATTGGTCTATAGATGGAGGATGGCTGATGACGCATCTTCCCTGTCCCCCAATCCTGCCCTGTCCGCGGATGGTCTCTTGCTGGACTGCTGGTACTTTGCCGCCACGTCTGCGGAGCTCAAAGCTGGCAAGCAATTTCGCCGCATGATTCTGGGGGAACCTGTTCTGTTAGGCCGAACGGCCAAGGGCGACGTGCTGGCGATGCGCGATGTCTGCCCGCATCGGGCGGTTCCGCTTTCGGCGGGAAGACAGGTTCAGACCGCCGGGGAGGCGACTGTTGAATGCCCCTATCACGGCTGGCGCTTTGGAGCCGACGGGGTGTGTAAATTGATGCCCTCACTGGTTGACGGCCAGCCCTATGAAGCCTCCCGCGTGAAGGTGCGCCATTATCCCTATGTTGAGCGCCATGGCCTTGTCTTCATCTATATCTCTGCCGACCCCCGATTTGATGGCATCCCGGCGGTTGCCGCCCCAGAGTTCGCCATCATGGCTGAGAAGCCAAAGTTTGTGGTCAGTCGGGTGTTTGACGCCCACATGGATAATGCTGTTGTCGGCCTCATGGACCCTGCTCACGTCCCCTTCGTGCATAATCAATGGTGGTGGCGGCCCCCCTCCGTTGGCTTGAAGCTGAAGGAAAAGCAGTTCGAGCCCCGCCTTCATGGCTGGGCAATTGCCCGCCATGCGCCGTCATCCAATTCGCTGGCTTATCGCTTGTTATTTGGGGCATCGGTGACAACTGAAATCGTCTTCATGCTGCCAGGCTTTCGTTGGGAAGTGGTAGAAAATGAACGCAGTCAATTCTTTACCTTAACTTGCCTCACGCCGATTGACGGCAAATCCACCCAGATCACACAGATCAGCTATTGGACGTCAGCCCCGCTCTTGGATGTGATCAAGCCAATTTTGATCCCGGCAGCACGCGAGTTTCTTGACCAAGATGGCCGCATGGTCGATCTGCAAAACACCGGCCTTCCCTTTACCAAGGCCATGTTGTGGATTGACGATATCGACGTGCAAGCTAAGTGGTACAACAAGCTCAAAAGGGAATGGGCACAAAGTCGGGCCGAGGGGCGGCCATTTGACAATCCGATCCGGCCGCAACGCTTGACCTGGCGCAGCTGAGATCTTTCTATCACCACGATAAGGCTTGCGTCAGGCTATCAGGTTCGCCATCGTGTTCACCAAGCAGTGGCAGGGGCTCAGGGGAGAAACAGCTTCATGCGAATAGCGATTTTGAAGGAAACGCGCGACGGGGAAACCCGGGTGGCGGCCTCGCCGGAAACGATCAAGAAGATCAGTGCCGCAGGCCATCAGGTCGTGATTGAAACCGGGGCCGGGGCTGGGGCGGCTTCGCCCGATCATATGTTCGTGGAAGCCGGGGCAGAGATTGCGGCTGATGCAAAGTCGGCCCTCAAAGGGGCTGAGCTTGTCTTGAAAGTGCGCCGCCCGACGGAGGCGGAGTTGAAGCTTGTGCCCAAAGGTGCCGGCGTGGTCGCTTTCTGGACCCCCTATGGTGATAAGGCCCTGATCGAGGCAGCGGCAAAAGCAGGTGTCGTGGCGCTGTCGATGGAATTTACCCCACGCATTACCCGAGCCCAGGCGATGGACGCATTGTCCTCACAAGCCAATTTGGCTGGCTATCGCGCTGTTATTGAAGGGGCTGCCCTATATGGCCGTGGCTTCCCGATGATGATGACCGCGGCGGGAACCGTGGCGGCTGCCAAATGCTTTGTGATGGGTGCCGGTGTTGCGGGCCTGCAGGCGATTGCGACCGCCCGTCGGCTTGGGGCCATTGTGACCGCCACGGACGTACGCCCAGCGGCCAAAGAACAAGTCGCCTCTTTGGGTGCGAAATTCATCGCTGTTGAGGACGAAGAGTTCAAGGCAGCTGAAACTGCGGCTGGCTATGCCAAGCCGATGAGTGCGGAATATCAGGCCAAACAGGCAGCCTTGGTGGCCGACCATATCGCCAAGCAGGATGTGGTGATCACAACTGCTTTGATTCCCGGTCGTCCCGCCCCTGTGCTGGTCACCCCGGAGATGGTGGCCAAGATGAAGCCCGGCAGTGTCATTGTGGATCTGGCCGTGGAACAGGGCGGCAATTGCCCCTTGTCAAAGCCTGACCAATTGGTGGTGACCGATAATGGGGTAACGATTGCCGGCTTTGCCAATCTGCCCGGTCGTTTGGCCGCCGATGCCAGCGCCCTTTACGCAAAAAACCTCTTGAACCTCTTGCCGCTTCTCACCGATGGCGACGGCAAGGCGTTTGGACCCCATTATGACGACGACATCATCCAGGGCATGCTGCTGACCCGCGACGGCGCGGTCGTACATCCCTCTCTGACCACAGCATGAGGATTGAACATGGAAGCCGTTGATCCCACCGTTTTCCGTCTCGCCATTTTCGTCCTGGCGATTTTTGTTGGCTATTATGTGGTGTGGAGCGTGACGCCCGCCCTGCATACGCCCCTGATGGCTGTCACGAATGCGATCTCTTCGGTTGTGGTCGTGGGGGCTCTTGTTGCTGCTGCCGCGACCCTGCCAGGCGGGGGTGCAGATGGGGCCACTTGGGTGTCGCGGGGCATGGGGGCGCTTGCGGTCGCCTTGGCAGCCGTAAACATTTTTGGTGGCTTTCTGGTGACCCAGCGTATGTTGGCCATGTATAAGAAGAAGGAGCGTGCCGCTCCTGGAAAGGGCGGGCATTAAGATGTCGCCATCAGTTGCAGCCCTTCTTTACCTCGTCTCTGGGGTTCTGTTCATTCTAGCCTTGCGAGGCTTGTCGAGTCCCGAAACCAGCCGCCAAGGCAATCTCTACGGCATAATCGGCATGGCGATTTCGGTCGTCACCACCTTGCTGGCTGTGCAGCTTGATATCACGACGATTGGTCTGATTGTGACTGCGACCGCAGTCGGTGGCGGGATTGGGGCCCTTTTGGCCCGCAAAATCGCCATGACCAGCATGCCACAACTGGTCGCTGCCTTCCATTCGCTTGTCGGTTTGGCCGCTGTGCTGATTGCTGGGGCCGCCATGTACAGCCCCGCTGCTTTCCATATCGCACTTGAAACCGGTGGGATCAAAACTGCGTCGCTCATTGAAATGGGTCTGGGCGTGGCAATCGGGTCGATCACCTTTACCGGCTCATTGATCGCCTTTGCCAAACTCAACGGCAATATGAGTGGTGCCCCCATCATTTTGCCGGCGCGGCATGTGTTGAATGTGTTGATCCTTGTCGCAATCATTGCTCTGATTGTTACCCTGATCGTGACGCAAGGTGCTGCACTGTGGGCCTTCTGGGCGCTGGTGGGATTGTCCTTCCTGTTGGGTGTCACCCTGATTATTCCAATCGGCGGGGCAGACATGCCGGTCGTGGTCTCCATGCTCAACTCCTATTCGGGTTGGGCTGCGGCAGCCTTGGGTTTCACTCTCGAAAATAATGCGCTGATCATTACAGGCGCCTTGGTTGGCTCATCCGGGGCGATCTTGTCCTACATTATGTGTAAAGGCATGAACCGCAGCTTCATCTCGGTGATTTTGGGTGGTTTCGGTGCCGCGGATGGGGCTGCTGCGGAGGGTGGCCGGATTGAGACCCGCCCCGTCAAACAAGGCAGTGCAGATGATGCAGCCTTCATTATGAAGAATGCCGAGCGGGTCATCATCGTACCGGGTTACGGCATGGCCGTCGCTCAAGCCCAGCATGCGCTGAAGGAGATGGCCGACAAGCTGAAGGCCGAAGGCGTTGAAGTCAAATATGCCATCCATCCGGTGGCAGGCCGCATGCCCGGGCACATGAATGTGCTGCTCGCCGAAGCCCAAGTGCCTTATGATGAAGTGTTCGAGCTTGAGGATATCAATTCAGAATTCGGGCAGGCCGATGTGGCCTATGTGATCGGTGCCAATGACGTCACCAATCCGTCCGCCAAAACGGATCCTCAAAGCCCGATTTTTGGTATGCCGATCCTTGATGTCGAGAAGGCCAAGACGGTGCTGTTCATCAAGCGCGGCATGGGCTCTGGCTATGCGGGCGTGGAGAATGAATTATTCTTCCGCGACAACACGATGATGCTGTTTGCAGACGCCAAGAAAATGACCGAAGCAATCGTCAAATCGCTTTAGTCGGCTGTTTTCAGCGCGCATAACACGATAAAGCGGTCGGGTCGTCCCGGCCGCTTTTGTCGTGGCACATCACAGTTTAACCGATTGGTGGTAGGCCTAAGGCCTTGCGGACGGCAGCGGCCACTTGAGCTGCTGCTGCAAACGCGGTTTCCGATTGCGCGCCTTGAACACCAGTCCCGCCTGAAACAATGAGATCGGCATTCAAGCGGCTTGGTCCGGTCCAGCGCTCATAGGCGGGCCGGACCGTGGAGAGATATTGGGCGGCCACCGTCTCTGGGGTGCGACCGCGCTCATGTATGTCGCGCAAGAGCCGTCGAAGCAAGCGGATGTCGGCAGGTGTGTCGACGAACACCCGCAAGTCGCATTGCTCGTAAATGGCTGGATCGCACAAGGTGTGAGTGCCTTCGAGGATCACCACATCACATGGTTCCAGCCGGTGTGTCGCCGCGCGTCGACCGTGGATGGTGAAGTCATAGATGGGCACGTCAATGCCCTGGCCCGCCTTCAGCGCCGCCAGATGGCTGGCCAAGAGCACGTGATCTCGGGCCTCTGGCGTGTCAAAATCATAGCTTGCCGGATCAAAGCCCGGCAAAGACCGGCTATCCTTATAATAGTCGTCTTGCGAGAGAATGCGTGCGGTCAGCGGCCGCAATAACAAGGCCAATTGAGCTGCCGTTGTGGTCTTGCCCGAGCCAGAGCCCCCACTGATGGCGACAAGAAAAGGAGATTTGGCCACGCCTCTAACCGAGCCTAACAGCCGTGCCGCTGGCAGCCACCATCATCATTGAACCCTGATGGACCCCGCCTTCAAAATCAACCGAGACACCGACCACCGCATCAGCGCCTAAGGCGCGGGCTTCATTGATCAACTCGTCAATCGCAATCTGGCGAGCTTCGCGCAGCGTCTTTTCATAAGCCCCGCTCCGGCCACCGATGACGTCGCGGATCCCGGCAAACAAATCGCGAAACACATTCGCCCCGATCACGGCTTCACCAGCGACAATGCCCAGATATTGAACGACTTTACGGCCTTCAACCGAATCCGTGGTGGTGACAATCATGCCTTACTCCTTTGATCGCGTGCCGACGGGCTCAATCATTGACAGGTTCTTTGAGAACCGGGGCCGGCATACTGCCGACAAAATCTTGCACATTGCAGCCATATCCCGGCTTCAGCCGCGCTTCTGCCTGATTGAGGCCAGAGAAATTCACAATCACCCGCTCATCGAGATAGACGATTTGAGCCCCGTCAATCTGGGAACCGATTTCGGCGCGACAGGATTGCTCATCTCGGTTTTGGACATAAAGACAGCTACACATCTGGCGAGCGATGAAGCCAGCGGCAACTTCGCCATATTTGCGTGCCTGATAGGCAACGCCAAGTCCGATGACGAAAATGACAATGAGGACAATGCCGATAATCGTTGAGAAGGAAGGCAGTTTGCGCACGCGGCATATAACCCTATAAAGCTGTCGAAGGGCCAGCCTAATCCGGTCCGTCCTGTTCATCTAGAGGCTAATGTTGCGCCGCGCCATGCAGACACGCAGAAATCCCACGATTCAGTCCCGCAAGATCTGGTTTGGGCTGGCCTTGGCCAGTTCAATGGCTTTGGGGCTTGCCGGCTTGGTGGTTGCCCAAGATAGCCGCAAGGTCGATATGGCCGCAGCAGCCAAAGCAGGCTTGGTTCCACTGCCTCCCCAGCCAGCAGGTGTGCCGTTTCCGACGGATACCTGGCCTCGTGGTCCCCTGCCCTCGGCCGCTTCCCCCGTCATTCAGCGCCAGTTGGATGCCGCCTTCTTGCGAACCGATGGGCCGATGGGGGAAACCCGCGCGGTCATCATCGTCCAAGGCGGCCGGATCGTGGCAGAGCGCTATGGTCAGGGTTTTGATGAAAAGTCGAAGCTGGTGTCTTGGTCGATGGCCAAAAGTGTGACCGCCAGCTTGGTGGGCATTGCGGTGCTGGACGGCAAAATCAAGCTCGACCAGCCTTTGAATGAGCCACTCTGGGAAGATGGTGACCCGCGCCGTGCCATCACAATCCGGCAGGCTCTGCACATGACGGATGGTCTGCGCTGGCGCGAAGACGGCTATGAAGACCCGATCACCAATGATGCCGCCAAAATGCTGTTCGGGCCGGGGCGGGAAAACATCGTTGATTATGTGGCAAGCAAACCCGTTGAGTTCGCCCCCGGTACGCATTGGCGCTACTCTTCCGGCACCACCAATTTAATCTCCGCCGCACTCAGTCGAGCTGTTGCCCAGCGTGATTTGCGTGATCCCACGGGGGCTGAGCGCTATCGCAATTTTATGTATGAGCGCCTATTCCGTCCGATTGGCATGAATAATGTGGCGGTGGAGTTTGATCTGGCCGGCAATTTCTATGCCTCTTCCCTGATGCATGCCACGGCTCAGGACTGGGCGCGCTTTGGCCTGTTGCACCTGCGTGACGGGGTATGGGACGGCAAGCGCATATTACCTGAAGGCTATGTTGATTTTTTGCGGACCCCGACGACGGCAGAAGGGGCAACAGCTTATGGGGCGCATTGGTGGTTGAGCCTGCCCAACCAACAGGGTTTGTTGAAAAAGGGCCCGTATGATTCCTTTGAGGCCCATGGGTTCCAAGGTCAGTGGATTGGCGTCATCCCCTCTAAGGACCTCGTCATTGTGCGGTTGGGCCTGATGCGCAGCGAATCAGGTTGGGAAGATCTGGGTGCTTGGGTTCAACCCATCGTGGATGCCTTTCCCACCAAGACTGCACCCACAGGTTCGTCAAATCCTGGCTGATTCGCCTCCGAGCTAATTTCGCCCCCAAAACCCCCACATTGCGACCCAAGGGTTTCTTGTCGCATGCCTGAGCCTGTTTTGCGGGCACTTGGGCGGGTTTCACCCTTCATCTTGATGAAGAATCCCTTCCACGCCCGAACTGTTATTAAGAGCTTGTTAACTGAAAAACGCATTTTCGGTGAAAAACACCATTGACCCGGGAAACGGGGCACAGCCACTATATATGGTGTCTTCCTGAGGGGGTGGGCGCAAAGTCTAGGCAGAAGGCCAGAACCCGACATCGCTGTGCAAAAATGTGATTTGCGCGCGAGAACCTGTGAGCAGGGCCCAAATTGGGGCTGTTCAAAGGCGGAGGAATCGGGTGTTCTGGACGGCTGACAGGCTGGACAAAAATTGGGAGCGGAAAGAATGAACGGGAATGATGCAGCGACTGCCAATGCCATTGAAGCTGTCGCCAGTGCAGCGCCGGCAATCGCACGGCGGGCAGTGCATCGGGGCAAACCCAAAGCCGTTCAATTGCGCATCGTTGAAAGTGTTAAGGTCGACCGGTCGCGCGACGCGCTCTTGACTGACTTTGGCAAAACCACGCTGGAAGATCGCTATCTTCTGCAGGGCGAAAGCTATCAGGACATGTTCGCCCGGGTCGCCACCGCCTATGCCGACGACATTGCCCACGCCCAGCGCCTGTATGATTATATCTCCAAATTGTGGTTCATGCCTGCCACACCAGTCTTGTCCAATGGCGGGGCTGAGCGCGGTCTGCCGATCTCGTGCTTCCTCAATTCGGTGGACGACAGTCTCGACGGCATCGTGTCGTCTTGGAATGAAAATGTCTGGCTGGCCTCCAATGGCGGTGGGATCGGAACCTATTGGGGCAATGTGCGCTCTATCGGGGAAAAGATTGGGGCCAATGGCCATACCAGCGGCATCATTCCTTTCATTCGGGTGATGGACTCACTGACATTGGCGATTTCGCAAGGATCACTGCGCCGTGGGTCGGCGGCGGTTTATCTCGATGTCCATCATCCCGAGATCGAAGAGTTTCTGGAAATCCGCAAACCATCGGGCGATTTCAACCGCAAGAGCCTGAACTTGCACCATGGAATCAACATCACCGACGCCTTCATGGAGGCGGTGCGCACCGATGACGAGTTTGAGCTTTTGAGCCCCAAGACCCAAGACGTGGTTCGCAAGGTCAAGGCGCGCAAGATCTGGCAGAAAATCCTCGACCTCCGCCTGCAAACCGGCGAGCCGTATCTGCTGTTCGTTGATACGGTGAACAAGGCGATGCCGGCTCACCAGCGCAAACTGGGCTTTAAAGTTCGCCAGTCCAATCTGTGCAGCGAAATCATGCTGCACACGGGGCGGGATCATTTGGGCAAGGACCGCACTGCCGTGTGTTGCTTGTCCTCGCTCAATGCCGAAACCTATTTGGAATGGAAGGACGACCCCAACTTTATCGAGGACGTGTTCCGTTTCCTCGACAATGTGTTGGAAGACTTCATCCAGCGGGCACCTGATGAGATGGAGCGCGCCACCTATTCGGCCTTCCGGGAGCGCTCAGTCGGCCTTGGGATCATGGGGCTGCATTCCTTCCTGCAATCGCAAGGCGTTCCATTTGAAAGCGCGATGGCGAAAAGCTGGAACATGCGCATCTTTAAGCAGGTGCGGCAGGCTGCCGATGCAGCGTCGGTGAAATTGGCACAAGAGCGTGGGCCTTGCCCCGATGCGGCAGAGCAAGGCGTGATGGCCCGCTTCACCCACAAGCTGGCGATTGCGCCAACGGCGTCAATCTCAATCATCTGCGGCGGGACCAGCGCCGGGATCGAACCCATCCCGGCCAATATCTATACCCACAAGACCTTGTCGGGCTCGTTCTCGGTCAAAAATCCCTATCTGGCCAAATTGCTGGAAAGCAAGGGTGCCAATAATGATGCGACCTGGACCTCGATCTTGGAGAATGAGGGCTCGGTCCAGCATCTTGAGTGCCTGACGGATCTGGAAAAGTCGGTCTATAAGACCGCATTTGAGCTGGATCAGCGTTGGGTGATTGAATTGGCGGCGGATCGCACGCCCTATATCTGCCAGGGCCAGAGCTTGAACGTCTTTATCCCCGGCGATGTGGACAAGTGGGACCTGCACATGCTGCATTGGACGGCATGGGAAAAGGGCATCAAGAGCCTGTATTATTGCCGCTCGAAGTCCGTCCAGCGCGCCCAGATCGCAGGCTCAACCCAAAAGGGCGAGGATGTGGTTGATATGGCGGGCAGCGCGCCCACCAATTATGACGAGTGCTTGGCCTGCCAATAGGCGGCCGGGCGCTTAGTGTTTTTCCACCTGCCCTACAATCGCAATCTTATTCACCCGCGCAAAATGCAGGAATGAGCCCATCGGGAATTCGGTCCAGCCTCTCTGGCTGGTGTCGAGCCCCAAGGCCTGTGCGACATCGAACACATAATCCTGACAGCCAAAGGTCTTGCCCCGGTCGGGGCCGATCAGGGCCGGGCGTAACCGGTAGCGTGTTTCGCCGCGCCAGCGCCGATCCACAACAAGGGCTGCCTGATAGCGGGCCTCATCAACGCGGACATGGACTTGCAAATGCCGCCACCAGCCATCATCAACCTTCATCAGGCCGGGGACGAAGTCCTGCCCGGTCACAGCGCCCCAGGGCAGGATGAGGGCGGCGGCCATGGCCCTAATCGCCTCAAGCTGATCATGTGCATAATAGCCCGCCTCGCGTGTGCCAGGCTTTGCCAGTGGCGGTGTGTCTGGCCATTCAAGCCACAAATGGCCGATAAAATCGCCTTTGGACGGGGTCGGCTTGGTGGCGATGATGGTGATGATGCGACCCGGCGTTGACTTGTCTTGCCGCAAATCAAGGGTAGCCGCACGCGGTACGGGTTCAATCGGTGCGTAATAGGAGCGCATCCAAGCGGCCACTACCATGCCGAGATTTAGGCAAATCCAACTCAGAATGATCAAACTGATCAGTAGCAGGGGGCGCCGTCGCCACTGGGTGATTGCGTTACCACGACTATCTGTGGCAGTGTTTTGCCATGTATGTTTCACTGCGACCTGCCACGCTCGACGATGCGGCTGCCATTCAAGCAATCTATGCGCATCATGTCAAAACGGGCACTGGCACTTTTGAGATTGAACCTCCATCGCTGAGCGAGATGACCGCGCGGATGGTCAAGATTGCGGCGCGCGGCAGCCCTTGGTTGGTGGCGTGTGACGGCACCGGCCACGTGTTGGGATATGCCTATGCTGGTCCGTTTCGCGAGCGGCCAGCCTATGATTGCACGGTCGAGGACTCGGTTTATGTCGCTCAAAACGCCATGGGCCATGGGATTGGCCGGGCCCTTTTAAGTGAGCTGATCCAGCAATGTACTGCCAAGGGTTATAGCCAGATGCTGGCGGTAATTGGTGACAGCGACAATCATGCCTCAATCAGCCTTCACCGGGCGATGGGCTTTGCGCATGTCGGGGTGCTGCGCCATGTTGGCCAGAAGTTCGGGCGCGAGCTTGATGTCGTAATCTTGCAAAAAAGTCTGTGAACAACACCAGAGAATCAGGCCAAGCCTATTTCGTGTTTCACCGATCTTGTTAAGCTGGTCTTAACCATGCGGCCATCTATATCTAGGGGCGCAGATCGCAACACACACACGATATGGGGGCATAGAATGGCATTTGGTGATCAGGGAAAGATGATTGGACTGGTAACGCCGTCGCACAGCTACAAACCGTTCCGTTATCCCTGGGCCTATGATTTCTGGAAACGCCAGCAGCAAGTCCACTGGTTGCCCGAGGAAGTGCCACTGGGTGAGGATTGCAAGGATTGGGCAACGCGCCTCAATGATAATGAGCGCAATCTGTTGACTCAGATTTTCCGCTTTTTCACCCAATCCGACGTCGAAGTGAATGATAATTACATGGAGCGTTACGCCCGTGTATTCAAACCGACCGAAATCAAGATGATGCTGTCGGCCTTCTCCAATATCGAGACGGTGCATATCGCGGCCTATGCCTTGTTGCTGGAAACCATCGGCATGCCCGATTCGGAATTCTCCGCCTTCATGGAATATGAGGCGATGCGCGACAAACATACCTATATGCAGGATTTTGGCGTCGATACCGAAGAAGATGTGCTGCGGACCTTGGCCATGTTTGGCGGCTTTACCGAAGGCCTGCAGCTATTTGCCTCGTTTGCCATGCTGATGAATTTCCCCCGCTTTAACAAGATGAAGGGGATGGGCCAGATTGTGTCGTGGTCTGTGCGCGATGAAAGCCTGCATTGCGAGGGCATCGTCAAACTGTTCCATACCTATGCCCGTGAGACCGGCAAATTGAGCGCCTCGGTCAAAGACGACATCGTTGATTGCTGCAAGACTGTGGTGAAGCTGGAAGACAAGTTTATCGATCTGGCGTTCGAAATGGGTCCTGTTCAAGGCATGGTGCCAGCGGATATCAAGTCCTACATCCGCTATATTGCCGATTGGCGTCTGTCCCAGCTCGAATTGCCCACCATTTACGGCATTACTGAGCATCCGCTGCCGTGGTTGAGCCCGCTGCTCAACGGCGTGGAACACGCCAATTTCTTTGAGGCCCGTGCCACTGAATATTCAAAGGGCGCGACCAAGGGCGACTGGCATGGTGAGGATGGTGTGTGGTCGATGTTTGATCGCATGCTGGAGAAGCGGTCCAAGGAATCTGAGCTGCTCGACTGATTTGAGCGGCAGTCTCCAATCCTGAACGCAGGTCTGGGATCACCAGGCCTGCGTTTGTCATTTTTGCCGGGTAGACGGCAGGATGGGTCGGCACCTCTTGCCGGGCCGGTCAACCTGGCCGCGCACATGCCCTATGTTCTGGGCCATTCTGACTGGCACGCGACTTGAAGGGGACCCTGTCGAAAGGATGACCTTCGACATGCGGCTTGATCTTGTTGGCCTCGACAGCCTAACCCAGATTGCCTGGGCCTTGGTGGACACCCATGGTGAAGATGCGGTGGCCATTGCCGACCGCACCATCACAGATCTGGAAAGCGAAGGCTCAAAACCTGTTGCTGATGCCTGGCGTGGGCTGCGCGCCCTGCTGGAAGATGCGCTCAATGGTCGGCTGGGACGACAAACCCCAACCATCCATTGAAGGCAAATGGCCCTAACGCCACACCCAGACCAGAACGGCCGTGATGCCAATCAAGACAAGCGCCTGTAGCCGGTAATTCTGCCACAGCGGCTGGGTGCGCAAATGGGCGGTTTCGGCGTCATAGTCAGCCTTTTTCCACATCAAGGTCTCAATCTGATCAAGTGATGGGGCTGGGGCTAAGAATGAACCAGCCACCACGCCTGCCAAGGCAACCGCGAAAATCACACAGGCCGCGATGAGAAAATGCATATTCAGCGTTTCAGTCACCGCGATGACGATGAAGAGATAAATGCCGGTTGCGGTACCAAGTACAAGGCCGATGCGTGCACCTGTGGCATTCGCCCGCTTCCAGAACAAGCCCGCTAAGAATAAGGCGACAATAGGCGGTACGGCATAGGCCAAGACGGCTTGGATATATTGCCACAACGAATCGGCGTGTTTTTCGATCACCGGTATCCAAGCAATTGACAGCACCATCAGCACCAAAGTGGCGATCCTGCCAATGCGCACCAAAGCTGCCTGGCTGAGGGTTGGTGCCAGTTTGCGGGCAAAGTCCATTGTCACCAGCGTGGAGGCTGAGTTGAAGGTTGAGGCAATTGAACTCATGATGGCGGCCAAAAACCCCGCGATTACAATCCCAACAATGCCAACAGGCAGAAGATCAAAGATCAGGGTCGGATAAACCATGTCACCCTTTTCCAGATTGGGATAAATCAGAATGGCCGCAGTGCCCGGCAGAACCATCAGAAATAGGATGGGTAGTTTGAGTACCCCGGCAAACAGGCTGCCCCAACGGCCATGGTCCAGCGTCTTGGCACTCATCACCCGCTGGGCCATGAATTGATTGGTACACCAGAAATAAAACCCCAAAAGAGGCACGCCGGTGATCAGGCCAAACCACGGCACCCCGGGATCATCATTAGGGCGGATCAGGCTGAGTTTTTCAGGATCGACTTGGCTCATAACCTGATTCCAACCACCGGCTTTGTCGAAGGCAAAATAGGCGATGAACACCGAGGCCCCCAAGAGAAGCACAGTCTGGACCACTTCAGTCACCATCACGGCGCGCAAACCACCCAAAGCCGTATAAAGCCCAGCCGTGACCGCCAGAATCGCGGCAATTTCCCACAATGCCAGACTGGGGAATAACAGCTTAAACAGGATGGCACCGCCAAACAGGGTCGACGCGGTATCAACCACAATATTGAGGAAAATCGTCAAGCCGGAGAAGTAGAGCCGGATTGAGCCAGAATAACGCCGCTCAAGAAATTCCGGCATTGTGTAGACTTGGCTACGCAGCACGGCCGGCAGCACAAAGATACAATAAATCGCCAGAATGACCGTGGCCATCCATTCGTAATTGAATACGGAAATCCCGATCGTATAGGCAGCCCCGGCCAGACCAATCAGCGTTGTTGCCGAAATATTGGAACCAATCAGTGCCAGTCCAATGGTCGGCCACGTCGCGGCGCGCGATGCGAGGAAGTAATCCTTGGCGTCGGTCTGCCCGCGGGACGCAATTAATCCCAGCAGAATGATGCCTGCCAGATAGCCAAACACGATGATCCAGTCCAAACCGGCCATTGAGGCCTGTAGCGTGTCCATGCTTTTCCCCCTCATCGCAGGCTCTGGCTGGGCCCTTTGACTGACCCGACCCACCTCTTCTTACGATCACGCTAAAGTGAGCAAACCGGTTCGACAACCGTGTCAGGTGAGAATTGGCAGCCGATCCGACTTTGACTTGACCTTGCGCCCGCGACTGGGGAATAGTGGCTCGGATCCAGAGGGTCACATGGACCCCATCTTTGCCGGCCTGCCACTGTGGGCCATTCTGCTTTATGTTTTGGCCGGCCTTTTCTTTGGCACTCGATCGGTACGAAACTCGGCGTCATTTGGTGGTGGACGAGGCCAACGCCATTGAAACGGCCTATAGTCGAGCGGCTTATGCAGCAGATCTCGAAACTAGCCCGTCTTACCGGCATGGAGCGCATCAATGGCGGCTTGAACCTCACGCTGGCAGTCTTGCCAAGCCGCTTCGGAGGTGGTTTCCAGCTTGGTCACCCGCTTCATCGCCTTATCGGCGGGTGACCAGACCATGGTCATTTCCGGCAGATTGGGCATGGCGACTGCTGTGAGTGCTTGGGCCTTAAAGGCCTGAACAATTGGATTGCGGGCAACTTCGGGGGTTTCATAGACTGCTTGGAGGGTCGGCAATTCCCCGCCTTCGATTGCCATGACGCGCGCAGCCTCCAGACTGGTGAGAAAGCGCGCAAAGCCCCAGGCCTCGGCAGGGTCATGGGTGCCTGCACACATAAAAATCGCCTCGACCGCCATATAGGGTGCCATGGGACGGTTTTGGGCTTGGCTGATGCGCGGCAAAACGGCGGCCCCAAACTCAATCTCGGGGGCGATCTCGCCTAAAAACCACGGGCCGTTGAATATCATTGCGGCACGACCTGAATTGAACAAGGAAGCAACCAGCGAGCTTGTGGGGTCATCCGGCAGAAGATCAAGCTTGCCCCGCCAGCTCTGCACCAGATTGGACGCGGCAATATTGCGCGGATCATCCAGCATCAAGCGACCATTTGCGTCAAAAACGCCGCCGCCAAAGCCGTTCATCAAGGCGGCATGGAGGAAGAAATCATCATAAGCATAGGCAAGACCAAAGCGACCCCGCGCCACATCTGTATGGGCTTTGGCCAATGCCACCAGATCGTCGGTTGTCTGTGGCGGCGTGTCGATCAGCTTCTTGTTATAAAGCAGTGCGATGGATTTATAATTGAACGGCAGAGCCCAGACCGCGTCCCGATAAGTCACAGCGTCAAACATATTGGGCAGGAAAGCATCTTTCGTGCCCTGATCGAGGAAGAAGTCGAGGGGGGTGATGGTGTCGCCCACTTCGGCCCAACCGCCCAGACGATCATGACCGAAAATGAACAAGTCGGGCCCCTTGCCGCGCGGTACTGAGGCGGAAATCTTGTCGGCCATGGCATCGCTGGGAATGGCCACCGCCCGCACCGGGCGCTGACCGGGTTTCAAGCGGCTCGAATACAGTGCAGCCAGCTTTTCCAGTGCCGCCTTTTCTGCCCCGCGAAAGCCGTGCCAAATCACCAGATGCGGTCGCAAGACCTTCTGGCGTGGCCCACAGCCCGTCATGGCCGCTGCCCCCATCGCCAAGGTCGCCCCGCTGGCGAGCCATGATAATGTGCGCCGACGACTTGGACCTTCACCCATCCTGCCCATCCCTTGCTGACCTTGACGCGCCTGCCATCACGGCCAGACTGAAATCAAACCACGGCCCATGCAAATGATTTCAGCATCCTTTTTGGCCAAGGCCTTGTGGGGTTTTGAAATCGGTGGTTCATGGGGCGGCAGTGCCGCGCAGGTCGAGATGGGATATAAACTTGCCATGACTTTTCCGGTGACATTCAGTCTTGGCGCACTAACAATCCCAGCCCACTTAATCTTTGAAATGTTGTCGTATTTTCTGGGCTATCACTATTACCGCTATCTGCGTGCACGCCAAGGTGACGTCTTGGACGACGAAGGACGCATTGGTGTAATTGTCGGGGGCATTTTAGGAGCGGCGATACTCTCCAAGCTTCTCGGCCTACTTGAACATCCAGAACAGTTACGGGCAACGCAGGAAAATTTGGCATTTCTGGTAGCAAGCAAGACAATTGTCGGGGGGCTAATTGGCGGCTTAATTGGGGTTGAGATTGCCAAGAAAGTTATGGGAATCTCCCGCTCAACCGGCGATTTGTTCTGCCTGCCCATTATTCTGGGCATGATGATTGGCCGCATCGGCTGCTTTTTGCAGGGCGCGTCTGATGGTACCTGGGGTCATCCGACGACATGGCCAACCGGGATGGACGGAGGTGATGGTGTGTTGCGCCACCCGATGCCGCTTTATGAAATCGGCATCCTAGCGCTGATTTGGCTGTTACTTGTTCAACTGCGGTCTCGACTCACATTGCCGGAAGGCCACTTGTTCGGCCTATTCATGAGTTTCTATCTCGGCTGGCGACTGGTCGCCGACTTCATGAAACCAAACAGCCTCGTTATGCCTTTTGGCCTATCGGCGATCCAAATTGCCTGCCTGCTGACTTTGACTTACTATATGTGGGTATTCCTACGCCCAACTACTCGATCGGCGGCAAATGATGGCAACACGTGATTATCTCTTTTATGAATTGACCAATAGCGTTTGTTCGACCTGCTTCACTAAAGTTGAGGCGAAGATCATCTTTCAGGACAACAAGGTATTCATGCTCAAGCATTGTCGAGAGCATGGCCGACAGAAGGTACTCATCTCCACGGATATCGACTATTATCGTAAGTCACGCGAATTCCTGAAGCCCGGGGACATGCCGCGCAAATTCGCCATGCCTGTTGCGCTTGGTTGTCCTTATGATTGTGGCCTATGTAGCGACCATGAACAGCACTCTTGTGTGACGGTGGTTGAGCTGACGGATCGCTGCAACCTGACTTGTCCGACGTGTTATGCCGAATCAAGTCCTAGTCATGGTCGGCACCGGACCCTCGCTGAAATAGAAAGAATGCTGGATATCGTTGTGGCCAGCGAGGGTGAGCCTGATGTTGTGCAACTTAGCGGCGGTGAGCCCACGTTGCACCCTGATTTCTTCGCTGTCATGGATATGGCAAAAGCCCGCCCGATCCGCCATTTGATGATCAATACCAATGGTGTGCGTTTGGCCCGCGATGAAGACTTTGTCGCCCGACTGGCAAGCTATATGCCGCGGATCGAAGTCTATTTGCAGTTTGATTCTTTCGAGGCTGGGGCTTTGCAAACTCTTCGGGGGGAGGATTTGCGTCAGGTGCGCGCGCAGGCACTGGCCCATCTCAATGCCTACAATATCTCCACTACTTTGGTCGTGACACTCCAAAAGGGCCTTAATACCGACGAGATCGGCAAGATCATTGATTTCGGCTTGACCCAGCCCTGTGTGCGCGGAGTGACCTTCCAACCCACCCAAATTGCTGGCCGTTTAAGCGGCTTCGATCCAGCCCGTGACCGCATTACCCTCGCCGAAGTGCGTCAATCCATTTTGGACCAGACATCCGTCTTTGCGGGTGAGGACCTAATTCCTGTTCCGTGTCATCCCGATGCAATCATGATGGGATATGCATTGAAGCTTGGGGGCGAAGTCTTGCCATTGACACGCTATTTCAGCCCGGAAGAACTTCTGTCCACGACCCCCAATACAGTGAATTTTGAAGAGATACCGGCAGTTCGGGAAAAACTCTATCAATTGTTTTCCACAGGCAGCACGCCCCAGTCGGCTCAAGAAAACATCCAGTCGATCCTGTGCTGCCTACCCGATATCCAGACCGATCAACTCAGTTATGATAACGTCTTCCGCGTTATCGTGATGCAATTTTATGATGCGCATAATTTTGACGTCCGTGGTGTGAAGAAGTCCTGTATTCATATCGTTCACAAGGATGGCCGGATTATTCCGTTTGACACAATGAATCTCTTTTACAGAGATCCTGAAATCGAACGTCGCCTACGCGAAAAAGTTGCCTGAACATGGGAAAGCTCTCGCTGCGCGCTCAAATCATCTGGGGCAATCTTGCTATTATGCTGGCTCTGACGCTCAGCATCAGTATCGGTATGAATAGTTCAGCCACGCTGATGGAATGGGCCATCGGCGGCTGGTTTGCTCATATTATTATCTTGTTTGTGACTGGCTTTGGCTTTTCTTTGGCCAATGACATCACCGAGAAAACACGACCCAATCTGGGAAAGGCTGCCAGCGCTACCTGGATATCTCTTGGCCTTGTCCTGCTATTATCTATCCCTGCATGCACTGCTATGGGCGGGATAGTATCTCTCTTGGGGCGTTGAATTGAAATAACCGACTGCGATTCAGAATCCTTGGCGGATTACGCCGTACCAGCTAGCTTGCTCGTTCTGTCCTGCTGCTGAGCTAGTAGCTCAAATCATCATTAATCGTTCGCCAGAAGCCATACTCTGCGCACCATTGATGTAACTCTGGTGGAAAAACTGGTGCCGCAAACAGGATTCGAACCTGCGACCCCATCATTACGAATGAGATGATTGTGACTTCTCTTCGATTTATTGGCATTCCCCGTCGTTCTTTAATCGTTGTAATTATGATGTTTTATGATACAGTCTTTCCTGAGAGCTGGTTTTCATTTCTTTCACGGTGATGAGCAAGTGATTAGCACACCGGCTTGGTGATGAGCAGAAAATTGTTCTTTTCCGGGGTGCGCTATCATGGCCAAGAAAGTCATACGCTTGAACAAGCGCAACATCGACGAGCTTGAGCCTGACAGTTTCAAGCGGGTCGTCTACTGGGATGATCAGCTCAAAGGTTTTGGTGTCCGAGTTGAGAAAACCGGCCGCAAGTCATTTATCGTCCGCTATCGGCCTGGCGCTGGTGGAAGAGCGGCACCCCAGCGCGAAATAGTCCTTGGTCAGTATGGGACCCTATCAGCAGACCAAGGCAAACTGGCCGCCAAAAAAATTCTTGCTGAGGTCACAGCACGTACCGGAGCCGACCCAGCGGTAGAGCGGCGAAAGGCGAGGCGGGCGGAGACAGTCAATCAGCTTTTTGAGTACTATCTCGATGTGTATGCCCCGTCAGTCGGCTTGAGGGCTTCGACGATTGAAGGTGCCGAAGTGGCATTCCGACTTTATGTGAAACAACATATCGGCTCGATGAAGGTCGCCGATGTCGCTCCGTCAGACCTCAGGCGACTTCATGCGGCCGTGTTGGTTGAGGTTCGCGAAAAGCTTGTCCAGCGAAAGCTCAAAAGGGCGCGGAAACTAAAAAAGGCTGAGAAGCTGGGTGCCGAAGAGCAACGGGATATTGAAGCTTCTGTTCCAAAAAACGCCGGCAGATATCAAGCCAATAGAGTCTTGGCGGTGGTGAGCAAAGCTATGTCGCTCGCGCTTGAGAATGGCTGGCGTACTGATAACCCAGCGAGTGCGGTAAAATCTCTCCCAGAGGATAAGCGAGAAAGGTATTTGAGCGACGACGAGATCAGGCGTTTTCTGGTCGCGTGTGACGCTTATGAAGATCAGCTCGTTGCAAACGCGTTTCGTCTTTTGCTGTTCACAGGTGCTCGCCTACGAGAAGTCCTGGAGGCGACATGGGATCAGTTTGATCTTGAGGCCGGTGTATGGACCAAGCCCAGTTCGCACACCAAGCAAAAGAAGACCCACCGCTTAGAGCTCGAGGGTGTCTCTCTCGAAGTTCTGAAAGACATGCGCGCGAAAAGCCCATTCCTCCGTCACTTGTTTCCTGGCGCGTCGCTCACCGCTCCTCGTCGCGATCTCAAGCGTCCTTGGGAATGGATCAAGAAGTATGCGAAACTTGAAGGCGTCAGGATTCATGACCTTCGCCACACGCTCGCGTCTGTTATGATTTCGACAGGCACCCCTCTAGCCGTTATAGGAAAGGCGCTCGGCCACACTCAACCTGCGACCACCGCTCGGTATGCCCACATCGCAGAAAAGGCCCAGCGGGAGGCGACAAAGGCGGCGAGTGAGAAGTTTGTTGCGCTTGTAAGTCAGCCGCAAGCCGAAGTCGTCCCGCTAAACAGTGAGCGTTGAAATCGCTTGGCTTTCCGCCAAGGGTGAAATTCACGTAACACTTAAATTTAAGACATCCGTTTTTAAGAATTTTAGGAGGATCAGTCTAGCAAATACTAGATTAATACAATTAAGCCGGCAGCTAATTAACGTGTCACCATCAGGAAATTTCTGGCCGCACCTAACGGCGGGCAACTGCCCTATAGAAAAGACAGAATCCGCCTTGTTGCTCGGTCTTGCAACCAGACGCTGTTCTGATATTCCTAGTACACAGCTTTTGGCGTCAGTGCTGATTTCGTAATGATCAGATGGTAGAATGGAATCGCGACATGGGCCCAGCACGGTCAGTGGAAGCTGAAACTGAAAGTGACGTTGAGCAAAAAATCGTTTACCCATTGCTTTGCGCAACTGACTTTCTTGGAATTGACAGCTCAAATGTAAAAACGAAAGGGTATTTGGCTCCTTCTCAGCTGGACAAGCAAGCGGGGAAGAAGTCAGGATATTACCCTGACTATTCAGTTTGGATTTGTGGCTACCCCCTCCTAATTGTAGAGGTAAAAGCTCCCAGTATTGATGCGAATGTCGGATATCGTGAGGCCTGCTTATACGCAAGGCATCTGAACTCCTCGTACCCACATGGATTGAATCCTTGCTCGGTTGTGCTGGCAACAAACGGTAACGAACTGCTTGCCGGCTACTGGGATGCTGAGCCGGTGCTCAGGCTCGTCGTTGACGACATCCGGCCGGGTTCCGTAGCTTTAAATGAGTTACGAGCCATTTGCGGCGAAAGCAAGTTGCAAACGGATTTTGAGTTGATTCGACAGAATCTTGTTATCGGTCGTGCTTATCGGCCATATAGTTTTATTGGCGGCCAAGCTCTTCTTAACGCAAAGCGGCCTCTTAACTCATTTGCCGCTGACCTTTCGCCGATACTCAGGCGATTTTTTTCATCTAGCGCACAATCAGATGTACGCGAAATTGCAAAATATGCCTACGTCTCATCTACAGAGACTACAGATTATGACCGAGTGTTAGAGTCGTTGCTAAAGGATCGTGTATCAGCACGCCGAGACACCATAGTTCAAGCACTTCGGACCACCAAGGGGGACGAACCCCAGCTTACACAGGCAATCAAAGCCTTTGATAACGAGCGCCCACCTTCTGGCCAGCTACAAATCGTTCAAGGTGGCGTTGGTGCTGGCAAGTCGTTGTTTATTCGGCGATACCGTGAGGTACTGCAACCGCCAGAGTTGCAAGAGCGAAGCGTATGGGCTTTCGTCGACTTTAACGAGGGGCCGCCAAATCTGAAAGGCGCAGAAAACTGGCTTTGCGAGCAGTTCATTTCAAGTTTCGAGAAAGAGAACTCCGACATTGATTTGTATAGTGAAAATACGCTCCGAGGAATATTCTCACACAAAATTCAATCGCGCAAAGGTATTTACGCTGCTTTGAAAACAGTCAGCGATGCAGACTCTAATAAACAGCGCGCGCTCGACTTGGCAGCCTGGCAGTCCGATGTGTTAACTTTTACCGAGGGACTTGGAAGTTATATCGGCGGTGTTAAGAGGTCGAATCTTATTGTTGTCATGGATAATGTGGATCGCCTCGATCTAAGTAGCCAACTTGACGCCTTTCAATTAGCGCTTTGGTTTATGGGTAAAACACGAGCCTTTGTGATCTTGCAAATGCGCGACGAGACCTACGAGCGCCACAAAAACAAACCACCGCTGGATACCTTTCGTGCTGGTATTGCGTTCCACATTTCACCGCCGCGCTTTATCGACGTTGTGAAAAGGCGCCTTGAGTTAGGCATTGAGTATCTCGCAGCTAATTCGCCGGATACACAGGAATACTATCTTGAAAATGGCTATCGCATGATTGTTCCGACGAGTTCTCTCGGAACCTTTTTGTATCAACTCTATCGAGAGATTTTCATTAACCGCAGAAATATAGCTCGAGTATTAGAAGCATTATCGGGAAGCGACGTACGTCGCGCACTAGAAATGTTTTCTAGCATTGTGACTTCGGGCCACATCACATCTGATGTAATCACATCGAATGTCCTGGGCGACCGGGAGTTTCCGCTTGCGGAATACCATATTATTCGAATTCTGATGCGGACCGATTATCGGTTCTTCAGTGAACGCTCAGGGTACATTCATAACATCTTTCACTTCGAGGAAAGCTGGGATCGCGCAGACAACTTTCTATTGTGTGAAATTCTCTATTATTTGAGCTTGAACAGAAAGCGCCAAGGCCCGCTTGGACTCGAAGGATATTTTGGAGTGGCAAGTGTCTGCGATGAAGTGGAAAGACTTGGGTACCCCCGCGAAACCGTCTTGCATGGCATCAACTATCTCTTGAGAAAGCAACTAATTGGAGCGGACGATTTTAATTACACAGAGGTCACAGAAGATGAATGCATTAAGATTCAGGCATCAGGTTTTATACATCTCCGGGTGCTCTCTGAAAGACTTGAATACTTATACGGTGTGTTGCCTGTGACCCCTATTACTGAGAAAAAAGTGGCAGAAGACTTAGGTGATATAATCCAACGCGAGAGCCAACGGAACTTTGCGACGCCGAGAGAGACCGCAATTGCCGTGGCAAAGTTTGAGGAATATCTTAGATATGAGGCCGCACGGCTACGTGAAAGGAACCCGTTTTTCGGCGGAAATCAGTCTGGAGTGGGATATGTCCTAACTTCAATAAGTGGGGCGTTGCGACGGTATTCCGATCGTGGAAGGCCGTCCGGCCAAAATGAGTTGGATTTTGCTTGAGGACATTATGGAGATGGACGAAGCAATACTAAAGCTCAGGTCCGACTGTTTGAGCTTTATATAATAAATTTGATGGGGTGGGCTCTAAGGCTCCTAGACCGCATCTCAAGTTAACTCGTATGCGATTAAGTGGAGGCCGCTGACTTCGCAGCCCGTGCGAGCACTCACAATCGCCCACTGGCGGCTAACTCTTCCGCCTGTCGCAGTACAGTTTGGACAGCTCCGTCCTGCAGATCGGGTGGATAGCCATACTTTCGAAGGATACGCTTCACGAGCACGCGCATGCGAGCTCTCGCCGCCTCGCGCTTGGCCCAGTCGGTTGTCGAGCTATCCTTCAGGCTCATCAGCAATTCGTGGGCGATGACCTTAAGCGCGTCGCTCCCCATAATCTGCGCCGCACTCTCATTGGCGGCCAGAGCATCATAGAATGCGATCTCCTCGTCTGAGAGTCCTTCTTCTTTGCCCCTGGCTCGAGCCTCGCGTATCTCGCGTGCGATCTCGATGAGTTCTTGGAGAACTTCAACCGTGCTGATGGCGTTGTTGTGGTATCGGCCGATCGCAGCTTCCAGCCGTTCAGAAAACCTCTGGGTTTCAACAACGTTGGTCCGGGTACGGGAGCGGATTTCGTCATTGAGCAATTTGCGCAAGGTCTCCAGCGCGAGGTTCTTCTTTTCGAGTTGCTGGATCTCCGCAAGGAACTCATCGGATAGAATTGAAATATCGGGAGTGGAGATTCCGGCCGCGGCCAGAATATCTACGATCTCTGTTGAAACAACGGCGCGGTCGAGGATTTGCTGAATGGCAAACTCCCGATCTGCAGAGCTTTTTCCCCCGCCGCCTGCAGACTTAACGAGTGCCGCGCGCACTGTCTGGAAGAAGCCAATCTCATCTCGAATTCCTCGCGCCTCATCGGTCGCTGAAGTCAATGCAAACGCCTTTGAAAGCGCCAGAACAGAGTCTTGATAACGCCGGTTCTCCCGTCGCTTGCCCTCTTCATTGGTTTGCTTGGCGGCCGCATCATGCTGCAGCGTCAATATCCATTCGATCGCTTCAGCCAGGACCACCAGTCGCTCGTGCGGTGTACCTGCCAGACCACGGGCGTAGTCGAAGCCGTGATACATGGATTTCACGACTTCATATTTCTCGATCAGAAGGGCAATTGCCTCTGCTTCATCAATCCCTGCCTGCTTCTGGTCGGGTCCAGAATACTGGCCCAGCGCATTCTTCAGATTTTGCGCGATGCCGATATAGTCAACGACGAGGCCTGCGGGTTTATCACGGAAAACGCGATTGACCCGGGCAATGGCTTGCATCAGCCCGTGGCCCTTCATCGGCTTGTCGATATACATGGTGTGCATGGATGGCGCGTCAAATCCGGTCAGCCACATGTCGCGCACAATCACGAGCTTGAGGCTGTCCTTCGGATTTTTCGCACGCTTTGCCAAAAGGTCACGTCGGGATTTAGTTCCAATGTGGGCTTGCCAATCCTGGGGATCAGAGGCCGAGCCGGTCATGACAATCTTGATCATGCCTTCGGCATCGTCGTCGCTGTGCCAATCAGGCCGAAGTGCTACGATCTGATGATAGAGCGCCACACAGATCCGCCGGCTCATGCAGACGACCATGGCCTTGCCTTCCATCGCCGCGACGCGATCTTCAAAGTGCTGCACCAAGTCGGCTGCCACCATAGCCAGTCGGTTTTCAGAGCCGACGAGAGCCTCCACGGTCGCCCATTTGCGCTTGATACGCTCTTGCTCGGTTATAGCTTCGTCTTCTGTCAGCTCCTCGATCTCAAGGTCGATCTTGGGCTTTTCTTCTTCGGGAATTTCAATGCGAGCCAGACGGCTTTCATAATAGATGGGGACCGTCGCCCCATCCTCGACGGCGCGGCTGATATCGTAGACGTCAATATACTCCCCAAAAACTTGGGGCGTATTCACATCGTCTTTCTCGATTGGTGTGCCGGTAAAGCCGATGAAGGAGGCGTTGGGCAGTGCATCGCGCAGATATTTCGCAAAGCCATAAGCGATCACGCCCGTCTTCTGCTCAATTCGCGCCTTAAACCCATATTGGCTTCGATGTGCCTCATCTGCGATCACGACGATGTTTCTGCGATCCGACAAAAGCGGATAGTCGGTCTCGCCCGTCGCCGGGGAGAATTTCTGGATTGTCGTAAAGATCACGCCGCCTGAGGCGCGGCTTAGCGCGGCCTGTAAGTGCTCTCGGCTATCGGCCTGAATGGGTGTTTGCCGGATCAAATCCCGGCACATGGCAAACGTACTAAATAATTGATCGTCTAGATCATTGCGGTCTGTGATCACAATGATCGTCGGGTTCGCCAATTCGGGATGGCGGACAAGTTGGCCGGCATAAAAGGCCATCAGCAAGCTTTTTCCTGAGCCTTGGGTATGCCAAATCACGCCGATCCGTTTGTCGCCACGCGGATAACTTGACACGCTGGGTAAGCCAAAAACGGCGGGGTCTTCTTGCATGCCGCCATAGGGTGAATTGTAGCCACTGGCTGAATTGACCGCCAATGCGCGAATGGTTGAATCAACCGCGCGCTTGACCGCGTGAAACTGGTGATATCCTGCGATGACCTTTGCCAAGCCGGTCTCGGTCTCGCCGAAAACAGTAAAGTCCCGCACCAGGTCGAGAAAGCGTCGAGGTTCAAACACACCCTCGACAAGGATACTGAGTTCGGGTTGCCCCTTGGCGGCAATCGAACTCCCATCTGTTGTCCGCCAAGGCATGAAACGCTCTTCGTCTGCCGTCAGTGACCCCACGCGTGCCGTGATGCCATCGGAGGTGACAAGCACCGCGTTTGTTCGAAACAGCGACGGGATTTGCGCCTTGTAGGTCTGAAGCTGGTTATGCGCCCCGGCCAGCGTTGCGCTTTCTCCGCCTGGTGCCTTCAATTCAATCACGCCAAGTGGCAGGCCATTGATGAAGATAACAACGTCTGGCCGACGGTTCACGCCATTCTCAATCACGGTGAATTGGCTGCTTGCCAGCCAGTCATTGGCCGCCCAATCATCGAAATCGATCAAACGAACCTTGTCGCCCCGGATCGTGCCATCCTCACCATAAAACTCGACATCGACACCTTCGACCATCAGCTTATGTAGTCGGCGGTTCTCTTCGACGAGTGAGGGCTTGTCGGTGGCCAACACCTTGCGCAGGGCATCGCCGCGCGCCTCGGCTGGGATTGTTGGGTTAAGCCTTTCGATGGCCGCTGTCAGGCGTTGAGTGAGCACCACATCAGCGTAGGACTCACGCTCCGATGCCTTACCGTCGGGGCCAATTTGGGTGTCGGTTGTGGTCGCATAACCAAGGCCGATAAGCTGTTCCATCACCAATTGTTCGATGGCGGCTTCAGACAGATAGGCCATTAGTCTCTGCCTTTCCGAGAAATGAGCAAGGCACCAGTTAGCTCTCGCTCCTCAAGATATCTTTCAAGTCTTGCGTTGTGCTCATCCATGGCGGAAACCGCTGAATAAACTGATCTATCTGTATTTGCTACATTTTCTAGGTGAGCTCTAAACAAATTTGGCGTCGAAATAACATTGCAGCGCTGTTCAGCTGGATCCGCCAACTTGCCGTCGCCAATGGCGCGCGCGTTAATCGAACCTGCGACGACTTCTGGCAAGCTTGGTGAAGGTTTGGAACGGACAGGGCAAAGTATGCAATGCCAAGGGATGCATATAGGGTTAAGAGTGGTTGGATTACATTCTTTCAAATGCTTCACTGAGTATGCAGATGCCAGTGTGCAGCCGAGGTAACTGAGGCCGCGATAGCTCTTGCATCCGCAGACCGGCCTCTTCAGCTTATAGGTCGCTCGGTCGTTGTAGAGGACGAATACCGGATAGCAATCCGATGATTGTGAAATCAAGGTTTTCGTTTGAGGTCCGTTAGGCGTTAGTGAAGCGTAGCCATTTTTTGCAAAAAGTCGCTTTGCTTGAACGCGCAGCCCGACGGCTTTCGAACCGTCCATGAACCACATTTCCCAATCCGCGCCATTCGCTTTCTCTTGAGGTTTGGTAAATGGAGTGACGGATAAATCGCCACCCTGAAATTGCTTCGCGAGGTGGAACAGGATTGTTTCTGTTATTGTTTCCTCGTTCAATTGCAAACCAAGGCTCTCTGCTTTGGCCTTGTCGCGCCAAATTCGTCCGGCTTCCTTTCGAAATGCATCGCGCAAAGGGCTCATTGGGCATCCCCAACAAACTTTTCGGCTTCCTTCACTCGGACTTCGCCCTCCATCAACATGGGGAGAAGGAAATCGGCATAGGCACCATGCTCGGGCATCCTATAGTCAGGACCAATCTCGGTTTCGGCAGCGATCGAACAGCCAAGGGTCTTGAGTTGGTCGAGGACCAATTGTTCGATGGCGGCTTTAGGAAGATAGATCATTACGGTCCCGTGGCTTCTGTGCTCAATACCAAATGCGCATTCGTCGCCTGCATATTGATCTAATTTTGTTCGATGCGGTTCTTAATCGATTGGAGTTCCCTACTCAGCCCATCGGCTGCCTGCTCGGGTAAATTGACTTCGGCGCGCAATTCCTTCGCAAGTTTAAGTGCCTCCAACCCGAGTTGTGCATAGCGCTTTTGCCGTTCATCGAATCCTTCATCGTAGTCAGGTGGACCCGCAATTTCGTCAAAAGCGTAACTGATAGCTCGTTCATTTTCAGCAATCAGAACTGGAAATCTCAAAACTCGATAAGTGAGATCGCTTTTGAGCGCCTTCCATTCAATATCGTCAGGAAAGGAATCTAGAACGGGTTTTGATACCATTGTTTCGCGCTCTTCCCAGCCGGCGTCATTGGACACCATTTCGCCTCCATCCGAGGCCGTATCGTGACAGGCCTCGGCGTACAGCTCTAAAATCACGACAAGCCTGACTGCCGCGTATTGTCGATCCCGCTTTTGCTTGGTGCGATCAAGGAAGACGTCTTTGGCGGTAGTTAAAATTGACCCGACGACCACACCAACTAAGCCCCAGAATGCCTGGGGATTCAGAAACTCCCATGTCATAGAACTTCCTCCGCCATAGCTTCGGCGTCTTTGACGCGAACTTCGCCCGACATGAGCTTTGGAAGTAGGAAGTCGCGAGTGGTGGCAAGCGTTCGAGCTTCATTACAGTTCGCAAGAACTCGGGTCACGAACGGCTCTAAAATTCTGTCCAGTCGCTTCGCAAGTCCATCGCTCGGGATGATGACTGAAAGCGACCGAACTTGCGTTGAGTTCAAGCCGGGAATTGCAACGCCGGTGCCCTTGATGCGCATTTCCGCCTTAGCTGCCTCAGTCGAAAGCCAGAAATACAAGCAGTTCTGGCCAAAATCCTCCTGGACTCGAATGCGGTAGACGTGCTCGTTAATTGCGAAGCGTGGGAACGGGAAGTCATCGCCAAACAGAGTTACGTGGGGTTCAAACAAACCCGGCTTGCCGCCATCTTTGTACAGCAGCACGTCGCGAGACTGGACATGCCCTTTTTTCATTGAGTTGAAAAATTCCTCAGGTACGTATTTTGTCTTGCCGAAGTCGAACTCTCCAAGTCTAGTTATGCTCTCGGCTCCGACACTAGGCACGCCGTAACGGTAAGAAGATACGCCGCCCTTTGGCCTACCACCTGTTTCGAGCACACTGAGTAGCTTGTCCAGTTGTGTTACAACCCACCCCTCCGGCTTGCCTTCGTCGTCGAGGCGGTCGGGGAAGAGGGACCAGATGTCCGGTGCTAGGTAGGGTGCGCGGCCTTCCATTTTGGCGCGGGTCGGGCCGAAATCGACGAACCAATCCTTGAAGATCGCCCGCGCCATCGCCTCTAGCGTCTCATTCATCCGCCGGTTCACCTCGATTTTGTCTTCCAGGGCATCCAAAACTGCAACCATCTGGAGACGCGCCGGCGTTGGATCTGGAATAAGGTAAGCGAGAAAATCTTCGCGCGGCAGTCCAAGATTTGTTGTTCCAGTTGCGAACGATCGACAAAAACCGCGATATTCAGGGCTTCTGAGCACCCAATAAATCAGGCTAATTGGTGCGCCATCTTTGAACTCTAACTTCACTGTATCTTGGGTTAACCGCCCTTGTTCGACTTCATGCGGAACTCTAGCAACAGCGCCCAGCAAATCAGCAGATTGGGTCACGTCTTTTAGTGAAACGTAGACGTCACCAGGCCTTAGCAAGATTCTTGCGTCAGATTCGCCACCGTAGGATTTAAGGCTGCCACCCTTGAAGCCGCCGTTTCGTTGGATCGAGCCTAGCCCCAGCAGCTTAGGCCCCGGCAAACCAAGAAGAGTGCCTTTGTAGGTATTGCCCCGCTGAAGGTCAACATAATCTCTCAAAGCGCGACTAGGCATCGAGCACTAGCCCCGCCAACTTTAAGCGGATTGTCTCGGTTAGCCCGCTGGCCGTATTGAACTGATCATCAAGCTTCGCCCGCAAGGTGGCAAATCGCTCCACAAATGGCACTTCATCATCCTCAACATCCGCCGCGCCAACATACCGCCCAGGCGTCAGCACATAGCCGTGGCCCTTGATCTCCTCCAAGGTCGCTGCCTTGCAGAAGCCCGGTTCATCCTCATACACCCCAGCGTCGGCCTCACCGCGCCATGCGTGATAGGCGCGCGTGATCTTTTCGATATCCGCGTCTGAAAACTCTTTACGGGTGCGATCTACCATATGGCCCAGTTTGCGGGCGTCGATGAACAGAATCTCTCCGCGCCGATCCCGCAGTTTGGCATTTCGGGCGACGCCATTAGATTTGTCGCGTGCCAGGAACCAGAGGCAGACAGGAATTTGGGTGGAATAGAATAGCTGGCCCGGCAGTGCGACCATGCAATCCACCACGCCTGGCGCACCATTCACGCCTTCGATCAGCGCCTGACGGATTGCGCCCTCGTTATTCTGCGTCGATGACATCGACCCATTGGCAAGAACGACGCCCGCAACGCCCGTTGGCGATAAGTGATGGACGATGTGCTGAACCCACGCAAAGTTGGCGTTGCCGGCAGGCGGGATGCCATACTTCCAACGAACGTCTTCTTGCAGGCGGTCGCCGCCCCAATCGGAAATGTTGAAGGGCGGGTTGGCGAGGATGAAGTCGGCTTTTAAGTCGCGCAGTTCGTCTTTGTGGAAGCTGCCTTCACTGTTCCATTTGATGTCTGCATCAATGCCCCGCACGGCAAGGTTCATCTTACAGAGCCGCCACGTCGTGTAATTCGACTCTTGGCCATAGACGGCAATGTCACCAATGCGGCCTTCATGCTCTCGCGCGAAGCTCTCAGATTGAACAAACATACCGCCAGAGCCGCAACAAGGGTCATAAACGCGACCTTTGAATGGCTCAATCATCTCTACCATGACCCGCACGACTGAGCGGGGCGTATAGAATTCACCGCCACGCTTGCCTTCTGAGCCTGCGAACTGGCCTAGGAAATACTCATAAACGCGGCCAAGAATATCGCGTGCCTCGCCCTTCTGGGCACCAAGCGCAATGTTTGAAATCAGGTCGATCAGCTCACCCAGCATGACCGCATTCAGCGATGGACGCGCGTAATCCTTGGGCAAGACGCCTTTCAGATTGTCATTGTCTTTCTCGATCGCAAACATCGCCTCATCGATCATTTTGCCGATCGAGGGCGACTTGGCGTTTGCTTGTAGGTGCGACCATCGCGCCGTGGGTGGCACCCAGAACACATTGTCGGCCGCATATTCGTCGCGATCTTCGGCACCATCTGGATAATCTGCCAACAATTCTGCACGCTTGGCCTCGAAACTGTCCGAGATATGCTTGAGGAAGATCAGACCGAGCGCGACATGCTTATAATCCGACGGCTCCATATTGCCGCGCAGCTTGTCGGCCGCCTTGAAAAGCTCAGCCTCAAAACCAAGATCACCGCCCTTTGCCGCCCCGCGCGCCGCACCCGCTGCCTTGACCGGACCTGCCATTCGTTCCCCCTGAATACATCTAAATCGCCAATGGCTTACCTATGCGGGAGTTTTTTCTCCCTGTCTATAAATGGCGCGGAGATGTGATTGTCTGCCAATAGACAAGGGAAAGACTGCCTGCATTGGACCGCTGCTATCCGAGTGTACGCATTTCTATGTACGCATTTCTATGTACGCATTTCGCGGCGGAAACACACTAGAAAAAGCGTGCCGTTCAAGCGTCCGTATTTCTAGATTGCGAGGAAGGACCCAGCGTTTTGGCTATTCGCCGACAGTTTCTGCCAGTTAGCATTTTGGGGCCGTAAGGCCTTTCAGGAATGACACGTCGGCCTTCAAACCAAGCTTCAAGTTCGGCGATTGAATATCGAATAGCACCACCAACCTTGTAGTATGGCGGGCCCTCACCGCGGGCCCGCCAGTCTTCCATAGTCCGCACCGACACGCCCAACCAATAGGCAGCTTGCTTCGGCCCAAGTTCGAGTGATGGGTTCCGCTTTTGGGTTGTCTCCATAAGTTAAGGACTCCGCTTAAAGGTGCTGATCGTGCGATAGATGTTGTCACTTTTGACCGATCCAAAGCACAGTCCGATTTCAGGCCAACTCTGTCCGAAAATAGGGGACAGTGATGGCCCCTTAGTGGACCTATGGTCCGAAACCAGGGGACTGAAATGGCCGCTTATCCCAAGCCTCAGTCCCCTCAAATCAGACACATCTAGATTTAGCCATGGGCCAATGGCTCTTGTTTTCTCACTTGCGCTTTATCCCCCACAACTTTCTTCCAGCCCCTAGTTGGAAGCGCTCCGGTTCGATCGCACTTGTGGCAAGTCAAACGATATTCGGCCGCTCGTCGCAATTTGAAATGGAACGAGGACCCCTGGGCCAATTCAATGAAGCCAAATGCAACCAATGCGCTGATAGCTTTAGTGGCTGTATCTTTGTTTATATTGCACCAATCCGCGAGCTGCCTAACACTCGCTGCGATATGACCATTGTTACGCCCATTGTAGATTCTCATCAGACGAAGAAGCACAGAGACTTCCGCGGGCTTTAGGGAAGCAAATGCCTCTGAATCAATGAGATCATGCGGAAGCATGGTAAAACTACCCACCTGCCGCGATCTGCCCTTTTTGGTAATTCTGCCCATGATTTTTGTGCGCTGGAGCGCCCTCTTTAGGAGACTGCCGAAATCAGCCCCCCAGTGGTGACTGGGGGGCTGAATAAGGCTTGGATCATTGTGGGTTGATCAATAACTCTGCCGGCTCTCCAGCTATCGCCTTTATCGCGCAAGCGATCGAGTCCGCCTTCCCAATTGGGATTGTAACGCCCTTTTTTGTGGGACTGAGTGCGCTTTGTGGCCCACTTGGTCGATAGTGGATTCGAATTTCGACGAAGCTGCCACCACTAAAGTGCTCTTTAGAAATGACAACAACAGTTCGCTGATTGCGCTCAATTTCGGCTCGAAGGCCTTTATCTTTTTGCGCCGAAGTGATAATTTTGCTCATCGATTACCTTTCCAGTCCGCCCCGCATTTAGTTGCGTGGGCGGCTTTTTTCTTTTGAGTTTTGGAAGAGGGCTTAGGCCGCGTTTTGAGCCGTGTGTGCAGTCTTGCGGCTCTCGACGTAGGCTTCGAGGTCGCGAGAAGTATAGCCTACGTTTCGGCCAATCTTCACATAAACTTGCCCGCTGCCCAGCATGCGAGCCTTGTTGAGAAATGATGGGGAAACCCCGAGAAGCTCTGCGGCTTCGACGATTGAAAACAGCTTTTCCATTTTTCCACTCCATAGCCACCGACCCATCTCGGTAGTGGAGATAGGATGCGAATGAATATCCACGATAATAGTGGGAAAAGGTCACGATAATTGATCTCACGGATCACACATGAATCAAGCTCCAAGAAAAGCAGGCACTTAGGATTGCTCCTTCTGAAGCTTCACAATTGCTCGTCTCAACCTTTCCCGCATTTGATTGCGCTGTGGTCCCTCCAGCTTTCCAAGGGACGGCTTCACCGCTTCTGCAAGGGTTTTGCCTTCCTTCAAGTGCTCAATTGCCAGGAGGGCCATGGCCTCAATTTTGGCGTCTAGTTTTTCTGGGGGCCTTCCTGGGCCTCGCTTTGCTAAGCTAATTGTGCCCTCGGAAAGGTCTTCCTTGAAGCGATGCCGCGCCGAACGGATCTGGTTTCTAAGGTAATTGCGTGGGTTTGGACGCATCGGAAACTGCGTCATCAGGCGATCATCATCAAGGGTGTCGACAATCCATTCGACCTTCAAAAGCGCGTCTTCCATCTCATCAGGCGGGATTTTGTGCCAATTGAAATCCAGCGCATCGCAGATTTCCGCGGCGGTCCAAACATCCATGTCCCTTTCAGGATGAGAGGCGCGAATAAAAGTGACCCAAGTGGTTAGTTGCGCGCCCATATGCGGCTCATGTGGCGGGGTTGCTCGCTTTCGACATGCCAATTGCCAGTGGTGGTGCTCGAACCTGTAAGTAATCCAGCCTAGCATGAGCTCAGCTTCGTAAGTCTTTTCCCATTGGCCCAAATTGTGATTGGACCGCCGTAAAGCCTGATCTATAGGTTCAAGTGATGCTAAATTTCGATGGGCGTCGTCGGCAGTCATACACTGTACAATACCCTAATTCATCAAGATGCACAGGGAATGCATACAATTGAAAATCCCCGCCGTGATGAGCAGGTGATGAGCAAAAAAGAATTAGATGACTGAATATGTGTCTAAGTCATTGAAAAAACTGGTGCCGCAAACAGGATTCGAACCTGCGACCCCATCATTACGAATGATGTGCTCTACCGACTGAGCTATTGCGGCTTGGGGTGACGTGTGGGTCATCCGCGTTTGGCCATCTGGGCCAAAGCTGGGGGGTGATACAATAGCGCGGGGTTTTGAGCAACTGTTCGTGAGCATGCCCTTGTGCTGTGCCTCTCCACCCCCAATCTAGTGCCACAGTGACAGGCCCAAATGTGCGGCCAAGATGGAGAGTGACACGATGTTTGACGCCAACAAAATTCTGTCTGCCTTGCAGAGCGAATTGCCCAAGGCGATGGCAGCCTTGAAGACCGAAGGTCAAGCTGGCCTTGATCGCGTCAAGACTGATGCCGATGCCAAAAATATTGCGCTGGGCGCGGGGGCTGCGGGAATGTTGGGGGGTCTGTTGCTGTCTGGTGTGGCTGGCAAGTTTGGTCGCCAAGCTGCCACTCTGGGCGGTTTGGCCGCTTTAGGCACCCTTGCCTATAATGCCTATCAGAAGCATCAGGGCCAAAGCGGTGCTGACACCGCCCCCGAAGGCGCCTTTTTGCCCAGCAATGCGTCAGACCGTGAAGCCGTTGGCAAGGCGACCATCCGGGCGATGATCTCTGCCATGAAGGCAGATGGTCAAATCGAGGCTGCTGAGAAAGCCAAATTGTTTGATCATCTGGCCAAAATCGATTTGTCGGATGCCGAAAAGGCCTTTTTGTTTGATGAATTATCCAAGCCTTTGGATATTCATCAAGTGGTTGCCGATGCCACAAGCCCCGAGTTGGCGGTTGAAATCTATGCCGCATCGCTGGTGGCGATCAATACACAAGGCCCTGCCGAAAAGGCCTATCTGGCTGACCTCGCAACCCGCCTGAAACTTGATCCGGGTCTTGTCACGCGCCTGCATGACGAGGCGCTGTTGCCGGCTTGATCGCCCCAGTCGGTGCTTGGCCGGTGAAGCGCTCTCAAGTCTGAAACCTATTCCAACGATGTCATCCCCGAAGGAGCGGTAGCGGAGAGCGGGGACCTCTTTGTGCTTTTGCGGTGTGAGATCCCGGATCGGCTATCGCCGTCCGGGATGACAGCGTGGTGGGTTTGGCCTTTCTACTTGGAACCGTTTGGTGAAACCTGTGTTTCACCAAAACGCGTCCAGATCAGAATCTAACCAAAATCGTGCCATCCCCGTAGGAGCAGCAACCGAGCGCGCCGCTCAATCAGGCCGCCTCTGAAGCGGAACTCTGCGTGGTGAAGGCATGCATGGCTGCGGCGGACCTGGCCGCCCGCAGTCCATCACGCACGTCTTGTCGGCGCAAAAGCCGCGACACGCGCGCCAAAGCCTTGAGATGATCTGCACCCGCATCTTCCGGTGACAACAGCAAAACGACAATGTCTGCCGGACGACCATCTGGGCCTTCGAAATCAATAGGAGGGTCCAGCAAGGCCAAAACCGCTGCGGGAGCCTTCAGGCCTTTGAGGCGGGCATGCGGGATGGCGACCCCTTCGCCGACCCCGGTGCTGCCCAGCCGCTCGCGCTCCAAAGTGGATTCAAGCGTCGCTGACAAATCCACCCCATAAGCCGCGACGGCTGTTTCAGCCATCGCCAAAAGGACTTCATTCTTGGTCTGTGCTTTGATCCGGAACACAACGGCGTCGGCACGGATAAGGTCTGCAAGATCTGGCATATGGTCTTTTCTCGAGTCGGGCTGCGCCCCCGCACAGCCCAACTGGTTTGACAGAAAGTAGCGTCGCTATCAGCCCGATACACCAGCGGCTGGATCAATCCAACCAATATTCCCATCTGCGCGCCTATAAACCACGTTGAGCGCGCCTGAACGTGTGTTGCGGAACATCACCACCGGGGCCTCGCCGAGTTCGAGCTGCATCACCGCAGTAGCCACCGGCATGGTTCGAATGACTGCTTTGGTCTCGGCAATCACCGCCGGACCCGCCGGGCCTTGATCATGGGCTTCATCGCTATCGTCACCATCTTCGGCGGGGTCGTCCGGCTCGATGACATTATAGCTCACTTCCTCACGCGGAAGGGGCGAGTGGTGACGGGCGTGGTGGGCCTTCAGGCGGCGTTTGTACCTGCGCACCCGCTTCTCAATCTTCTCAAGTGCAACCCCAAAGGCAGCATGCGGTTCAGACGCCTCGCCATGGGCTTCCAATGTAATGCCCGAGTCCAAATGCACGATCGCTTCGACCCGGTAGAGATGGCGCTGCTTCTCGAGTGTGACGACCGCTTCGCCATCGCGCGAGACATAGCGGCCGACGCCGATCTCCAAATCCTCTTGGATTTTGCCGCGCAAAGCCTCCCCAACATCAATGTTGCGGCCGGTAACTCTGACTACGAGATTGCCCATCGAAATGCCTCCCTAGAGTCTGTCTGGGTTTCATTGAAACACGGAAACCTGATTATGCAGACCCTCAAAAAAACGTCCGGACGCCCAGCCTGATTCGCGATGAATCAGATGCGCTCTGGACCTAGCTCCGGTGGACCACCACCGGCACATCAGTGTTGCACCGGAACACTGGCTTGGGAAGCTGATTTTGCGCTGAACTGTGGCAAGATCAAGACAGGTCTAAAGTCTGAAATCGCTGTAACTATTTGATTTTCATCTTGTTAACGGGCTTGTGACAACAGACCATGGCACGAACAAGATCGCGGTATCAGCCCGCCCGTCCAGCCGTGCGGCGGCGATGTACTGAGGACGGAATCCGCAGGGCCTCGCGATACTTCGCCACCGTGCGACGGGCGATATCAACGCCAGTCTCGCGCAGGATTTCAACGATCCGATCATCCGACAAGGGCGCGTCTTGGGTCTCCCCATCAATCAGGCTCTTAATGCGATGTCGGACTGCTTCGGCAGAATGGGCTTCCCCGCCATCCGAGGCATGGATGGCCGTGGTGAAGAAGTATTTCAACTCAAACACCCCGCGTGGCGTGGCGATGAATTTATTGCTGGTGACCCGCGACACAGTTGATTCGTGCATGTCGATGGCCCGGGCAACATCTTTCAAGATCAGGGGCCGCAAATGGGCAACCCCATAGGTCAGGAAGCCATCCTGTTGGCGCACAATTTCCTTGGCGACCTTCAAAATCGTGCGGGCACGTTGATCAAGGCTTTTGACCAGCCAATTGGCATCGGCTTGGGCCTCGGCCACATAAGAACGCTCGTCCTGACTGCGGGCCAGGCGCGAGACACTTTCAGCATAGGCATTGTTCACCAAGACCCGCGGCAGGGTGTCGGCATTCAACTCAATCAGCCAAGTTCCCATGGGGCCTTCGCGGACGAATACATCGGGCACCACCGCGATGGAATCTGTGCTGCCAAACGCCGCACCCGGCTTCGGTGTTAGCGCCCGTATTTCGCCGATCATCTCGGCCAGATCAGCTCCATCGACCCCGCAAATGTCATAGAGGCTCTTGAGATCATGCTTGGCTAACAGGTGCAGATTGGCAACAAGGGCGGCCATGGCCGGATCAAATCGGTTGCGCTCTTTCAATTGCGCCGCCAAACATTCCTCAACGCTGCGCGCACACACCCCAGTGGGATCAAAAGTCTGCAGCGTCGCAATGACGGCTTCCAAATCATCTGTGGTCAAGCCGAGGCGTGCGCACACCTCTTCCATCTCGATGCGCAGATAGCCCGCATCATCAACATGATCGATCAAATAGCTCGCAATCAGTCGGTCTGCCGGACTGGCAAAGGCTAAGGCCGCCTGAGCTTCGAGGTGATCGCGCAGCGATACAGTCTGAGTCAGGCGACTTTCCAGATCCTCAAGATCATCAAAACCGCCCCGACCGTCACCTGCTTTGCTCCAGTCAACTGTGGCACCGATCGCCTCGCTTGCAGGCCGATCAGCATCTGGCTGAATGTCTTCATAACCGGCGTCGAGAGCTGATTCGGCGTGCGGGTCAGGTGATTCGCCCGAAACGCATAATTCCTGTGGCCCCTCGTCTCCTGAAGACGGGCTATGCGCCTCTGATTCGGGTGTGTCAGAGATGCCGTAATCGTCACCGTCATCGGCCCGTTCCAGAACTGGATTTCGCTCTAATTCCTGCTCGACATAGAGCGCCAATTCAGCGGTGGACATTTGCAACAGCTTGATCGCCTGCTGCAATTGGGGCGTCATAACAAGGCCTTGGCCTTGCCGAAGCTCCATGCGCGGTGCGATTGCCATACGTCCAGTCCCCGTTAAGCCTTGAAGTCCTCTCCGAGATAGACACGGCGGACATCGGGCTGATGCAATACTTCGTCCGGGGAGCCTTCAAACAAAACCTCCCCGTCGGCAATGATAGTCGCACGATCAATAATATTCAGTGTATCTCTGACATTGTGATCTGTAATCAACACACCAATTCCGCGTTGTTTCAGAAATCCGATCAGATCGCGAATATCGGCGATGGCCAATGGGTCAATCCCGGCAAACGGTTCATCCAGCAAGATGAAGGACGGATTTGTGGCCAGCGCTCTGGCAATTTCCAGCCGCCGCCGTTCGCCGCCCGATAATGAGGTCGCACGTTGTTTGCGCAATCGATCAATCCGCAATTCGCTCAATAACTCGCTGGCACGATCAGCCCGCACAAGCGGGTCCGGCTCGATTGTTTCAAGTACCGCCAAGACGTTGTCTTCGACACTCATGCCGCGAAAGATTGATGGTTCTTGTGGCAGATAGCCCAATCCCAGTCGGGCCCGCATATACATTGGCAGCATGGTCACATCCTGCCCATCGATAGATATATCGCCGAAATCGGGTTGAATCAGGCCCATGACCATATAAAAGCACGTGGTCTTGCCCGCTCCATTGGGTCCCAATAGCCCCAAAATCTCGCCCCGCTTGAGCGAAAGAGAAACGGAATTGACGACCTGACGACCCTTATAGGCCTTGCCAAGGTCGCGGGCGATCAGGCCTTCATCTTGCTGGACACGGCGCGTGGCCGCCAATTCAGGTGCGGCCATAGGCTGACTTTCCAAAGCAAGATGAGAGAGACATCAGGCTCATTTCTTGGCCGAGCCGCTATTGCTGCCTTGACCTTGGTTTGGGAAAATGACGGCACGCACGCGACCATCCATCCCACGCATAGTCGAGGCCCGGGTTTTGGTGTTGAGCGTCAATTGTGAGCCCTTCAAGACACTTTTGCCTTGGACTGCAACAACATTGCCAAAAAACTGCACGGTGTTGGCCGGGGCATCATAAACCGCCCGGTCACCGCGAATTTTCTCCGTGGCCGTCACGTAAAAGGTCTCGCCCTCGGTATAGACCTTGTCGATGTCCCCATTGGTCGCCCCGGTGCCGCGCAAATAGGTCACCCGAATGCGGGGTGCACGCAGCACCGCCCCATCTTGAGCCACAGATGCATTGCCAACCAAAATGCTGACCCCGGCTTCGGGATCATAGACCAGATCATCAGCTGCCACCTCAACCGGGCCATTGCCGCTATTGGCCTGCGCCCACGCCGTGCCACCAGCCAGGCCAAGGCCAAGCAGCAGGAGCAAACCGGGGGCAACAAGGGTCTTGAGCTGGGTCATGTCACATCCATTGATAAGAGATTCGCCCGTTCTAGCCACCAGACTGCCAGGGTCGATATCGATTTTGTCAGTTCAATTTTGCCACCACTTTACCACTCAGTCGCAGTCGCCGACTGACGGTATTGTATTCATAGCGGTCTGCGGAACTTGTGCCTAGCTGTGAAACGATGCGCGCGGTGCCATTGCCGGTCAGTATCCGCGTCTTTTGATCAAATGAGGCTTGATCTGATGTGGCTTCGCCGTCCTTGAACGCCACACGTGCGGCCCCCGCCAGACTGACAACCATGGTCGTTTCATTCCAGCTCAGCGACTGGGCGGTGGCCGTTTCGCCCGTGGGCAAATTGACCTGAACCCCTCCCTCAAGAGTCAGGATGGACGGATCTGCAGTCCAAATCGCGCTCTGGCCGGTGGCACGTTCACCACCCTTGCGGGTAAACACCACATTGCCCTTCAGGGACAGGGTCTGGTTGGTGGGGCTCCACACGCCATCTTCGGCAACAGCCACTGACCCATCGGCAGTCTCCATGCGGGGTTTTTCCAGCCGCACGGGGCCAATGGGATCTGCTACACTGCGGGTGGCCTTAACCCCCTTCACCTTCAGGCGCTTGCCGTCCTTGGTATTGCCGACAAATTCAGGGGATTCCATCACATATTGATCATTTTGTACCAGATTGGTGGTATCAATTGCGGCTCCCTGCACCCCGCGCAGAATGACGCTGCCGACCAGCAGTAAAGTCGACAAGGCCGCACCACCCAGGAAAACCAGCCGCGTCGTCTTGACCCGTATGGTGCGCCGACGCGCATCCTGGGGCGTTAGACGTTGCCGGGGCAGGCCAGCAGAAATGGGATGTGTCGCGGTCATGCGTGGGAGAAGATATCAGCTTCCGCCCAGCCTGCCAGGTCAAGCTCGGCACGAAATGGCAAAAAGTCAAAACAGGCTTGGGCCATCTCAAGCCGGCCTTCGCGGGTCAACATTTCCACCAGACGTGTTTTGGCAGCATGGAGATAAAGCACATCTGAGGCCGCATAGGCCAATTGCGCCTCACTGAGTTTGTCTGCGCCCCAATCAGAGCTTTGTTGTTGCTTGTTAAGCTCCACCCCGACCAATTCCTTGACCAAATCCTTCAGGCCGTGGCGGTCGGTATAGGTGCGGACCAGTTTTGAGGCGATCTTGGTGCAGAAAATCGGCCCAATTGTAACCCCCAAATAGCGTTTGCACATCGCCACATCAAAGCGCGCGAAATGGAATAGTTTTTCTACTTTGGGATCGGCCAAAAGCGCCTTCAAATTCGGGCAGTCATAGGTGGGTCGGTTCAATCGCACCACATGGGCGTCACCATCCCCGGCACTCAATTGCACAACGCACAAAGCATCGCGCACCAGCGACAGGCCCAAAGTCTCTGTATCAACAGCCACCACGGGACCAAGGTCGAGTCCGTCGGGAAGGTCGCCCTCATGGGAATGAATGGTCACGATAAACGCCTCATTTGTTCTTTATTTTGGTCGCAAGAGCCTGTTTCACAAGCGCGGACCCCTGCCACCTGTCTCTCTAAGCCCTTTTGCCCGCTACCGCAAAACCCTAACTGCGCGCGGGGGGTGGCTGGGGTGGCCGTCCCTCTTCAAACAACAGACAAGTTCGACCATACACAATTTTTGCCCCGAAACTGGGATTAAATTAGGTCAAGCTCGAATGGGGCCATTGATGAACCAAAATCGCGATACCGATGCAGATTGGGACCACTTAGGCCAAACACAACCCTATTGGGCTGTGATGACAGAAGAGCGTTTTCGCGGGCAAAAAGTCAGTCGCGACGTCGAGGACCAATTTTATCAATCTGGACAAGGCGATGTCGAAGCGATCCATGCGACGCTCATGGCACGCTTCCAGGCTCCAGAACGATTTAAGTCGTGTTTGGATTTTGGATGCGGACTTGGCCGCTTGCTCATCCCAATGGCCGCCAGAGCAGATCAAGCGATAGGTGTTGATGTCGCGGCATCCATGCGTCGACTTTGCCAGCAAAGACTGGATCGCGACGGGCTGAATCACGTTATTCTGGTGGACGTCCCGACATCTGCGGCAAGCTACGCTCCCTTCGCGTGGATCAATTCATACATAGTGATGCAACATATCCCACCGAGCCGTGGATTCGAATTGATTGAAAGCCTTACAAGCTTACTGGAGCCGGGCGGATATTTGAGTTTACACATCACCACCCACCGTGATCCGCATTTGATGCCCTCTCAGACACGTAACCCTCTGCGCCTGCTTGCGCGGTCCCTGCGCCATCGCCTGTTTCCGCAGCGCGATGTCGGTCAAATCACGATGTATGACTATGATTTGGCCGATGTCCTCAGCCGACTAGAACGTCTCGGTTGCAAGCAATTTCACTTGGAGCCGACCAACCATGGCGGACACCACGGCTTCATGATCTATACGCAAAGAACCCAATAGGCCTGCGCCCCAGAAATCCTAAAGGTCGCTTCAAGTTATCTCGATTGACGGGGCTGGTGGATTGTCATTGGTCTTAGGCGTCCCCTTGAGAGGACTGTCCTTTCTGGCGCGTCGTGGACAGGCGGGCTAGTGACAAAGGAGCTGGGCACTTGGTTGGGTTTGGATTGACTGCGGCAAGCTTGGGGCTGGCATGACCATGACAGTGGCCCATCCCTCATTCAAAGAGGCCTTTTACGTATTTGCCCGTATCGGCTTCCTCAGCTTTGGCGGCCCAGCCGGGCAGATCGCATTAATGCACAAGCTGTTGGTGGATGAGAAGCGCTGGCTGGACGAAGACCGCTTCTTGCATGCCCTCAGCTATTGCATGCTGTTACCGGGGCCCGAGGCCCATCAATTGGCGATCTATTCGGGTTGGCTGTTACATGGCATCCGCGGCGGCATCATGGCTGGGCTGCTATTTGTGCTGCCGGGCTTTTTGGTGATTTTGGCGTTGGCGGCGACCTATGCCCTGTTTCAAGGCCATCCTGCCATCCATGCGGTCTTCTTCGGTGTCAAAGCGGCGGTGGTGGTTATTGTGTTGGATGCGCTGGTGCGGGTGGCGCGCCGGGCGCTGCACAATCAAATCATGTGGCTGATTGCTGCTGCGAGCTTTCTGGCGTTGAGCTTTTTGGCTTTGCCTTTTCCGCTGCTCATTCTGATCGTGGCGGTGGGCGGGCTGGTCGGTGGTCTCATCCGGCCTGATGTGTTCCGCGTGACCGGCCATGCCGCTGCCAAGGCTGGGGAGGGCCCATTCCTTAAACTGGATGTGCCGGTACCTCAGGGCGGGTGGAGATATGTTGCCCAGATTGCGGGGGTGGGCATAGTCGTCTGGTTGGCGCCGGTTGTGGCGCTGGTTCTTGCCCTTGGCGGGGGGCATATTTTCAGCCAGATCGCAATTTACTTCTCACAAATGGCGGTTGTGACTTTTGGTGGGGCCTATGCCGTGCTGGCCTGGGTGTCGCAGGCCGCAGTTGACCAGTTTGGCTGGCTGACCTCACGCGAGATGATGGATGGTCTGGCCTTGGCCGAGACCACGCCCGGCCCCCTCATTCTGGTGCTGGCCTATGTCGGCTTTCTGGCCGCCTTTCGCGACGCAGGCGGCCTGGACCCTGTGCTGGCCGGGGTGTTGGGAGCGGGTCTGACGGCCTGGGTCACCTTCATCCCCTCATTCATCTTTATCTTTGTGGGTGCGCCCTGGATTGAGAAGTTTCGCGCCAATGTGGCTTTATCAGGTGGTTTGGCAGCCATTACTGCCGCCGTGGTCGGCGTGATTGGCAATCTGGCTGTCTGGTTTGGATTGCATGTCCTGTTTGCCAAAGTAGAGACCACACAGATCGGCATCCTCAGCTTTGCTAATCCCAATGTGCCAAGCTTTCAGCCAGCCGCCTTCATTCTGACCCTGATGGCAGGCGTTTTATTGTTTCGCGCCAAACTGGGCGTCATCCCACTTCTCGGTGCTTGCGCCGTGTTGGGCCTCTTGGTGCAAAGTCTTCCCTTTGCGTGAGGCATTGGACAGACGACTTTTATAGGATGGCTTTATTGATTTTTTAGACTCTCTCGGACATCGTCAAACAAGAGAATGGTGCCCAGAAGAGGACTCGAACCTCCACGCCTCGCGGCGCTGCTACCTGAAAGCAGTGCGTCTACCAATTCCGCCATCTGGGCAACGGAAGCGCGGATTTAGAGGACATGGGCGCAGGCGTCAATCGACTTATCAGCGATTTGGGTGTGATTTGCGCGAGCTCCGGCCTTGCTGGGACGACGGCAGGCGGGATAGAGAATAGGGCTATGAGCCGTTTGGTGATCATGGGCGTTTCAGGCGCGGGCAAGACAACCTTGGGCACGGCTTTGGCCGCCCGACTGGGCTGGCGCTTTCTTGACGCCGATGATTTCCACTCGGCTGAGGCCAAGGCCAAAATCGCCTCAGGCACCACGTTGGATGAAAACGACCGGGCTGCGTGGCTTGCCCGGATTAAGCCTGTGTTTGAGGCACCCGGGAAATCGGTGGTTCTGGCCTGTTCAGCCTTAAAGCAGAGTCATCGCGAAAGCCTCACACCTGATTATCTGGTACATTTGGTGATTGGGACAGATCTCGCACACCATCGCCTCAGCACGCGGTCAGGCCACTTTGCCGGTCCAAGCATTCTGGCAAGCCAGTTTGCGACGCTGGAAACGCCGCAAAATGCCCTAGAGGTGGCAGCAGGCCAACCCACTGCCACACAGGTTGATCAGATTATCGACGCTTTTGGGCTTAAAACGGAATAGGCCGACGGCGCTTGGAATAGGCCGTGTAGCCGGTATTGACCCCGGCCCGGAATCCAACCCCGGTCCGCATGGGGGCAAGCGTTACCCCTTCGGCGCGCTGATAGGTGACCGCAACACCGGCAATGAAGAAGGCGGCCCCCTCTACGCCGGGATAGCGGCGATAAATCCCGTCAGGATTTTCCAGATTATAAACCAGGGTAAAGACCTTGCTGATATTGCCGCCGGTATCAAAGCCGATCGAAGGACCCTGCCAAAATACTTTGCGCTCCTGGCCATCTTTCATCACCAATGTGCCCTGGCCATAGCGCAGGCCAAAACCCACGGCGGCGGCATATTCTTCGCCCCGGATATAACCGACCGGGCTGCCCTGATCTTGAAAGACCCGCTCTACCGCTTGACCGACACTGCCTGAGGTCTTGCCAAAGAAGGTGCTGGCGGCATTGACGATTTCTTCTTTCGAGAAGCTGTCGGGATTGCTCGTCCGCGCGGCAGGTGCCGGGCTTTGGCTTGCAAGAGCTGCCGTGTCGTCAGTGGTCGGCCCGGATGGTTGCGGGGTCGAGGTTTGTGCCAAGACAGGCGTGCCCACCAGAAGGGATGCAGCCGCCAGAATGATAAATTTCCGCATGGACATGATGTCGCTCCAGTATCGCCCCTCGCGCACCTATCAGCCAACATGGTTAGTTTGGCGTTAAGATGGCAGGCCGCTTGCCACGGTCAGCATGGCTTTCCTCAGGCCTCAGCCTCAGGTGCGGACAGATCGTAGGGTACCAGAACCGGGGGATCATCAAGCTCGTGCACAAGACCCCGGTCACGCGTGATCAAGGTGCGTCCGCCGGCCTGAGCGGTGGCCAGGATCAAGGCATCGGCAAGGTCCAAGCCGCGATCCCGTCGCAGGTCGGCCGCATAAACCGCAATGTCGGCATCAATGTCGATCAGGTGAAAGCGATCCAGCCACAGGCGCACCGCTGTGTCTTGTTCTTCAGCCACACCGGCCATTACTTCCACCCAAGAGATTGCCGAAATGGCCCCATCACTATAGCTGGCCAACACCGCACTGGCCGCACCAATGCCGTGCAGATGGTCAATCAGAATATTGGTGTCGAACAAAACTTTCATGGCGGGCCGATCCTTTGGATAAAGGTGACGGACTGCGACCTCAAGTCCCCGCATGCGCCCGTCTTCCCCTTCGCCGCCGGGTCAGCTAAAAGCCCCGCCAATTCCCCGTTTCGACAGACAGAAAGACACCTCAGTGGCACATCAGCATATTTTCCAGATGCAAGGACTGACCAAAGCCTATCCAGGCGGCAAGAAGGTATTTGAAAATATCTGGCTGTCTTTTTATCCCGATGCCAAGATTGGCGTTGTGGGGGTCAACGGGTCTGGTAAATCGACCCTGCTGAAAATCATGGCTGGAATCGACAAGGATTTCACCGGTGAGGCCCGCCCGGCTCAAGGCACGAAGATGGGCTATCTGCCGCAGGAACCCGAGCTCGACCCCAATAAGTCGGTATGGGAAAATGTGATCTCCGAATGCCCGGAGAAAATCCTGTTCGACCGGTTCGGTGAAATCTCGATGAAGATGGCCGAGGATTATTCCGATGAATTGATGGCGGAAATGACTGCCCTGCAGGAGCAGATTGATGCAGCCGATGCCTGGGACATTGATGCCAAGATTGAAATGGCAATGGGGGCTTTGCGCTGCCCAGACAATGATGCCGACATCACCAAATTGTCCGGCGGGGAAAAGCGCCGCGTGGCGCTGTGCCGTCTTTTGCTGTCCAAGCCCGACATGATGATGCTGGACGAACCGACCAACCATTTGGACGCTGAATCAGTAGCTTGGCTACAGCACCATCTGGAAGAGTTTCCGGGCTGCGTTATCCTCGTCACCCACGACCGCTATTTCCTCGATCAAGTCACCAAATGGACGCTCGAACTCGATCGTGGCAAGGGCATCCCTTATGAGGGTAATTATTCCAGCTGGCTTGAACAAAAGGCCAAGCGGATTGCGCAGGAAGAGCGCGAGAGCGATGCCAAGTCAAAAATGATGGCCAAAGAATTGGACTGGGTGCGCCAAAGCCCCAAAGCCCGTCAGGCCAAGTCCAAAGCCCGTCTTGCCCGCTATGAGGAAATGGCTGAAGCGGCCGAGCGCGAAAAGCAGAGCTTTGCCACCATTCAGATCCCACCAGGGCCTCGTCTGGGCACCAATGTCATCCGCTTTGACAATCTGTCAAAGGGCTATGGCGATCGCATGCTGATCAAAGACCTGACCTTCAAGCTACCGCAAAACGGTATTGTCGGTGTGATTGGTCCAAACGGGGCGGGTAAATCCACCTTGTTCAAGATGATCACCGGGCAAGAACAGCCCGACAGTGGCTCGATCACATTGGGCGAAAGCGTCAAACTCGGCTTTGTCGACCAGAATCGTGACCAGCTCGATGACAATAAAACCGTGTGGGAAGAGATTTCCGGTGGCCTCGACATCATCGATGTCGGCGGCCGGGAAGTGCCGTCGCGCGCCTATGTCGGTACCTTCAATTTCAAAGGCGGCGACCAGCAGAAAAAGGTCGGCCTCTTGTCGGGCGGGGAACGCAACCGCGTGCATCTGGCCAAGACATTGCGCTCTGGTGCCAATGTGCTTCTGCTCGACGAACCGACCAATGATTTGGACGTGGAAACCCTGTCAGCCCTTGAAAACGCGCTGGAAGCCTGGCCCGGTTGCGCCGTGGTCATCAGCCACGACCGTTGGTTCCTTGACCGCTTGGCCACCCACATCCTCGCCTATGAGGGCGACAGCCATGTGGAATGGTTTGAAGGCAATTTCGAAGCCTATGAAGAGGACAAGAAACGCCGCCTGGGCCTGACCGAAATCATCCCAAGCCGCATCAAGTTCCAGAAATTTGCGCGGTAGGTTTCCGTTCTTTAGTCCCCATCGCCTCTGATCCGCTGCAAGAACGCACACACACAATCGCGCCTTAATCATAGGCGCTATTTCAAATTATTTCAATCAGGACGCGAATTATGGGGTGGGCAATCGGAAGTCCGCTCCTGAGCAGCAGACGTCCTACGTCAAAATGGCCGGTGGCTTTGTCGACCCCTACAACACAAACCGGCTCAGATCGGTGTTTTTCGACAGGCCTTCGACTTTGTCGCGCACATAAGTCCCGGTGATTTCGATCGCTTCCCCGCCCCGGTCGGTGGCGTTGAAACTGATGTCATCGAGCACACGTTCCAGCACGGTGTGGAGGCGGCGTGCACCGATGTTTTCCACATGCGTATTCACCGCGACCGCAACATCGGCAATCGCATCGATGGCGTCTTCGCTGAACGACAGCGTGAGACCTTCGGTGCCGATAAGGCCAATATATTGTTTCACCAAGCTGGCCTCAGGCTCTGTCAAGATCTTGCGGAAATCATCGCGCGTCAGGGCCTGCAGCTCCACCCGGATCGGCAGGCGGCCTTGCAGTTCCGGCAATAAGTCCGATGGCTTGGCAACATGGAAAGCCCCTGAGGCGATGAACAAGATAAAGTCGGTCTTGATCGCGCCATGCTTGGTCGACACGGTGGTGCCCTCGATCAGAGGCAGCAAGTCGCGCTGAACACCCTCGCGGCTCACATCGGCCCCTTGGCGTTCGGCCCGCGCACAGATTTTGTCGACCTCATCAATAAAGACCACGCCTTCGGTTTCCGCCAGATGGAGGGCCTCTTGGGCTATAGAATCCTTGTCCAAAAGCTTATCGCTTTCTTCGGTGACCAAGGGCTCATAGGCTTCTGCTACGGTGGTTTTGCGCGTGCGCTTGCGCGCGCCTGACAGGCTTTGCAGCATATTTCCCAGATCAATCATGCCGCCGGGGGCACCGGGAAATTCCATCATCGAGGAGACAGGCGAGCTGACATCAAAATCAAGCTCAATTTCCTTGTCGGCTAAGAGACCGCCGCGCAATTTCTTGCGGAAGGCTTCGCGCGTTCCATCGCTGGCCTGGGTGCCGACAAGGGCATCAAGCACCCGGTCCTCTGCCATGGCTTCGGCTTTGGCGCGCACATCCTTCCGGCGACGGTCGCGCACCAAATGGATGGCAGCCTCCACCAAATCACGGATGATCTGGTCAACATCACGGCCGACATAGCCGACCTCGGTAAACTTGGTGGCTTCGACCTTCACAAAGGGTGCGCCCGCCAGCTTAGCTAGACGACGGGCAATCTCGGTTTTGCCAACACCCGTTGGCCCGATCATCAAAATATTCTTCGGTGTGGTTTCATCGCGCAACTTTTCAGGCAGGCGCTTGCGCCGCCAGCGGTTGCGCAGGGCAATGGCCACAGCCCGCTTGGCATCGGCTTGGCCAATCACGTGCCGGTCGAGTTCGGAGACAATTTCACGGGGGGACAGATCAGTCATCAGGAAGTCGCCAATTGTTCGATGGTCAGCTGACCATTGGTATAGACACAAATATCGGCCGCAATCGCCATGGCCTTGCGGGCGATCGTCTCTGCATCCAGGTCTTGGTCATAAAGCGCCCGGGCCGCTGCCAGTGCATAGCCGCCGCCAGAGCCAATTGCGGCGACCGGATGATCGGGCTCCAACACATCTCCGGTGCCGGTTAGGACATAGGTGCCGGTTTGATCAGCACAAATAAGCATTGCCTCCAGCCGCCGCAGATAACGGTCGGTGCGCCAGTCCTTGGCCAACTCAACACAAGCCCGCAGCAATTGGTTGGGAAAACGCTCAAGCTTGGCTTCGAGGCGCTCAAACAAGGTAAAGGCATCTGCTGTCGCCCCGGCAAAGCCCGTCAAGACCGTGCCATTGGCAAGGGTACGTACTTTGCGCGCACCATGCTTCATCACTGTATTGCCGACTGAGACCTGACCATCCCCGACAACGACGACTTTGCCGCCTTTGCGGACGGCAAGAATGGTGGTGCCGCGCCAGTCGGCGGCTGGACGTTCAAAATCGCTCATGGTCTTGTAATGGGACTTGTGGCGACTGACTTCAAGGCAAGAGGCCTGATGTCAGCTCGGGCGGCGCAGTCCGTCAGGTAATTGTGTGGGGGCCATTCCGTCGGCGCGCGCAGCCCAGTTCCGCGCGTGGGCTTCAAAGGCATCTGCCGACATGGGCGAGCCAAACAGATAACCCTGACCCAAAGTCGCGCCGCGTTTTTTCAAGAAGGCGGCCTGTTCCTGCGACTCAACCCCTTCCGCGACCGTCTCGTAGTTAAGGCCACCGGCCATGGCGATAATGGTTTCGATCATGGCTGGTGCGCTGCGGTCCTTACCCAAAGCGCGAATAAAGCTTTGATCGATCTTGAACACGTCAAACGGCATTCGGGTTAAGGCTGCCAAATTGGAATGACCGGTACCGAAGTCGTCAATGGCGATCCGCACACCTTTGTTCCGCAAAGGCTCGAGCAATCGGATGACGCGATCAGGATTGCTCATCGCGATGGATTCGGTGATTTCCAGCTCAAACAAACTGGCAGGCAAGCCTGTTTCGGCGAGAATATTTTGAACCTTGGCGGTGAAGTTGTCGTCGTTGAATTGCATGGCCGACACATTGACCGCCACCCGCAGCGCAATTCCGCGACGCAGCCAGCCCGCTGCCTTTTTCGCTGCATCACGCATAATATAGTCGCCCAAGGGCGCAATCAGTCCGGTTTCCTCAGCTGCTGCGATGAATTTGGTCGGCGACACCATGCCCTGTGTTGGATGGTTCCAGCGCACCAATGCCTCACAGCCATGGATACGGCCGGTTCCCAGATCGACCTTGGGCTGGAAATAGGCCATGAATTGGCCCTGTTCGATGCCGGCCCGGATCTCGTTTTCCAGCACCAGTTTTTCAAGTGCGCGCTGGTTCATCTTGCGGGTGAAGAAGACACTGCGGTTGCGCCCACCATTGCGGGCGTGGCTCAAGGCCAGTTCGGCAGAGCGCAAAACCTCTTCGCCCGTTTCACCATCTTGCGGGAATATCGCGATCCCAGCGCAGGCCCCCAGCACGATCCGATGGCCGCCCAATTCGAAATGCTGACGCAGGCCTGCTGCGACCAATTGCGCAAACCGACCAGCCTGTGTGGGATCATCAATATCGGGGATCAGAACGGCAAATTCCGAAATACCGGTACGGGCCAAAAGGGCCGGCCGGGCAATGCAGGTTTGCAGCCGCACAATACGGTCCGAAGCCCGCACCGCCGCCGATAGACGCTCTGCCACAAGGCCAAGCAATTCTTCCCCGGCGATTTGGCCCAAGGTTTCCTGAACCCGAATGAATTTGTCGACATCAATCGAGATAACAGCACCAACCAGATTATTGACCGCGTTGGACTTGGCAGCTTCGTCGGTTTCCTGGCGAAAACGATCCCGGTTCGGCAATTCGGTGATCGTATCGACGAAGGCGAGTTGTTGAATTCGCTTCATAGATGCATCGAGACGTTGCATCATGCGGTTCAGGGCCCGGGCGAGTATTTCTAATTCATCGCCTGAACGCACATCCAGCCGAACGGCTAATCGTTTGAGATTGGTTTGTTGGGCAAAGTCGGTCAGGTCGCGTAAGGGCTCGGTGATCCGGGTCACAAAGGCATAAAATGTGGCCGAGGCCAGGAGCATGGCAAGGCTCGACATCCCCACCGCCCAGGCCAGAGTGGAGCCGTAGCCGACAGTAAAAATCAGTGTCAGCGTCATGCCCAGCATCACAAGACTGATTAAGCCGACAAAAGCCAACGTCAGCTTTCCAGCCAAGGTCTTCTGTATGTTTTCCAGCCAGTCTTTCACTGAGTTTTTGCGCCTGTTGGTTCCAGCCTGAGCCCGTCGGCCCGAGGGCGTTTGGAACGAGGAGGCATTTGGCACAGATTATGTTGACATCGGCTTAACCCAGGCGCCATTGACGACATGCTGTATCCGCGCGCAAGGCTGGTTTCCTTTGACACGTGAAGAGGTTAAAGGAGGGGCCATCATCCTCCCGCGCAGTCTGCCGGCTCCATCACAGAAAGCATTGATCGTGCGAACCGCCACCATTCACCGCAAAACCAAAGAGACCGACATTTCCGTCACACTCACCCTCGACGGTACCGGCAAGGCCAATGTGTCGACAGGAATCGGCTTCTTCGACCATATGCTGGAGAGCTTTGCCAAGCATGCTTTGATTGATCTCTACGTGTCGACCAAGGGTGACCTGCACATCGACATGCATCACAGCGTTGAAGATACGGGTATCGTGATGGGCCAAGCCCTTAAGGCAGCCTTAGGTGATTTTTCCGGCATCCGCCGTTTTGGTCACGCCTATATCCCGATGGATGAGACATTGAGCCGGGCTGCCGTTGATCTGGCCAATCGGCCCTATCTCATCTGGAACGTGCATTTTGAGCGTCCCAAGGTCGGGGAAATGGACACCGAATTGTTCAAGGAATGGTTTCACGCTTTTGCTGGCCAAGGTGGTCTGTGCCTGCATGTTGAAAACCTCTATGGCCAGAATACGCACCATATCATCGAAAGCTGCTTTAAAGCCCTTGCACGGGCCTTGCGCATGGCTGTCGAGATCGACCCGCGACTGGGCGGGGCGGTGGCATCGACCAAAGGGGTCCTGTGAGATTGATCACAGAAACACACTGATTTCAAAACGGTTTGACCGGAAGCGCGTGCCAGTGGCAGCGCATACCGAAGGAAGGCACAGGCATGCTGACCTTGATTGACTATGGCTCAGGCAATTTGCGCTCGGCCGAAAAGGCCTTGATCGCTGCCGGTGCTCGCGACGTGTGTGTAACATCTGATCCCGATTTGGTGGGCAAAGCCGCTCAGATCGTTTTGCCAGGTGTAGGGGCTTTTGCCGATTGCGCGGCCGGTCTCGCGGCTGTGGACGGTCTACGCGAGGCTCTCCACATGCGGGTTATAAAGCAAGGCATCAGTTTTCTGGGCATTTGTGTCGGCATGCAGCTGATGGCAGACGAGGGCATTGAGTTTGGCACGACCCCGGGATTGGGCTGGATCGGGGGTCATACGTCTATTCTTCAGCCAAATAATCCAGCACTCAAAGTGCCGCACATGGGCTGGAACACTGCTGAGCCGGTTGGCGCTGGCATCTTTACGCAAGCTTGGGGTGGGGAGCAGGATGTCTATTTCGTTCATTCCTTTGCTTTTCGCGCCAGCAATCCAGCTGATGTGGCCGCCTGGTGTGGCTATGGTGAAGATAGGTTTGCCGCCGCTATCGCCCGCGACAATTTATTGGGCGTACAATTCCATCCCGAAAAGAGCCAGAAGGCAGGACTCGCCCTTCTGGGAAGCTGGTTGAAACAATGATCCTTTATCCCGCAATCGATCTGAAGGACGGTCAGGCCGTACGTCTCTTTAAGGGCGACTTTGCCCGCATGACTGTGTTTGACACCAATCCAGCAGACCGGGCTGCCCGATTTGAGGCGATGGGCTTTGCCTATTTGCACATCGTTGATCTCGATGGGGCGCTCAAAGGGGCCGGAGCCAATCTGGACGCCATTGCTGCCATCCGGGCCCGTACCCGGCTTCCGATGCAATTGGGCGGGGGGATACGTGATCTGGCAGCCATTGAGAAGGCGCTGACCTTGGGCGTCAACCGGGTCATTTTGGGCACGATTGCCGCCAAAAACCCACCCTTTGTTCGTGAAGCTGCCAAGGCATTTCCCGGTCAAGTCGCTGTTGGCATTGATGCCATTGATGGCATGGTGGCCGTGGAAGGCTGGCTGGAAACCACCAATGTCACGGCCCTTGATCTGGCGCGCCAGTTTGAGGATGTCGGTGTGGCGGCGCTGATCGTTACCGATGTCGGACGTGACGGTACCAAGATCGGCATCAATATCGACTTTACCGGTGCGATTGCCGATGCGGTGGGTGTGGATGTCATTGCCTCTGGTGGGTTGAAGGGGGTGGAGGATATTGTCGCCCTCAAGGCCCGACCCGGCAGACCCGTCGCCGGCGCCATTCTTGGCCGGGCGCTCTATGACGGGCTGATCGATGCGGCAGAAGCCTTAAGGATTGCCGCATGAGCCTGAAGGTCCGGATCATTCCCTGTCTCGATGTCAAGGATGGCCGTGTTGTCAAAGGCGTGCAATTCGAAGAATTGCGCGATGCAGGCGACCCGGTGGCACAGGCACAATTCTATGATTCAGAAGGGGCGGATGAAATCTGCTTTCTTGATATCTCCGCCAGTCATGAAGGGCGGGGTACATTGCTGGATGTGGTGCGTCGAACCGCAGAAGTGTGCTTTACCCCGCTAACAGTTGGTGGTGGTGTGCGGGCAACCGAGGATGTCCGTGCCCTCTTGCTGGCGGGAGCCGATAAAGTGGCGATCAATACTGCCGCTGTCCGCGATCCAGCCCTGGTTACTGCGGCTGCGCGTCGTTTTGGGTCCCAATGCATCGTGGTGGCCATTGATGCCAAGCAAGTCGGCCCAGATCACTGGGAGATTTTTACCCATGGCGGTCGCACCCCGACTGGTATTGATGCTTTGGCATTTGCGCGCGACATCGTCAGCCGCGGAGCGGGGGAGCTTTTGGTGACCTCGATGGACAAGGATGGCACCAAGTCCGGATATGATCTGGCCCTCACACGCGCCATTGCCGATAGTGTTAGCGTGCCGGTGATTGCATCGGGCGGCGTTGGCACGCTGGATGATTTGGTTGCCGGCATCACCCAAGGCCATGCCAATGCGGTCTTGGCGGCCTCGATTTTTCACTTCCGAACCCATACACTGGCAGAAGCGCGCGCCGCACTCGCCGCCGCCGGAGCCGCTGTGCGTCAACCGATTTAAGGATAGCCACCATGTCAGCCACCGCGCCGGATATCTCGCTTGGCCAAGCACTGGACCAATTGATCGCCGATCTGGCGCTTAAGAAAAATGCTGATCCACATGAAAGCTATACCGCCCGGCTTTTGCGGGACGGACCGATGGCCGCTGCCAAGAAGCTGGGTGAAGAAGGTGTTGAGACGGCGCTGGCAGTCGCTGCCGGCACGCCGGCCCAAATTGCGGTGGAATCGGCCGACTTGCTCTATCATCTGGCGATCAGCCTGATGTCGCGCGAGGTTGATCCTGCCGAGGTTGGCGCCGTCTTGGCCGCCAGACGCGGGCTGTCCGGCTTGGCCGAGAAGGCCGCAAGAGCCAAGTCATGACCCAAAACATTGCTATTCGTCCTGCAGAGGCTTCAGACGCAGGGGCGTTGGCCGCTTTTGGCGAGAAGACGTTCTTGGCCACCTTTGGTCACCTCTATCCACCTGAAGACAAAGCCTATTTCATTTCGCTGCGCTATAGTCTCGAACGAACCTTACAGGATATTGCCGACCCAACCCGCTGGTTGGTGGTTGCCTATGAAGGTGCCGAGCTCGTGGGGTTTCTCGATTGTTGCCAACTGGGATTACCGCTCCCCCAGCCCGAGGCAGGGGCCTTGGAGATTTCGCGTCTTTATCTCGATGAAAGCCAGAAAGGCACGGGTCTGGCGCAAAAATTGATGGAGATGGCTTTAGAGTGGGCGCGCGCCAAAGGTGCTCCGGCGATCTATCTGGGTGTGTGGTCGCAGAATGAACGCGCCAAACGCTTTTATGCCAAGTTTGGATTTGAGATTGTCGGGGCTTATCATTTCAAAGTGGGCAAGACCTTGGATGATGAGCGCATCATGCGCCTGTCCCTGACCTCAGCCGACTGACGCTGTTGGCCTCAAACCAGGCCGAGTGCCTTGGACAGCGAAAAAAGGCTGGTCAAGGTCAAGACGGTGCCGACGAGGAACAGAAGCTGGCGCGCAGGCACCCGTTTGGCGAGGATAGCACCGAAAGGTGCGGCCAGAAGGCCACCGGCAATAAGACCCAAAGTGGCCAGAGTGAAGGCTTCCCAGCCCAAGTTCACGATGAAGACTGCTGAGATCACAGTCGTGAGGAAAAACTCAGCCGTGTTGACTGTCCCAATCGTCATACGGGGATCTGTGCCTTGCACCAAGAGGTTGGACGTGACCACCGGCCCCCAACCGCCTCCGCCGACCGCATCCAGAAAGCCGCCAACCAGACCCAATGGTCCGGCAAAGCGCGCACTGCGGTGGATTTGGCCCTTGGCCATGCGCCAAGCCCGCCACAACAGATACAGACCAATACAGGCCAAATAGCCCATCACAAATGGCCGCGCGACTTCGGCATGGATGTTGGAAAGAAGATAGGCGCCGGTGATGCCGCCAATCATGCCGGGAATGACGAGGGTTGCGAATAATCGCCAATTCACATTGCGATGCAGGGCGTGGCTGATGGCCGAGGCTGCGGTCGTGAACACTTCAACAATATGCACAGTGGACGAGGCCCGCGCTGGTGGCATGCCCAGAACGCTTACCAAAAGGGTGGAGGTGATGACCCCAAACGCCATTCCCAGCGCCCCATCCACCAGTTGCGCCACAAAGCCAACCAGGATGAAGGGCCAGATCGCGTGCAAATGCTGTGTCACAAAATCGATCACACAAGAGGCTCCCGACCCGGATCCACCGGGCCCTTCATATAGGCATAGCGCAAGACACTGGCGATAAACCCGATCTGCAAAGACCCGTTAGAGAAGCTATCATAATGGGCGGATAGGCTCAGGACCAGACCTTGGGCAAGCCAATCATGCCCGAGCAGCGGCGCGGGCTGCGGCTAAACGGGTGATGGCGCTGGCCAGAACCGCCTCTTCCTTGGCAAAACACAGGCGAATGACAGGTGGCGCAGTCGCAGGATCGGCATAGAGGCTTTCCAGTGGAATTGTGGCAACCCCAAATTGGGTCACCGTGTTGAGGCAGAAATCCATACTAGGCTGCTCAATGCCAGAGGCGGATAAGTCGACACATAAAAAATAGGTTGCCGCACTGTCGAGCACGGCAAAGCCTTCTCTCATCAGGCCCGTGCGCAGAAAATGATAGGCTTTGGTGAAGTCCGCGCGCTGGCCTTCAAACCAAGCAGGACCCCACCCCAGCCCATGGGCGACGGCTGCTTGCAAGTGCGGGGCCGTGGTGAAGGTCAAGAATTGATGCGCCTTGCCTATGACCCGTGCGATCTCAGGGTCGGCGCACACAAAGCCCACTTTCCAGCCCGTCATGCCGAACATTTTGCCAGCTGAACCGATTTTGACCGTGCGCTTTGCCATGCCGGGCAGGCCAATCAAGGGATGATGCTTTTGGCCATCCAGCACCACATGTTCCCACACTTCGTCACAAACAGCGATCAGATCATGGCGCTGGCATATATCTGCAAGCCCTGCCAATTCTTCTGGCCCGAAAGCGCGCCCGGTCGGATTCATGGGGTTGTTGAGCACAATCATCCGCGTGCGCGGTGTGATGACCGCCTCAATCGCAGTCAGATCGAGCGTCCATTTGGGTGGGAACAGAGGTATAGTCATGGAACGCGCCCCGGCGCGCGCGATCAGGGGCCGGTAGGCATCATAGGCCGGATCCAGCACAATCACCTCATCACCGGGCACCAGCAAAGCCAAAAAGCTGGCCGCCAATGCTTCTGTTGCCCCTGATGTCACCACCACATGCTCGTGGCTCAGCGACAGGCCTTGATGGCGCACATAATGTTCGGCGACAGAAGCGCGCAATTCAGGCAAACCCAGCATGGGCGGATATTGGTTGGAACCTTGCATCAGACCGTCGCAGGCCAGACGGCGCAAGGCCTCTGGTCCTTGACTGTCCGGAAAGCCTTGACCCAAATTGATCGCCTGATGCTGGCGGGCCAAACCCGACATGACTTCAAAAATCGTTGTCGGCAATTCTGACAAATGTGGATTGAACGCCATGCCTAAAGCCAATCTGCCACCGGAAGTCCACGTTCGGTCAAGAAGGCGCGATTGAACAATTTGCTCTGATAGCGGCTTGCGTAATCACACAAGATGGTGACGATGGTCTTGCCGGGCCCCAATTCAGCCGCCAGCCGCATCGCACCCACGACATTAAGTGCGGCAGACCCGCCAATCGCCAGACCCTCGTGGCGGACAAGATCGAACAAGACTGGCAGCCATTCGGGATCCTCGACCCGATAGGCATTATCGACCACAACATCCTCCAGATTGGCTGTCACCCGTCCCTGCCCGATACCCTCGGTGATCGACGTGCCGGTCGCCTTCAATTCCCCATGCTTGTACCAATGATACAGAGCAGCACCGCCAGGATCGGCAATGCCGATGGCGATGGCAGGATTACACGCCTTCAAAGCACGGCTGATACCGCCTAGAGTACCCCCTGATCCAACCGAGCAGATAAAACCATCAATCTTGCCGCCGGTTTGTTCCCAGATTTCGGGGCCGGTGGTTTCCTCATGCGCACGGCGATTGGCCAGATTGTCAAACTGATTGGCCCAGACCCCACCTTGTTCGTCCGCCAACCGACGGGACACTTTTGTATAATGGTCGGGATGGGCAAATGCGACGGCATCCACCTCAACCAGTTCGGCGCCAAACAGCCGAACGGCATCCTTCTTTTCCTGACTCTGGGTCCGTGGCATCACGATGATACAACGATACCCTAAAGCATTGGCCACCATCGCAAGCCCGATGCCGGTGTTGCCGGCGGTGCCCTCGACGATCAGTCCGCCAGGCTTGAGCACGCCGCGCGACTCCGCATCACGGATGATACCTAAAGCAGCGCGATCTTTCACCGACTGACCGGGATTGAGAAACTCAGCCTTGCCCAAGATCTCACATCCCGTGGCTTCGCTGGCGGCTTTTAGCCGCACCAAAGGCGTGTTACCAATCAGATCAATGACACTTCGGGCGATCGGGGCCATACTTTAATCCACTTCAAGTTCGTGCGCGCTGTGTGAGTGCAAACGGCCCATCTCCACGTCAATTGACCCGTCGTGTCAACGTCCTTCTGGCGGTGGTGTGCGCCAAAAGCGCGATTATGTGATTGGCTTATTTGAGCAATCCGACTATGCCGATCATGAAATGATATATCCGGTTCTGCCCTGTCGCAGTCCGATTTAGGCGGCCTCTCACCCGATTGTCGCCCGAGTTTCCAGTTTGATTGCCAATGTTGAAAGGCGAAATTGAGCCCATGACCGAAATCGCATTGCAAGCCTATTTATCCATTGCCGAATGGCCGACCGAACAGGCCGTGTCCACCATGATTGCCAACCAGCAAGAGGCGGCCCAAGCGGTGGCGCGTGTGGCTGGTTCTTTAGCCCATGCCGCCGATTCTGCTGCCCAACGCCTTGGCCGGGCAGGTCGGCTGATTTATGCAGGGGCGGGAACCTCGGGGCGTATCGGTGTGCAGGATGGGGTGGAATTGGGCCCCACCTATGGCTGGCCCAAATCCCGCTTGACGTTTCTGATGGCCGGTGGTGAGGCTGCCTTTATGCAAAGTGTGGAGGGCGCTGAAGATCGCCATGAAGCGGGTGTGGCCGAGGCAGAAGCCCTTGGCCTCACCGCGGCCGACGTGGTGATTGGCTTGGCCGCAAGCGGATCGACACCTTATACAATCGGCGTGATTGAAGCCGCCCGACGGGCAGGGGCTCTGACCATTGGTTTAGCCAATAAGCCCCCGGCTCCGTTAATTGAGGCCGCCGAGATCGGCATTCTCATCGAGACCGGGGCAGAAGTCATTGCCGGTTCGACCCGCATGAAAGCAGGCACAGCCCAAAAGATCGCCCTCAACGCTTTATCGACCGCCATCATGATCCGTCTGGGTCTGGTCTATGAAGGACGCATGGTGGCGATGCAGATTTCCAACCGCAAACTTCTGGGTCGGGCGCGAACCATGATCATGGAACTCACCGCCTGTTCAGCCTCACAGGCCGACGCAGCTCTTGAGGCATCAGGGCAAGACATCCGTGCGGCGATCCTGTTGATCAAGGGGTGGCGCTTGGAGCAGGCGCGGGCAGACCTTGACCAATGGGCCGGAAATCTTGCAGCAGTGATCAAGGCCCGCCAAAACTGACCGCGTCAGTCGGCAAAGCTGTTTGCCCCAACCCTGCCAGTGTGTGAAAGGATCTCGATGACCGACCTTGCCCCCATTAAAGGACTGAGCCCGGAAGCCATCTCGGCACGTGTCGATCAGATTTTGGCCGAAGCAAGCCTGTCTGAGAAAGTTCGGATGATGTCGGGCAAGGGCTTCTTCAAGCTGCTTGCCGCCAGTGGTCGGCGCTGGGGTGCTGATCCGTATCCGGCAGGCAGCGGTATCGACCGACTGGGCGTTCCGCCGCTTTTCTTCACCGATGGCCCACGCGGGGTGGCGCGGGGCCACTCCACCTGCTTTCCCTGTACCATGGCGCGCGGGGCCAGTTTTGATGTCGATCTGGAACGACGCATTGGCGAGGCCATGTCGATTGAAATCCGCGCACAGGATTGCACCCTGTCTGGGGCTGTGTGCGTCAATCTGTTGCGCCACCCTGCTTGGGGCCGGGCGCAGGAAACCTATGGCGAGGATCCCTGCCTTTTGGGTCAGATGGGCGCTGCCCTGTCTGTGGGCCTTCAGACCCATAATGTGATTGCAACCGTCAAGCATTTTGCCCTCAATTCGATGGAAAATGCGCGCTTTAAAGTCGATGTCCGGATTGATGAACGGGCGTTGCATGAGGTCTATCTCCCGCATTTCAAGACCATTCTGGATGCTGGCTGCGCCAGTGTGATGAGCGCCTATAATCAGATGAATGGCGCTTTCTGCGGCCAAAACCGAACCTTGCTGACCGACATTTTGCGGGTGGAATGGGGCTTTGACGGCTTTGTGCACTCTGATTGGGTGATGGGTTTGCGCCATGTGTCGGCCGCCTCGGCGGGGCTTGATATCGAAAACCCGGAGCCTTTGGTGTTTGGCAAGCATTTGCTGGCCGCTGTGGAAGCCGGTCAGATAGAGCCTCAGGTGATTGATCAGGCCTGCCGACGTATTTTGAGCACACAATATCGTTTTGCCTGTGCCGAAGATCCGCTGCCCGACTATCCGCTCGATTTGGTGGCCCAGCCCGCCCATGTGGCTCTGGCGCTGGAAGCGGCAGAAAAGTCTGCCACTTTGTTGCGCAATGAAGGCATGCTGCCCCTCAATCGTGGAGAGCTGCGCAAACTGGCCGTGCTGGGTCGCTTGGCGAACAAGGAAAATACCGGTGACTTCGGGTCGAGTCGGGTGCGGCCACCTTATGTGGTGACCCCCTTGCAGGGCCTTGAACTGGCCTTGGGTGATTCCACCTTGATCGTGACCGGCGATGAAGGTGACATTGCTGCCGCCGCTGCTGCCTCTCGAGACGCCGATGCCATTATTGTGGTGGTGGGCTATACCGCCCGCGAGGAAGGGGAGTTTATCCCCGAAGACATGACTTTGGGCGTGGCAAGCGACGACTTGGGCAGCCCGGCTCCACCCAGCAGCAACGAGCCCAGCGCCGAAGAGGCCCGGGGCGGTGACCGGACCCATTTGGGCTTGCCAGCGGACCAGATTGCCTTGATCGACGCGGCATGTGCGACCGGACGCCCAGTTCTGGTGGTGCTTGTGGCAGGATCGGCTGTTCTGGTCGAGGGCTGGTACGACAAGACGGCCGCCATCCTGCAAACCTTCTATTCCGGCATGGAGGGCGGCACGGCGCTTGCGCGAGTGGTGCTGGGGCAGGTCAATCCATCGGGCAAATTGCCCTTCACCGTGGCCACCGACCCGGATCATTATCCTTTCTTTGATAAGGATGCCGATGTCATCACCTATGATTATTGGCATGGCTATACCAAGCTGGCGCGCGAGACCATCGCCCCGCGTTTTTGTTTCGGGCATGGCCTGTCCTACGCGCACTATGGCTATCGTGCTTTGCGTGTGCGCAGGACCCGCACTGGAATTGAAGCTCATGTCAGCATCACCAATCTCGGCAATCGCGCCGGCGAGGAAATCGCCCAGCTTTATGTCGGCTTTCCCGGCACGCTGGTGGAGCGGCCGGCTAAAGTGCTCAAAGGCTTCCAACGCGTCGCCTTAGAACCCGGCCAGACCAAAACAGTCCGATTTGACATTGATCTGGCAGACTTGGCCTATCGCGACCCCGTAACCCACACGTGGCGACAGGAGCCAGGCGTCCACCGCATCTATGTCGGCGGGTCGAGCCTGTTGGCTGACCAACTCTCGACCCGCATCTCGCTTTAGCCAACACCCCCACCCCCGCTTGCACATCAAAGCAGGGTCACAGCTACAATAAGGTGATCATCGGTACTGGCCAGCGGCGGGGGGGGGGTAAGGGCGGGGGACGACTTCGGCTTTTCTGGGTGATCTGAAAACCCATGGCATCGAAGGTGGCACTGATTTCATGGCCGCGTCGGGCCATGATGCGGGGGCGCTCATCAGGGGCAAGCATGGGGCCGGGACGGCGGCGTGCGAGAGAGAAGGCCAAGCGCTTGGCCTTGGCCTGGGGGTCGGCTGCGATGGCCTGCAGCAAGTCCAAGCGCCGCAACCAGCGGCCGATGGGCACAGGGGCGGGGGCAAAGTAAAAGGGCCGGGCTTGGCCTGCGATGGCCCAATGCAGCGCCTCAAACCGCTGTGC
>NZ_BFBR01000012.1 GCF_003112735.1 Candidatus Phycosocius bacilliformis
TCCCCCGACCCCTCTCCCCCTTAGGGGGCGAGGGGAGCGCGTGGTTAGGATGGCATTTCACCGAGGAAGCCGGCGATAAGTGCTTCCGAAATTTCGAGCAACCTACCAGGTCCGGCGGTCATTTCCTCGGGGAAAACTGGGTAAAAGTCATCTTCTGGCGGCCAGCCGGAAGCACGGCCACAAAGTTCTTTTACCCTTGCTCTAAGGCCGAAAGAGTCATTGAAGTTGATATAATGATAATGGCGCTTTGGTCGATCAAATCCATAGCTTCTCTCTTCTTCCTCCTTATCGACTTCGATACCCTTATCCAGCCCAATCAATGAAACGTTGGCCCGCGCAAACGCAAACCCGATAGCGTAAACCCTGAAGGCACCCTCGCAGACACGCCGTGCTCTAGCTCTTTGAGTAATCTCAGCGGCTACGGAGTCGACCGGATCGTCATGCACGACTACAATACGTTTGGCATTAATGAGTAGGTGGGCTGCAAGCTCGTCGTCCAAAACCTGTTCTGGCATCTCTAAAGATCCATGTGGATGAACTATCTCGATGTAATCCGACCAGACTCCCAAGTCGTTTTCGATGCCACCCCATTTCCTATCAAGAATGTGCTCCAGAATACCATCATAATTGAAAGAGATCACCTTAACTTTTGACCGCACCCTACTATATTCAGCTTTTTCAATTAGAATTTGAGACCGGACCAGATTGATGAAGTGATGCACCCAATTTCGGTATTGCTTTTCTTGTGAGCCCCTAAGGATATTCACATGGCGTTCGGTGAATGTCCGGAGCGTGTACGTTCGAGACTGCTTTTTCAGTTCGTATGTTTTGTGAAAAAGCGCATGGCAAATGCCAACCTTAAGCATTAGCGCCTTTGATGGATTATGCCGAATAATATCATCAATTGAGTCACCTGTTTGCAAATCTAACCAATTCGCTGCGTCATTGAGCTGCCGCATAAGCAACCTTGGATTGACATCGACCTGACTATCGCCGTTACACAACAAGGCATAACTAATGGGAGCGATAGCTGGTATGGAAGCGTAGTTGGAGTATTCTGCAGGAAGGTTGCTGATGCGTGCAGCTTCTTTTCGAAAATCTTCAACAATTAAATCAATTAGCTCGGCGCCTGTCGGAAGCCCAAACGGAACAGACGCGCCTGCGCCAACGATGATCACAGTGCCTTCATCGAATAAGCTCATCTGAATCTCTCCTTTAAGATAGATTTTCTTGTCATCCTACCAAAAGGTAATGGCATTGCCCAGCGCAAAAGGGCGCGCAACTGAGGATGTTGGTGACGTGACTCTCAGCGGCTGCGGACTCCCCTCGCCCTCTGGGAGAGGGGTCGGGGGTGAGGGCATTTACACTCTTAAATTATCTTATAGTCTATTTATTATGCCAGATGTTCCTCCACAGCTCCTGAAACGGGCACGCGCATTGCGGCAGCGTCCCACCAAGACCGAGGAAATCTTTTGGAAACGGGCTCGCAATCATCAAATCTCTGGGCTGAAGTTTCGCCGCCAGGTTCCGATCCTTGGCTATGTCGTCGATTTTGCCTGTTTGACCCATCGTTTGGTGGTTGAAATAGATGGCGGAATCCATCACCTCCCGGAAGTCCAAGCGCGTGATCATGCCCGCGACGTCCAACTCATGGGCCGTGGTTATTACGTGATGCGATTTTCAGATCCCGCCATTTTTGAGGACTTGGAAACCGTGGTTGGTTTCATTGAGGACTTTGTACACAAGCAGTCCCTCAAAAGTGCAAAGGGAGCGCGCTAAATCACCCTACCAAAAAATCCGCTGCCGCATGGAATACAAAGCTGTGCCGCCGTGCGACGGCATCCACATCATGGCCATAACCGCCACCGAGAACCGTCACCAAAGGGATAGCCCGCCCCCGCACTGCCCCAATCACGCGGCGTTCGCGGGCCATCAGGCCGTGATCGGTGAGGGCCAGTTTGCCCAGGCGGTCGTCCTGATGTGGATCGACACCGGCAATGTAGAACACCAAATCTGGACGAATCTCATCCAATAATGCGGGCAAATGCTCATCCAATGCGGCAAGATAGCCCACATCTCCCGTCCCTTTTGGCAAAGCAATGTCTAAATCCGACGGCGGCTTTTCCAAAGGCCAATTGTCGTCGCAATGCATGGAAAAGGTGAAAACGCGCGGCTCATTCTGAAAGATCACAGCGGTACCATCGCCGTGATGGACATCCAAATCGACCACCATGATGTGGCGCACCGCCGCATCAGCCAAAAGGACAGCCGCGGCCACCGCCACATCATTGAAGACACAAAATCCTGCTCCATAGTCTGGGCGGGCATGGTGACTGCCCCCGGCGCTGTTGCAGGCAAGGCCGTGAGCCAAGGCATAGCGAGCCGCCAGTAAGGTGCCCGCCGTTGCCAGACGGGCACGCAGGACGACCCGCTCGGTCAACTCAAAGCCAATCCGGCGCGCGGCTTGGGCGGGCAAGCTCCGGGTCAAGACCGCATCGACATAGTCAGGGCTGTGGGCCGCGATCAGAGCCGAACGGTCAATAGGTTCAGGCGTGATAAACCCATACGGCACCAGACCATCTTGGATGAGTACCTCAGCCAAACGGGCAAACTTCTGCATCGGAAACCGATGGCCGTCAGGTGTATCGGCGGTATAGTCGCGGTGATGAATGATCGGCAGAACGGAGGTCACGCTGCGCCCCTCATCCGGTTTTGAGCCCGTCCTTGATGCGCTGAACCAGACCTGGGCCCTCATAGACCAAGGCGGTGTAAAGCTGGATCGCGTCGGCACCAGCCTCGAATTTGGCCTGTGCATCGGCCGCCGAGGCAATGCCCCCCACGCCGATGAGCGGCATGGCCCCATCGAGAGCTTGTTTGAACGCCCCCAATAGGCGTGTGGATTTGGCAAATACAGGGCGTCCCGACAAGCCACCCTGTTCGCTGCGGTGGCGGCCCTGCAAACTGTCAGGTCGATCAATTGTGGTGTTGGATACAATCAGGGCGTCAATCTTCTGGGCGCGGGCGGTCTCGGCAATGGCAAGAACTTCGCCATCATCAAGGTCGGGGGCCACTTTGAGGAATATCGGGCGATGACCATGGGTGCGTGTCTGCTGATCTGCCATCACCATAACCTGGCCCAAAAGCTCTTCGAGTGCAGCACGGGTCTGCAAGGCGCGGAGGCCCGGTGTGTTGGGTGAGGAGATATTGATGGTGATATAAGCAGCATGCAGCCAGACCCGGCGCACGCCTTCACAATAATCCCCAATCCGGTTTTCACTGTCCTTATTGGCCCCGATATTGGCCCCCACCACGCCGGGCTTGTGGGCGCGGGCGCGCAGACGGTTCACAAAGGCCTCCAAACCCTCATTATTGAAACCCATGCGATTAATGACGGCGTGGTCTTCCGGCAGGCGGAACAGGCGAGGTTTGGGATTGCCCGTTTGGGGACGCGGCGTCACGGTCCCGCATTCGACAAAGCCAAATCCTGCCGCCAGCATGGCGTCAGGCACTTCGGCATTTTTATCAAAGCCTGCTGCCAAACCGATGCGATTGGGCAAGGTCAGGCCCGCCAGCTGAATAGCATCTTCCGGCCGATCCGGGGCAGCCTTGGGTCCTAAACCTGCTTTAAGGGCAGCAATGGTAGCTCGATGCGCGGCTTCAGCCGGCAAGAGGCGCAGAACGGCTGTTGCAGGGGCGTGAAAATCCATCATGGGAACGTCTCGGCCAGCACGTGGCTCCCTGTTGCTGAGACCGGCACGACAAGGGTCTCTACCACCGCGTGCATCGGCAGAGGGCCATAAACATGGGGGAAGAGCGCGCCCCCGCGGGAGGCTTCCCAGCGCACATGATCGCCCAAGACAGACAGGTCGATGCACGCCAAAATCAACTCACCTTGGCCCGCAAACCATTTGGTCAGGGTTTCGCGCACTTGCTCCTTGGCAGACAAATGGATGAAGCCATCTGTGCGATCAAGCGGAGAGCCCAGATAGGTGCCTGCTGCGACGGCGTCGGCCCATGCCTGTGGGCTTTCAATTTTATAGGCGAAGCGGTCCATCTTGATCCATCACAGCATCTATCCTTGGCTCAAAAGCTGCAACCAGCCTCAGGCTGCCAGCAGGCTTTGGAACACGCGCGCACCGTCTGCGCTGCCAAGCTCTGCCTCAAAGGCGCGATCAGGATGGGGCATCAGGCCCATAATCCGCCCGGTTGGATCGACAATGCCAGCAATCCGGCGTTGAGAACCATTGACTTCTTGGCGATAGCGGAAGGCGATGCGGTTTTCCTGCTCCAAGGCATCCAGAACGGCATCCTCGGCAAAATAATTGCCTTCACCATTGCCCACCGTCATCACCACATCCTCACCCTCGCTGAAGGCGCGGGTGAAAGGCGTGTCGTTATTGGTGACTTCGAGCGCCACGGGCTTGCAAACATATTTCAAGCTGGCATTGCGCAACAAAGCACCGGGTAGAAGACCGGCCTCGCACAAGACCTGAAAGCCATTGCAAATGCCCAGAACCGGCACACCCGCCTTGGCAGCATCCACCACCGCGCGCGTGACGGGTGAGAGGGCGGCCATGGCGCCACATCGCAGATAGTCGCCATAGGAAAAGCCCCCCGGCAGGACGATGAGATCAAGCCCTTCGGGTAAAGTGGTTTCCTTGTGCCAAACCATGGACACATCGGCCCCGACACTGCGCTCAAGGGCGACTTTGCAATCGCGATCACAATTGGAACCGGGATAGATGATGACGGCTGCTTTCATACCCTCGCCCCTACGCGGTTTTTCGGCCAAGGTGAAGACCGGGACGGATACTCGTGCAGCAATCGTGCAACCGTCCTGCAGCAAGCGGCGTAAGAGGAACATTGGCAAGATTGGAGATGCCGTGATTTCACGCAGACGCCTGATGATCGGAAGTGCAGTTCTGATGACGATACCACCGCGCGATGCAGATGCCACAGGCAGATCCGCCAATGCCCAATGGGATGACTTGCTCGCCCGCTATGTTCGCCCGGACCCGCAAGGCCTACACCGTGTCAATTATGCGGCGTGGAAGGCCAATGTGGCTGATCGGCAAGCCTTAGATCAATTGATTGGTGGGCTTTCCGGCCAGAAAATCTCCAGTTTGTCTCGGCCAGCCCAATTTGCGACGTGGGCCAATCTCTACAATGCCATCACCATTCAAGTCGTGCTGAGCCGGTTTCCAGTCCGCTCAATCCGCGACATCAAGCCCAATGTACTCGCCATCGGGCCGTGGAAAGAACCCCGTGTGACGGTGGAAGGCAAACGTCTGTCGCTGGATGACATCGAACATGGAATATTGCGCAAACAATGGTCGGATCCTCGGGTCCATTATGCGGTCAATTGTGCCTCGGTCGGCTGTCCTAATCTACCCCGACGCGGTTGGCGCGCAGAGACTTTGGACGCCGATCTGGACGCTGCAGCCCGCGCCTTCATCAATTCCCCACGCGGGGTGCGGGTCGTTGGGCCACAGAAACTGCGTGTGTCGTCAATTTATCAGTGGTTCAAAACCGATTTCGGGAATAATGAGGCAGGTATTCTTTCTCACCTGCGCCGTTATGCGGCCAGCAAACTTTTGGCCGACATGACCAATGCCCGCATCGTGGGTGATGATTATGACTGGTCCATCAATGCGACGACTGGATCGTGACAATGAAATCCTTGCAACGCTTTGGTCCGCTGATCCTGATCGGCCTTGGCCTGATCACCGCCATTTCCATGGGCTGGCACAAATATCTCTCCTTTGATGTCCTTGCCCAACAAAGTGCCTATTTGCACGATCTGGTTCTCACCCGGCCATTGGTTGTGATCGGGGCCTATGTCGGCATCTATATTCTGGCCACCACCATCGCTCTGCCCGGTGCCATTTGGATTACCATTGCTGGTGGCTTTCTATTCGGCCCCCTCTTTGGTCCGGTGTTCGGCCCGATTATGGCCACGGCGCTCGCCTCAACCTCGGCCACCATCGGGGCGACATTCTTGTTTATGGCAACCCAATCGGCGCTGGGTGGTGGGTTGCGTGCGCGCGCGGGTGGCTTGATCGACCGGTTGGAAAAGGGCTTTCAGGAAAATGCGTTCGGCTATCTGCTGACCCTACGGCTTTTGCCCGTCGCGCCTTTCTTTGGCATCAATCTGGCAGCAGGCTTTTTGGGTGTTCCATTGCGCACCTTTGTGCTGGCCACGGCCATCGGCATTCTGCCCGGCTGTTATGTCTATGCGTCACTTGGCAATGGGATTGAGCATCTGATCTCTCAAGGCCAGACCCCCAATTTGAAAATCATCTATAATCCTGAAGTTCTGGGGCCTTTGGTTGGCTTAGCACTATTGGCACTTTTGCCAACCGCCTGGAAATTCATTCAAGCCAGACGGAAAGCCGCATGAGCCAGCGCCAACTCACTGTCGATATCTGTGTGCTGGGAGCCGGTGCCGGGGGCTTGTCAGTTGCCGCTGGGGCCGCCCAATTGGGCCTGTCGGTTGTGCTCTATGAAGAAGCCGATATGGGTGGGGATTGCCTCAACACTGGCTGTGTGCCCTCTAAAGCTCTGATTGCTGCGGCGAAAACTGTCCATGCCATGGCCCATGCCAGTCGCTATGGCATTGAGAATGTCAGTGCTAAAGTCAATTGGAACCAAGTGCGCGGCCATATTGGTGGGGTGATTGAGACCATCGCCCCGATCGACAGCCAAGAGCGTTTTGAAGGCTTGGGCTGTATCGTTCTGCGCGAGCATGCCCGCTTTACCGGCCCCGATACGGTCGAGAGTGCCACGGCGGTGGTCAAGGCGCAGAAATTTGTTATCGCCACCGGTGCGACAGCGGCCGTACCGCCAATTCCTGGCCTCGCAGAGACCCCGTTTCTGACCAATGAAACCGTTTTTGCCCAAGATGATCTGCCCGACAGCTTGATTGTGCTGGGCGGTGGAGTGATTGGGGTTGAACTGGGTCAAGCCTTTGCACGGCTTGGCTGCAAAGTCTCATTGATCGAAGCCTTTTCCTTGCTGGGGGGTCAGGAAGAAGACGCGGTGGCCTGTGTCAGGGACAGTCTGAACCGCGATGGCGTCACTGTGATCGAGGGTGCCAAGGCCGTCGGCGTAACGGGCAGTTCAACCGAGGTATCGGTGAGCCTTGAGGATGGCCGGGTGATTAAGGCCCAGCGTCTCTTGGTCGCGGTTGGGCGTGCTGCCCGAGTCGATAATCTTGGCCTTGAGAAGGCCAAGATCGCCTTTACACGCAAGGGCGTGACCACCGACCATCGCCTGCGTAGCACAACCAATCCCCGTGTCTGGGCTGTCGGCGATGTGGCAGGCAAACAGCAATTGACCCACGCAGCAGGCTTCCACGCAAGCGTCTTCATTCGTAATGCCGTCTTCAAAGCCCCGGCGACCGCTGAGGTCGGCCATATGCCAGCCGTTGCTTATTGTGATCCGGAATTTGCCCGCATCGGTCTGAGTGAAGCCGAAGCCCGCAAGCAATTCGGCTCGGCTGTTACGGTAACGCAGGTGCCTTTCCACGATAATGATCGGGCTCAGGCTGAACGGGCCACAGCCGGCTTTTGCAAGCTTGTCGTCGGAAAAGGCGGCAAAATTCTGGGTGCCACAATTGTCGGTGAAGGGGCTGGTGAAGCCATCCAGCTGGTCGGGCTTGCGATGGCCAACAAACTGGGGGTCGGGGCGATCACGGCAATGATTGCGCCTTATCCAACGCGCGGGGAAATCGTCAAACGTGCTGCGGGTGCCTATTACACCCCAACCTTATTCTCTGATCGCACCCGCGCGCTGGTTAAATTCTTGAAACTGCTGGGCTGAGCCAGCAGTTTCAAGCACCATCCTACTCCCGGTTAGAGCCGGGAAGGCGTTCAAGACCTTGGGCACGATCGACCAGTTCGATGAACTCAGCCCGCAGCCCAAAGGCATCCTCGCCCTTGGCACTCCTCGCAAGGCGGGCCACATCAGCGAAACCAAAGCCCGATCCGATCCACGGGTCTTGCCGCAGAAGCTGCGCATAACCAGCAACCGACAAAGCAAAGCGGGTGGATTCTGGGGCTGCAGCCAGACTGGTCGCTTCATCCTTCACCGTGATCGGCCGCTCGATCAGGCGGGATTTGTCCTCGCCGGGCAATTTGTAGCGTAAGCGCAACAACCCAAGTTCGTCAGACTTCGTTGTGGCCTCGCTACCGGGGGCTGCCCCATAGCGCAGCGGATCGACACTGCCCGGTGCACCGACGGGTGTGATCTCATACAAGGCTGTCACTTGATGGCCTGCACCGATCTCGCCAGCATCGACCGCATCATTGTTGAAGTCCTCCCGATTAAGGGCACGTGTCTCATAACCGATCAAACGCCATTCTTTGACACGAGCGGGATTGAACTCAACTTGCGCCTTCACATCATCCGCGATCGGAAACAGCGTGCCCTGTATCTGATTATCAAAGACTTTGCGGGCTTCCTGCATGGTATCAATATAGGCCGCCGTGCCATTGCCGTTTTGGGCGAGGCTTTGCATCATCTCGTCATTGTAATTTCCACGGCCAAAGCCGAAGATCGACAGATAAATGCCCTTCTTGCGCTGATCGGCGACATAATTCTTCAAGGCACGCGGATCGGTGATACCGACATTGAAATCACCATCCGTCATCAAGATGACCCGATTGACCCCGCGCGGATTGAAGTTGCGGGCGGCCAAATCATAGGCGAGGCGGATCCCCTCACCTCCAGCCGTCGAACCGCCAGCCTCAAGGGCCTCCAGCGCGCAAACAATATCGCGGGTCTGATTGCCGGGAGTCGGGTTAAGCACAACACCAGCTGCCCCGGCATACACAACCATGGACACCCGATCCCGCTGGTTGAGATTGGGGGCCATCAGCGCAAGCGCCCGCTTGGCCAGAGGCAAACGATCTTCCGGCATCATCGACCCTGACACATCCATCAAAAGCGTCAGGTTCAAAGGCGGCCGCTCTCGTCTGGGAATATCATAGCCTGACAGGCCGATATGGACGATTTGCTTACTCTCCGCCCAGGGCGAGGGCGTCACCACGACTTGGGTCGCAAATGGGGCCGATTTGTCTTGGGGTTTGGCATAGCCATAATCAAAATAATTGAGGAATTCCTCCACCCGCACGGCATCAGCAGGTGGAAGGCTTCCGTCACGTACAAAGCGGCGCGCATTGGCATAAGAAGCGGTATCCACTTCCATCGCGAAGGTGGAGACTGGACTCTCAGCCGTTTGTTTAACTGGATTGATCGCAGCTGCGGGATAGCGCTCTGTCGAGCGCTCCATCTGCCCGCCGGCTACCCGCGTCCCTGTTACCACGACCGATGGCATGGTGGCGGATAGACCAATTTTGGATTGGGCCGCACGACTGGTCGCTGGAGCCACCTCAGCCAGCGCTGCTAGGCTAGGTGGTGGGGGTGGCGGTGGCGGGGGTGGTGGAGACGGTGGGGCAAGTGGTGGCGGGGGTGTTGGATAGCCCGACGTCGGCATCGCGAGATGACGGCGGTTTTGGCGGTGATAGCGATCAGCGCCCTCGCGGTCGGTCTGCGGGCATTGGTAATTCGTCACATCGCTTGGTGAAGGTGCGCGACCACCTAGGCCTGCAACAGGTGCCGCATTGGCAACGCAACCGGCCAACAATGCCGAAATCGACAACATTGCGACCACCTGCCGCCCAAGATAGGTTTGGCGGCTCAGGCGGTGATACAGGGGGTTGGATTTAAGGGTCATTGGGCGTGCCTCCTACGCTCTTCTTGATCACTGCTTAGCATCTGGCATGCGCTTAAAGGCTAGGATTGGGAGGCTTATGGGCTAAATTGAGGCAAATCTTACCCATCTGCTACTGGCGCGCGCACTTGCCGAAGTGATCAGGGAGGCTTAATCGGGTGCCCATGGTTGACCGTCCCGCATTTCTCGACTTCGAGAAACCCATCGCCGATCTTGAGAAAAAGATCGAAGAGCTGAACGCGACAGCAGAGAAAAGTGGTGCCAAAGGTGTGCGCACCGAAGTCGCCAAACTGCGCCAAAAGGCCAATCAAGCCCTGGCTGATCTTTATCAGAACCTTGATCCCTGGCGGCGCACCCAAGTAGCCCGTCACCCCGACCGGCCGCACTTTAAAGATTATGTCGACGAGCTGATCGGGGATTATGTTGAACTGGCCGGCGATCGTAAGTTTGGTGAAGATGCGGCCATTCTGGGCGGCATGGGCCGATTCCGGGGACGGCGGGTTGTGGTCTTGGGGCATGAAAAGGGGCGCACCACACCTCAACGCCTTAAACACAATTTTGGCATGGCGCGGCCTGAGGGCTATCGCAAGGCCGTGCGCCTGATGGATATGGCCGACAAGTTTGGCTTGAGTGTTTTGACCTTTGTGGACACGGCTGGGGCCTATCCCGGCCTTGATGCCGAAGCCCGCGGCCAAGCTGAGGCCATTGCTCGGGCCACCGAACGCTGTCTGACGTTAGGTGTCCCGATGGTGTCAGTGATTACAGGTGAAGGGGGCTCTGGCGGTGCTGTGGCGATTGCGGCAGCCAATCATGTGCTGATGCTGGAAAATTCGGTCTATTCGGTGATTTCGCCAGAAGGGGCCGCTTCGATCCTCTATCGTTCCGCAGACCGCGCCAAGGATGCAGCCACGGCCATGAAGATTACCGCCCAAGACCTGTTGGGGTTTGGTGTGATCGACGGCATTATTGCCGAGCCGTTGGGAGGGGCCCACCGGGCCCGCGCGAATGCGATCAAGGCCGTCGGTGATGCGGTGGAAAAGGCGCTCTACCAGCTAGAGGGTTTGGACGCAGACGGGTTGCGCGCCCAAAGGGCCGACCGCTTCTATCGGATTGGCCGGTCACTGGCGGACTTGCCATCAAGCGCCGATGGTGCGCCCAAAGCGGGCTAAGTCTTCTGCAAACAGATCGGGGGCTTCCCACGCGGCAAAATGCCCGCCACGGGCTAGGTTTGACCAATGCCGCAGGTTATAGGCTTCGGCCACCAGATCGCGGGGTGGGTTGGGATAGACTTTGTCCCCCGGAAAATTGGCAAAGCCGGTTGGCACATCGATGCGGGTCCCCTTGGGCAGGAAGTAACCGCTGCCCTCCTCCAGCACCCCGCGATAAAACCACACCGAGGTGGCGAAACGATCGGTCAGCACATAATGGAGAATATTGGTCAGCAGATCCTTCTTGCCAAAAACCGCATCAAGCCCGCCACCGGCAGGATCCGACCAAGCTTGGAATTTTTCCAAAATCCAAGCGGCTTGGCCAAAAGGTGTATCGCTCAAAGCCATGGCCAGCATCTGCGGACGTGTGGTTTGGAGGTGAAAATAGGCACCATGCGCCTGCATCATTGCGGCTGACTTCTGGGCCCAAGCAACGCGCTCGGGTGTGGTTAGACTGGACACATCCGGGCGCAGCCCAAGCATATTCAGATGGATACCACTTACGACATCTGCGTGGTCCAGTCCCAGCCAAGCCGTAACAACAGATCCCCAATCGCCACCTTGAGCGAGAAAGTGGCGATAGCCAAGCACATCCACCATCAGCTTGCGCCACAGCCCGGCGGTGGTGCGGGGCCCGATCGGCTGTGATGGCCGTCCCGAAAAGCTATAGCCAGGCAGGCTGGGGATAATCAGATCAAATGCATCATCTGACGATCCGCCGTGACGGCTTGGAAATGCCAATGGCTCAATCACTTTATGGAACTCAAAAACTGAACCCGGCCAACCATGAGTCAGCAAAAGCGGCCGTTTGCCACCAGCTTCACCCACGACATGGAGAAAATGAAGGTCCTGACCATCGATTGTTACCTGAAACTGGGCCCAGCGATTGAGCTCGGCTTCTACGGCCCGCCAATTGTATTCGGCGAGCCAAAAGCGTTGGAAATCCTTGAGCCAGTCCGTCGCAGCCCCGCGCGTCCAATCATTCGCCGCCTCGCCTTCTGGCGTATCAGGCCAAGTAAAGTCTGCAACTTTCTGCCAGACTGCGGCCAGCTTCTCGTCCGATATGGCGATCGAAAAAGGGCTTATCTTCATGCGGAGGCTCTCTTAGGTCGCACCATGGGGAACGCTAGTTTGGCCAATAAGCGATGACATCATCCTTTGTGAAGCGCTGGCCTAGCGGCTTGTCGATCGGAATAGGGCCTTCAAGTGTGGCCGGATAGAGCGGCTTGCGACCGCTGGCCCGGTGATCATCCAACAGCTTCCTCAGTTCGGCCACCTTATCTGGACGGCTCGCTGCCAAATTGTTCCGCTCTGTTGGATCTGTGGCCAAATCATAGAGAAAGACGCTATTGGGCTTGTCGACCAGCTGCAGCTTCCAATCCAAATGGCGCACAACGCGGTAGCCGTCACTCTGCCAGAAGATGGTGTCATGCGGCCGTCGGCCACCACCTTTGCCCTGGGCAAATGGCAGGATATTCACCCCATCGATCGCCACCCCCTTAGGCAGATCGGCCCGGGCAGCAGCTGCCAAAGTCGGCATCAAGTCGATATGTGCGACCGGGGCTTGGATTTGTAGACCAGCCGGAATTTGACCTGGCCAACTCATGAACATGGGTACGCGGATGCCTCCCTCAAACAAAGTGAGCTTCCAGCCGCGATAGGGCTTGTTGATATCAGGCAGGCCAATATAGCCCGGCCCACCATTGTCGCTGGAAAACACGATCAACGTATTGTCCGCCAGACCCTGTTCTTTGAGGGCGGCCACAATCCGCCCAACACTGCGGTCCAAAGCTGTGATCATGGCGGCATAGACACGCTCGCGCTCAGAACCCATCGGGCCCACCGCATCATAATCTGCTTTGGTTGCCTGCAAGGGCGTGTGCACGGTCCAATGCGAGAGATTAATGAAGAATGGCCTGTTCTTATTGGCTTTGATCACTTTGATGGTTTCATCCGTCCAGTAATCTGCCAGATAACCGCCGGGCTTGAACCATGGCCCGTCATTGTAGGAGGCGGCATATTCCATGCGCGCCCACAAAAATTTGTCGATGGGGTCGAAGTCGACTTTGGCATTGACGACATTGGGGTCATCTTCAGGCAAATGCAGGCCACTCGCCATCAGCAGGCTTTCATCAAAGCCCTGCGCGTTGGGTCCAAATTCGGGGCCAAGGCCTGTATGCCATTTGCCGATATGAACTGTGTGATAGCCGCGTGTCTTGAGAACTTCAGCAATGGTAACCTCTGAACCCGGCAAGCCCTGCTTTTCAAAAGAGGGCATCTCGGCCACACGGTCAGCGTGATAAATCGTCTCTGGCAGACCGCTTTGGCCACGCATGGAGTCTGACACCATTTTCACGGCACGGCCCATACCATCGGGGGTAGGGGTAAACTCAAAACCAGTCCGTGTAGGATAGCGCCCGGTCATGATCATGGCGCGGGAGGGTGCACAGCTTGCAGTCCCCGAATAGGCTTGACGAAATGCCACCCCAGAGCGGGCGAGCGCATCAATGTTTGGCGTTTTGATCTTGCCATTACCAAGACCACCGCCAAAGGCAGAAATGTCATTATAGCCTAAATCATCGGCCAGAATGAAAATGATATTGGGCGGACGGTCGGTGCCAGCAGTTTCAGGTGCTGCGGGGCCCTGCATCCAAGCAATCGGCTTATTGTCGGGAATATCGGTGCGTTTGCCCGCCGCCACGAGCGTCAAGAGGATGTCTGCTCTGTTGAACCAGGCCACCGCGCCGAGGCCAACAACCGCGGCCAGCCCCCCCAAAAGGATTTTCTTGATCATCTTTCCCCCCGTGGCTTTGGAATTCTTATCTCTCGAACAAACATTCGCAACCGGTTCCGGCCAGAATGGAACAACACACCGCTTGATCATCGTCGGACAAAGCCGCAGCATGCTGCTTGAGCCAAACAAGGCATTTGGCCTGATAGGCGAAGGTTGGCTGGGTCCAAGCCCGCCCATCAATCTCGGTCTCAACCTCGGCCAGTCCAGCTTGGGCCGCACCGGCATTGGCGATCAGGAAGGGCACATAGACCCGGCCAATTTCACCCAAGAGCGGTCCTAAATGACTGCGTGCGGCCGTGCGGTCGAGCCAATCTTCCCCTTGCGGCTCAAGACCGGATAAATCCTCCATCCGATCAATCCACGCGCGCAGCCGCGGTGTATGAGCAGCACACAGGGCAGCCGGTGTTGGATCAACCACGCCCAATTGGGTCAATTGGCCATAGAGGGCAAAATCGCTGGTACCCGGTCTGGCCCCCATTACATAGCCCCGCGCAGCGATCATGTGGTCCAAAATGGGCAACAGGCGTTGATAGGATTGCTCAATTGTGGATGACGTGGTCGGGTTAGAACCCACGACATAAAGGCGATCGATCTGGCGGCGAGAAATGAAGGCCGAGGCAGCCTCAGCCGCTTCATCAGGCGTGGTCGGATCATGCCAGAACACCAATTGCGGCCCAGCGTGCTCGATGTCCTCTGAGCCAGACCAGCGATAATGGAACATCGCTTTGGTAAGCCATTCATCGGCATAGTCCTCAATTAAGTGGTCGAGAAAGGCCATCACCGGGTCGCTCGGCTGAAGCGCCCGATCAGCCACCACGTGCTCCAACTCAGCCAGGATCGGGGTAGAATCTACTTTAGCGACATGGCCCCCATCTGGGTTGGGCACATAGACGGTGGGCAAAAGCTTGACCTTCGGTTCAGGAAAGCCCGGCAACGGATTGCGATGGCTGCCCCAATGCAGGGCATAGGGAATGTGACGATAACGCAGCGCGGCAATCACTTTACGCGTATAGGGCGACCCTGCTGCACCCAGCACATGTAGTCTGCCGTGAAGGCCAGTCTCGGTCATGGATTTACCTTTGCTTGAGTAGCGCGCCGCTTGCCCATGCGGCGCAGCAAGAACCAGCCCCCGGCAAACACGAGCCCGAGGAAGCCGATCACATAGCCACCGTAAAACTGCCACTGCCGCTTCAGACTGTTCAGAGCGGCCTGACGTTGAACCTTGTAGCCGGGCGGCAATTCCAGCACACCATTGGCTTTGGCATAAGCAGCATAAGCACGTTCAAGATCTGCGCGAACCGCTGGAAGGCTGGCTGAGAGGTCCTGCGTCTGCCCCGGGTCGCGGGTGACATGATACAGCCGCCACTGATTATCGCCAAAGGGAGGATTATACTTCACCAACGTATAGTCGCCTTTGGTTATGGCCGCATTGCCAGAGACTTCAATCCCCACGGAGTCCCCAGGCCCATAAACGCTTTGGGTTTGCCCAGCCAAAACCTGCGCTTGGCTCCGGCCTGAAATCGGCTTGGAGCCCGGAATAGCGGGAATCTCACCAACCAAATCGAGCAATGTCGGGGTAACATCTTGCACAAAAGCAGGGGCATTGGTCTTTTGCCCCGCTGCGATACCAGGCCCTGCCATGATCATAGGGACGTGAAGGCCGCCGCTGGAGGTATAGAATTTGAACAAATAACCCGGCGTCGCTACCGCGCTCGCCCATTCAGGTCCGATCCAATTATGACTGCCCCTTTCGCCGAGATTGTCGAGCCGACGGTTATAGCCATGGGTCCACATCCACTGATTGAAGCCTGGTTCAGCACCCGGATTACTTGGCTCAGGCCCGTTGTCCGAGGTGATAACAAAAATGGTGTTTTCTAGCTCACCCTCTGCGCGCAGACGGTCAACAAGACGCCCGATCTCAGCATCCGTCGCCTCTATCATGCCGGCATAGACTTCCATCGCCCGGGCTTGGAGCTTCTGTTCCTGCGGACTTAAACTGTCCCACCGGCGCATGCTGGGATGCATGGCCGGTGGGCGGGCATTGGGATTGATCAGACCCAACGCCTTGGCGCGGGCGAAACGGTCCCGCGCAAGCTGTTCCCAGCCGCGATCAAAGCGGCCGGCATATTTTTGTGTGTAGGCGCGCGGCGCTTGAACCGGGATGTGCACAGCCTGAAATGCAACATAGGCCAGAAAGGGCTGGCCATCCTTTGGGCGCTTGTCGAGATAGCCTAGCACCTTGTCGACAATGACAGTCGACGAAAACTGACCTGATGGATAAGCTGTCGGTTTGTCATCTTCAAACCAAGGAGCCTCATTATAGAAGGGCATATAGGGCTTATCATCCCAGTTATCGGCCCCAGACGCATCAAGCGCGAAGGAGCGCTGGAATCCATGTGAGCCCGGCAATTGGCCCGGCCCATCGCCCAAATGCCACTTGCCACTCATAAATGTATGATAGCCTGCCTTGACCAAACGCTCCGGCAAGGTGGCAACATTGGCTTCCAGATGCAGGCCATAGCCCGGCTTGCCGACATGTTCCTTTGGCAGCACCTCCTTGATGGTCGCAACCCCAGCCTGATGATTGGTCAGGCCCGTCAGCAACATCGCGCGCGAGGGCGAGCATAGTGGCGAGGTGGCATAGCGGGTAAACAAAGTCCCCCTTCGCCCAATGGCATCGATATGAGGTGTGCTTGCCTCGCCGCCATAAATGCCCAAATCCATGAGGGCAGCATCATCAAACAGGATGATCACGACATTAGGCCGTTTGACGGGGGTTGAAGACTTAACCTGGCTCAAAGAGGGCCCGGGCAAAATCAGTGCCACCATCATCGCCATCAGAGCAGTCGCGCGCCCGCGGTGAAGCCGAAGTCTGACACCTTGGCATGAACCGATCCTGCAGGCGGAGTCTATTGGCATCGCTTTTTCCTAATTGTCGATCAAGGCACGCCGAATTGGCCGACCCTGCGTGTCAAAAGATACCAGTTCACCATCGCGCATGATCCAGATCGGACCTTTAAAGTAGCGTTGCGCATTGCCAAGAAAGGGCCCTTTCAAGGCTTCGATGGGCATGGGTGGCACGATATGGGTCAGAGCTATACCCTTTACCCCGGCCTTGGCACCAATCTGGGCAACCTGCTCGGGTGTGGCATGATAAGTCTCAATATCACCCATGACCTTGGACAAGCTAGGTTGACCGGCCTGACTTGCGGCTTTGCCCATGACACGAGTCAATTGCGGGGCAATGGATTCGTGAATGAGAAGATTGGCCCCCCTCGCAGCCCGCATGACACAATCACATGCTTTGGTGTCACCACTAATGACCAGGCTTTGCCCCTGATAGGTCACTCGATAGCCGACGGCAGGCTCCACTGGGCGGTGATCCACGCCAAAGGCTGTAATTTTGACCCCCGCTTGCTGATAGACTTCGCGTTCCTCGCCGATGGCCGGAGCGGCAAAAGCTTTCGGGGCAAAGCCAAAGCCGGAAGCAGGCACAATATCGCTACCATGATGGGCTATCCGATAGGTCTTGTCCTGACCATAGATCATAGCAAGGCCGGCCGCGATCTGCTCGACGCCCGTCGGCCCGTAGAGCGGTAAAGGTTCACGCGCCGCCTTTGTGGCCCAGCGTTGCAGCCCAAGTGCGCCCAACCCATCAATATGGTCGGAATGAAAATGGGTCAGAAAGACGGCTTCGGTCTGCCCCGGCGGCAGACCCATGATGGTCATGGTCTCTGCCGCCCCCTCACCGGCATCAAAGACAAAAAGACGCCCCCCGGCAATCACCGCCAAACACGGCCCTGCCCGGGCACGATCGGGCATGGGTGAACCAGTTCCACAAAAGCCCGCATGCAAGCCCGTCTTGAGATCGGCAAGAGCGGGATGGGCTAAAGCCTGTTCTGCGCCGCGCGACAATAACAGCATGGCCAGTCGATCACGAGCCACATAGCCGGTCACCATGAGGGCCAACACCAGCCCGATCAGACCTGCAAGAAGATATCTGGCTTTCATAAGGACCTCCACCAGATTGTCGCATGGCCGCGGGATAGCCTGCACATATATTGGCACTATAAGTGCAATAAAACGACTGTCAAACCCCGAGGGTTACGGTTTCTTCACGTCGCGCACCAAACGGAAACCAATGTGATTACTGGAAAAATCACGGTCCTGCGGCTGGCGCGCCTGGGGCCTGTAACGGCCACAGAAATTGTCTGAGCATAACCATGATCCACCCTTGATGGTGGCCGCAGGCCCACCCTCAAATGCCGTATCGGTCCATTCCCACACATTGCCGATCATGTCGTACAACCCAAGTTTGCTGGCCGGGAAACAGCCCACAGGCGCAACAGCCCGAAACCCATCCCGACCTTCATCTTGGAAGGGAAACACACCCTGCCACGTATTGGCAATCGGCTTTTTCTGGTTGTCATAAGCGCCGGACCGAGTATTGGCTGGATCAGCAAGACCGCTTTGGGCGGCATATTCCCATTCCACTTCATTCGGCAATCGTCCGCCTGCCCAGCGCGCATAGGCTTCAGCGTCGCGCTCGGACACATGGACCACTGGATAATGATCCAAACCGGTCAAATTCGAACCCGGACCTTTCGGGCTTTTCCATGTGGCCCCCGGTACCAAAGTCCAGCGCCCTGCTTCCAGCCCTGCGCCAAGCTGGAACATCGCCGACCCAGCCCCGCCATCAGTTCGGCTCATGCTCTTTTCAGCATCGGTCACATAGCCAGTTGCGGCAACAAAGGCAGCAAATTGCCGATTTGTAACCTCATGAGCTTGGACCTCAAAGGCTGGAACCTGTACCCGCAACCCGGGTCCCTCTTCCGGGAAAGCCGGATCCTGACCCAGAAACACTGATCCGGCCGGCACCTTCACCCAATGGCCCTGCTCAGCGGCGCGCAAGCCACAGTTTGCCGTGGTCTGTGCCACTTCTGCAGGTTCGGAAGGCTTGCAGCCCGCCATCAACCCGAGCATCACCAAAACCGGTATCCAAAGCCTTTTCATGAGGCCCCCCGCAAAGCCTCATCCATGACCCACAAACGGTCCTGCCCCCAAACACACACATCTCCGACCCGAAAACAGGGCACACCCCAGTGGCCTAAGTTCAACAATTCCAGCCGATTGGCCTCGGCCTCCTCGCGCCAGGCTTGTGAGGTCAGAAGCCGTCGGGCCTCATCCCAATTAAGCCCGGCAGATTCCACAATGCGCGCCATGCCAGAATCGCTGCCCGCATCCACGCCCTGCGACCAGACGGCGGTCATGAAGGCCTCCACAAATTCAAACCCGCGCCCCTGGTCACGTGCCCAAGGCAAAATGGCATAACCCCGCTCTACTGGTTTGCCCACCGGGTCGGCAATTCGGCCAAATGGCACACCCAGTCGGCGGGCTTCGCGGGCGGTATCCAATGTGAAATACCGACTTTTCATGGGCGGCACCGGCAGGCCGCGCATCACCATGGGCAAGACAAAACGCAGCCGCAAATCGGCACCATGGGCGTCGGCCAATGCCTTTACGCGGGTGGTTGCCAAATAAGTATAGGGGCTGCGGAACGACAAATACCAATGCAGTTCCCGACGCGAGGCACCGACAGCCGCGTGGGTCATCAATTCCGGTTCGGGCGGGGCTAGAATAGGATGGGTCGGTGCCTCCATCCGCCTTGCCCCAAGTTTTGCCAAGCGCGTTTCAAGATAATGCAGCCGGTCTAGGCCCCAATACCATTCCCCACCATAATGCAGCATGGCACTCATGAAATGACCCAATCGACGGCGTTCGGCATCCCCACGTGCGCAAGGGTCTGCATCGGCCTTGCTGGACACTTCTGCAATCCGGCCAGCCCATAAATCGGCACTGATGGCGGTGGCACGGGCCCAGAAATCGGAGGTGCCAAGCGCTTGAAAGAAAGCCTGCTGGGCGGCTTTGACCTGTGAGGGGTTTGGCTGCTGACCAGGGTCATAGAAAGACAGGCCCGCGCGGCGGGCCAGTCGGGCACAATCCGCACGCGCATAGGCAATCAGGCGATCCCGTTCAGGAGCTGCCCAATCATCCGGCGGACCGACCAAAAACACCGAAACGTCTACGTCATAACGCTGGACAAACACCGCCAAGGCTTGCAGCGCTAAGTGGCTATATGGGTCATCAATCTGATGAAAATAATCCACGCGATGGCGGTTCCCTTGCCGTTGACGGGCCTGCTCGGCTTTATCGCGTGCCATATCCAAGCGCTTCTGACTGGTTATGGCCTCCGCAACCCTTGAAACCACAAATGCTTTCAGCGACATGTCTGGCCGCCCTCCCCTAGCGCGATGCGACAGGTTCTTGGCCTGTCTGCTTATCTTTGACAGAGACCAGCATGGACCGCGTCGAGGTGCAAGCCGCTTTCATGCATAGACTGGTCGCACCAGAACGATGGATGTTGCAGCAATTTCTGGCGTTCAATGGCGCTTGCCCAAACCCCGAAAAGCTTCCATTGAGACCCAAGCATGTGTCGCCTTGTTGAATTCACTGGGCTTCCACCGCAAAATCTGACGGTCCATGAGGAGTGTGTTGATGAAGATCATATTGCCGTTCCACCGCCCAGCACCGTCGCGCTTGCTCATGCTGGGATTGACCGCCTCTCTGTCGATCTTGGTGCTGACAGGCTGTCAGCAACGCAGCGAAGGCCACGGCAAGATGGGCGACATGTCCCATGCCGATCATGGCATGAGTGCGCCCACTTCAGAGAGCGATTCCGCCTCGACCCGAGCATTCAAAGCGGCCAATCAGGCCATGCATGCCGACATGGCCATCCCTTATAGTGGTGATGCTGACGCCGATTTTGTGGCAGGCATGATCCCCCACCACCAAGGTGCCGTCGCGATGGCAAAAATTGTGCTTGAACACGGCAAGGACCCCGAAATCCGCAAGCTCGCGCAAGACATTGTTACCGCTCAAGACAAGGAAATCGCCCAGATGAAGGCGTGGCAAGCCAAAAACGCCAAGCCTTGAGGACCATGGCAAAACGTCACGCTAACAGGTTTTCCGGGTTTCCGCGGCCATGTTTTCATAGCTTAGGCTTATCGCTGGGCCCAGGATGCAATGCTCAACCGGTACCGACACAGGCCGGACTGTCCAAGCAATGTTGAAACCCGCTGCTGATTAGGCTACCCACATGGCCGCACCGCACCCGTAGCTCAGCTGGATAGAGTGTTGCCCTCCGAAGGCAAAGGTCACAGGTTCGAATCCTGTCGGGTGCGCCATTTTTCCTTTGTTTTTCAATAAATTAGTTTTATGATTTTTGGCTCGCAAAATTTTGGGACCATTTTGGGACCATTTTTGTGACCGTGCTTTCACGGGAAACGGGCAAAGGTCATGCTGATTTTGGGCACCCAAGCGCAGATCGTCGACGCATGAAGTCGAACCGCAAACAAGCATTTTAAGTGTATAATCGGTCTTCTTGTCGACAAAATACCTTCGGCCCTCCACCTAGTCGACACGACCCGCTCGGACACCTGAAAGTTTAATGTCAAATGACGCAAATTTTAGGCAGCACAGCAACAACTATAGGCGTGAACCATCTTACTTAACTATTGTGGCGCGCCAACCAACATAAGTTCCGTTCAGATCCTTCGCTGCCCTAAACAAGCGCACTGTGATTGCATCTATTTCAGATAAGGCCCCGGGCATTTTAAAATTTAAGCTTAGGTTTTCCGGGGTGCTGCTTTCTGCTTGTAGGATCTGAAAGCCTTCGGTGTTGAGATAGAGTGAAAAGGCGTTGAGATTGTTTGGATCTTCAAATGTGACAAAGTGTTCGATGTCTCGGACGCTCTCTTCCCGATCACCACGTTTACACATTTCTTCAACCTGCTGCCGGTTAGTGACCGAGAACATTTCTTCAGGCGTCGGGTAGAGAAAATCCTTATATATTTTCCATTCAGGATCTAAATGCGTGCCTGATGTATACGGAAAGGACGGCCATTTAACCATGACATCTTTGAGGACAGATACATCTGATTTACTTTTTGAGTAGAAATAAAAGGTCTCCTGGCCAGCCGTTAGGCTTCGTCCAGCCAGAACTAATCTACCATTGGACTTGATCGCAAAGCAAAGCGCGCTAGCGAGTTCATCCAATTGATCGAACGTAGCGGTTTGGCCTTGAGCCTTGCCTTCTCCATCAGGCAACGCGACAGTGATGTAGGTCACGCACGGATGTGCCCGAACTCTTGTCGCATCTCCAATTTCAAGATCAACTGTGATGAGTGCAGGTTGATCATCGACTTTGGTTTCATAGACAAACCAATTTGGAGCATAGATCGTCTGCACATGCTGTAAGAGTTCCGCTGCTCCGCGTGCATAAGTATCGACCCGCAATGTGGACTTGTCGTAGAAAGTCCATTCGACCTCGCCGTTCCAGCGCATACGGGACTCTGCAATGGCATGAATATTTCGCTGAACCTCTCCGTCTGGACCGGAAAAGCACAAAAGGTCGCCGTGCCATCGAATGTTACGCCGATACAGCTGAACAATCTGGCGACTCATCACGGCCGCCCCAGAAGAGAAGCCAAAAAACAGCAGCCAGAAGGCGACAATATCAACCGTGGTTTTCTGACATGCACACGCAGGATCAGACTGGAATGCTGCTCCAGTAAGAGCCATAAATCCCAAGAGCAACACAAGAAGGAAACAGCCGACACACGCAAACCAATGTGTGGCCCCCGGCCTTAGGTATCGCCAGCCATCAGCTTCAGCTTTTGCTTTGAAATCGTGCCGGCCAAGAAAATAAACGGCACCTGCAGCGACGGTGACAATGCCAATAGCTTCAATCAAGCTCAAGGCCTGTTTCTCCCTGACAAGTGAGCCAGCTTTGAAAAAGGCTCCGTTGAGATAGCATGTACTATCGTAATGTCGTTAAGTTTTGCTATCCATGCTCGATTAAGTCGAAAACCGAACTTTTGGATTATATGGTGCGTGACCCAGCCCCCTGATCCGGGCTTAAAACTGCTCGTGAGGCATTGGCTAACTGGCGAGCAATTCCCAGCACCGCATGGGCGAGATAGCGGACGACACGGCGTTGGATTGGTAGTGAGGATGGGTGCGTCCTGGCGGTGGATGTAGAGGCCGGCGCGCACCCCCATTTGTCCGACTTGTACTGATCACACGGGCTTGGCGTCTAACCATCTTGTGTCTTTCCAACCCGGTACCTCAGCCATCAAACATCCTGGCATGAATCTGCCCTTCTTTTGGGCAATTGGTGAGCGCGGCACCCAATTGCCCCCTTCAAGCCAGATAATTGACATTATAGGACTTTAAGCAACGATAACGTATAAATCACGCTATTGTTATGACATTGCGGGGCGAAGAGACCAATTTTTGTGTTTCACGCGACGCGCGCTTGTGCAAAGGCGGCGCTACCCAACATGAAGTTGGCCAAGATACCCCGACAATCAAATATAATGGATTGCCGGGTTGTTTCTGTTTTTCCGGGGGCACACACAATATGAGACTAACCAAGAATTGGCTTCACAAGAACTTGATGATGACATCCGGCCTCGTGTCGGCTCTGGCATTTATTTCAGGCCCTGCTTTCGCGCAGGCGACAAGCGGGACCAATGCGGAGACCCAGCCCAGCGAAGTTGAAACAGTCGTCGTCTTGGGGACACGGCGTACCGACCGTTCGGTGGCAAATTCGGCCTCGCCAGTAGATGTTATCAGCGCATCTGAAATCACCAGCCAGTCGAATGCCAACGTGATCGACGCGGTGAAAAATGTCGTTCCATCCTTCTTTGCCAGTCAGAATACAATTGCCGACGCAGGGACTTTCGTGCGTTCACCGAATTTGCGCGGCCTGCCAGGCGATCAGGTGCTGGTGATGATGAATGGCAAACGGTTCAATCGTTCCGCACTGGTTCAAACCTTTGTAGGCGGGGATACCGCACTCTCCTTCGGGTCACATGGGCCTGACATTTCCTCCATCCCATCCATCGCGATCAAGAATTTGCAAATCCTGCGCGATGGGGCCACGTCGCAATATGGCTCAGATGCTATTGCAGGCGTGATGAATTTTGGTCTGCGCGACAATGACTCGGGTCTGGAAATCATCGCGCGCTATGGCAAAAGCATGGATGCCGATGATGGTGAAAGCGGCCAGCTCGCGCTTAACTGGGGCGTCGGTCTCTTCGACAAAGGCTTTGTGAATATCAGCGCCGAATATTTTGACGATCAAGGTACCAGCCGTGGTGCACGTCGCCCAGCCGCCATATTGTTCGAGCAGCAAAACCCTAGCCTTGCCAATAAATTGCCGAATTATCCCGGTCCGGATCAAATCTGGGGATCCTCGCCAACCTTTGGCTGGAAGACCGTGATCAACACTGGCTATCAATTGTCCGACAAGGTTGATCTATACGCCTTCTTGAACGCGTCGAGCAGCGAAGGCGATCAGAGCTTCAACTTCCGCCAAACCAATACCGGCACAGCAGTGAACGCCAATGGCGTGACGGTAAACTTGCCCGCAGCGAATGCTGCTTTCCGCAACACCTTCTTCACCACGCCTTGCCCTGCCAATAATGCGACTTGCCCAGCCGGTGGCTTTATTCTGGACAATAACCGGTTCGACTTCCGGTCAATCTATCCTGCAGGCTTTACGCCTCGCTTTGTAGGTGTGACCGAATCCTTGACCGGCGTCGCTGGGATCAAGGGTGAAGCCACCTCTGGCCTCACGTACGATGTATCGGCAACATTGTCGGAAAATACCCTCAATCTGTCGATGTATAATTCGCTGAACGCCTCGTTTGGACCGCAATCGAAGACAAGCTTCGAATATGGTTCCTTCAAGCAGAAGCTTGAGAACATCAACGTCGATCTGACTTATCCGATGGATGTCGGTCTTGCTGGACCTCTGACATTGGCTGGCGGCTTTGAATGGCGCAAGGAATCCTACACAGTTCCGACTGGGGAGTTGCAATCCTATGCGGCTGGCCCTTATGCCACCGTCCAGCGCCTGTTCACCCAGACTGCACCAGGCGTTTTTGCGCCGGTCACTACTTTGCCAGCTGGGGTCACCAATATCGCCGTGCCACCTGCATCGAGCGGCTATGCAGGTGCCCCACCATCAAGCGCGGGCACTTGGGATCAGAGCAATTATGCCATCTATGTCGACCTTGAAGCTGACCTCACCGAGCGTCTGAGCGGAGGTATTGCTGCCCGGTTTGAAGATTATGACACCTTCGGCACCGCAACAGTTGGTAAGATTAGTGCGCTCTACAAAGCCACCGATACTTTATCGTTGCGCGGCTCGGTCGGGACAGGTTTCCAAGCGCCATCGCCCGGCCAATCCAACCTGCAGAATGTGACCACAAACTTCGTGGCCGGTAGCCAGGTTCAAGAGGGCATCTTCCCGGTCGCAAGCGGCGTTGCGCGCTATTATGGTGCGGTACCGCTGAAGCCAGCCGAAGCCACCAATTACGGCATCGGCTTTATTCTGCGGCCATTTGCGGGCACTTCGCTGACGATCGACGCCTATCAGATTGATGTGCAGAACCGCATCTTCATCACCCGGCCTTTCCTGGTGACCGCTGCCGACGTACTTGCTCAACCAACCCTTTCTTTGGTGGGTGCGGGTGCAAACATTCGCTACTTTACAAATGGCCTAGACACCTCAACCAAGGGGATTGATATTGTCGGGACCCACGCGACCAACCTGTTTGGTGCGCGGGTGAACTTCACCTTGGCCTATAATCGCAACGAGAACGAGGTGACAAAATCTCGGTCGACCGTGATCAGCAATGCCCAGATCATCACGATCGAGAATGTCGCTCCCAAGGACCGCCTGAACCTCAGCAGCAATTGGTCTTGGGGTAGCTGGACGGTCAATGCACGCGCCAATTACTTCGGGAAGTGGCGGAACGAGCAAGACTACCCCGGCCAAATCTTCGGGGCCAAAACCACGATTGATCTGGATATCAGCTATGAGATCAATGACAATTACACTGTCACGATCGGGGCACAAAACCTGCTGAGCGAGTACCCAGATCGGATCGCTCAATCCTCTGCCATCAACGTATTCCCGATCAGCGGTGGTCTGGCCGATGGTCAGGTCTATCCACGCAGTGGTGGGCCATTTGGCATGAATGGCGGCTTTGGCTTTGTGAGCTTGAAGGCCACTTTCTAAACCACACAAAAGCCTGTTGGGTCTATTGGAAGCAACCTGACCCGACAGGCAATTCCGCGATGCAGAATCCAGCCGTGTGACCGGGTTCAAAGCCAAGGTCACGCGGCTCCGGCACTAAAACAAGAAGCGGGAAAGTCCAGGACTTTCCCGCTTTTTTCATGATTTGATCGCGACTTGGGGTGACCCCATGCCCCACTTATTTGGCGGATTTTACAGCTTCGACGGCGACTAAGTTGTCATCGCTGTTACGGTCAATCCGCTTCACATATGGGTCGATGCCTGCAAAGGCCGGCTCAGCCCCAGCCGGTAGGGTCAGTACGATTTCCTGACGCCCACTTCGAACGGTCTTTCGCTCGAAAGCCAGAACATGGCTGCGGTTAAATCCTGTTTCAGCAGGCTTTTTGGTGAAGACCCCTACTTCCCAAGCCTCTGACATCGGGGCTCCGGTCTCCTTGCCTTCGCCATCGGCATAGAGCTTTTTGGCCTCAACGCTCAAGCTTACCTGCCAACGTCCATCGGCCAGTTTGGTTTTGGTTGCCGACAAGGTCTTGGCATCATACAGAGTGATCTTCTCAAATAGATCTGTAATCAATTGCTGTTTGACCGGGTCAGGTCCAACCTCCTCCCGCAAGAAGGCGACAAATTGGGCGCTGGTGGGATAAGGGGCAGACTTGAATGCAAATTGGGTGATGAGGCGACGAATAGCAGCATTAACTGGCTCCTCGCCCACTTCATTGCGGAGGAAATACATCACCAATGCGCCCTTCCGGTAATGAATGTAGGACTGATTTTCCACCCTCATCAGCGGCAATTCTTCCACCACTTCGCTACCGCGGGCACGCAGATAGGCATCCAGCTCGGCCTTAAGGAATTGGCGTACCTGCTCTTTACCCATCATGTCTTCCATGACCAGCATGGCACCATATTGCGCAAACGTTTCAGACAACATGGTAGCACCCTGCTTGTCGCCACCAATAATCTGGTGCGCAAACCATTGGTGAGCGATCTCGTGCGCCGTCACAAATGTAACCAGATCGACTTTTTCTGGATCGCGATTGGTCTGCAACCAACCAATATCCTCACTGAAAGGCACGGTATTGGCAAAGGATTGCGCGAAGGACTGGTAGCCAGGGAATTCCAAAATCCGGAACTGGCGGAATTGGTAAGGGGAGAAACGCTCGGAAAAGAGCGTCAGAGACCGGTGCGCGGCCTTCTCCATTCGGTCCAGATTGGCTGAATGTGTGGGGTAATAATAAAGCTCAACCGCCACGGGCTTGCCACCCACCATCACGCTGGATCGATCCAAAAAATAACGCGCCGACTGGATTGAGAAGAAGTGCTGGATCGGTGCTTCCGTAACGAAGCGACGGGTGATGCGGCCATTCTTGAGGCTTTCAGAGATCTGATAGCCCGGCGCAATCGGAATCTGGTCAGCATCGGTGGTCACAGTTATATCTGCGGTCACCCAATGGGAGTCCGGGCGCAAATAATGCTGCCGGTCCCCCTTGGGGTCTTCAAGCTTAAAGGGACGACGGTCGGGATCAAGGCCATATTTGCGCCGTTTAGCCCGGTCAGTCATCCATTGTGCGCGTGAGATGCCCAAAACCGGCGTGAACTCGCTATTGTCTAGAAAGGTCCCGTTGGCCACCAAGCGGGTCTGACCGCCACTGTTGGAGAAGCCAAGACGGCCATAAGTCGTCTTGAACCCGACCACCCGCCGTTCGCCCGGAGCCAGCGGCCGCGTGAAACGATAAAGCGTCACATTATAGGCCGGCCAAGCCTTGTCGACTTGCGCGTCCGGCACAGAGATCTCGGCCATCGCAACTGTACTTCTCTGCGGCAAAGCGGCGATCATATGGGTCAGGGGTTCTTGGTGCTGGTTTTCGATGACGTAACTGCCAACAACATCTGCCTGCCTGTCTTTAGGACGCAAATTCACATCGAGCTTGACAGAAATAATGGTGGGCCCGGGCATCTCTTCATAACGAGCGAGCGCCTTTTCAGCCTCTGCCAGTTCGCGTTCCTGCTCGGGCGTTGGCTGATACACGTTGAGAATATTGGTATTGTAGAAGATCCAGCCACCCAGCCCAACAAAGGCAACAAGCGCACCACCCAACGTGAGGCCGGTTAACCCGCGCATGCGTGCGGGAAAGCGGGCCACCCGTGGCCTCAGGCGTGTCTCTGCCCCGCGCCGCCACAAACCGTAAGAAAGAATGACCAGGACGATACAAAAGGCATTCCAATAAAGGTCAAACCATGTTCGGCCGATCCAGAAGTGCCCCATGCCATTGAATGCACTGAGCGGCACCTGCGGATTAGAGCCAAAATTATACAAATTGTGCTGGAAACCCAGATTATTCAGCGTAATGGACAAGACCAGATAAATGACCAACAAGCCCCAGCCGACATATTTGTTAGGCGAGATAGCTTGCAGAAACACGGCCAGACAGGCCAATTGCATCGCCGACATGGTCGATGGAATGATCCACCACAAAAGATAACCAAGCGGCTCGAGGTTGGTATAGCCCTTGATCAGCTGCACCCCCATGGCCGTGAACATGGCCACCACATTGGCAGACAATAGCACGAGTAGAATCGCGAGAACCTTGGGCAGGACAAAGGCCCAGTCACTAACTGGTGTGGCGTCGATAATCTCAGCCATGCGCCGCTCGCGGTCACGCCACACAAGATCACCCGCATAAAAGCCAGCAATAATGATGGGGATAATGGCAAACGCCCCATAGAGGGCACCGACCATCAGACGTGTCACAGGCTCAATCGGGGTGCCACGAAAATCATCTGCGTAAAACAACGCGCCCGAAGCATTGAACACGCCCAAGAGCAACAGAACGACAAAGGCGGGGCTGAACAGAACCGATTTGACGTCAAACACCGTCCGGGCCCACAATTGGCTACGACGAACTGACGCGGTTAACGCGGGGACAAAGGCAGGTGCGGTTGCAACAATCGGAACCGCTTTGGCTTTTGTTGTGCGGCTGACCTTGCTGGCTGAGACGCCCTTGGCTCCGGGACGGAAGAATACATAAGCCAATCCAAGACAAACCAGAGCTACCCCACCCCAAATGGCCCGGTTCTGCAAGAAAACACCATCAAAGGCGGGCAAGCGCGTGTTGCGGTCCGCAGCGGTCCAATATTCGGCTTGTTGAAACAGAGCCCCAGACCCGGTTGGGTCAACAAGCGCGGCAATCTCTTTCAAATCCGGCTTATCAAGCAGGATTCCGACCGTCACCCAAGCCACCAGAATGGCAATCAGCCCCAGATAGGCCCCCATCATCGAGCGGGTCAGCGTCGCGCAGACAAATAACATGGCCCCGAAGACAAACAGCATCGGCAAGGCAATCACAGTATAGCCATAGGCATAATGGGTCAGCACAAGCGGGCCGAGCTTTTCTGGGTCCATCCACGGCATTGCCGAACCAATTAGGATCGCCAAAGGAACAGCCAAAAAGCCAGTAGCGGCGGCCAGCCAAGCCCCCGTAAAGCGGCCATACAAATAGGCGACCTTCTCCAATCGCGTGGCGCGCAAGATAGGCCCATAGCCAGTCTCGTCATCACGGGTCACCGTATTGGCCACAAAGGCCGTCACGGCAAACAGCGAGATAATTCCCATCACCATCGTGATCTGATTAATGGCATAAGGTGAATTGGAATTGGTGTTTCCCGTATCGCCAATCTGGATCTGATCGATGGTGACAGCCCCAAAAGTCAGCAGAAAGAACAGGGCAAAGCTAACCCAGAGGACTGGGTTGCGCAGCTGATAGGAAAACTCAAAGGAACAAACGGCAAAAAATTGACGGATTGCTTGCATTGGCCCAATCTCCTGGCTCAGGCGGCTGCGCGCACAGAAGCGAGCGTGGAGAAATAAACGTCTTCCAAACCGCCTTCGACGGGCACGAAGTCGGTCTCTGGTGCGGTATCAGCCAGCACATGGATCACCGTCTGGCCACCGAAAAGCCGCGAGGAAATCACCTGCATGCGCGCTTGGTAGTCTTGCAATGCACTCCGAGCGATGGTTTTGCGCCAAACGCGACCGACCAAAGCCTGAGTAAGGTCTTTGGGCGCGCCTTCAGCCACGATGCGACCCTGCGCCAAGATTGCCATGGCTGGACACAAATCCGAGACGTCTTCAACAATATGGGTGGAGAGAATGACCACCACACCTTCGCCAATCGCTGCAAGTAGGTTGAGGAAGCGATTGCGCTCTTCTGGATCGAGCCCAGCTGTGGGCTCATCCACAATGATCAATCGTGGCGCGCCAATCAGCGCTTGGGCGATGCCAAATCGTTGACGCATACCGCCAGAGAAGCCTGCGATCGCTTTGTTCCGCACGTCCCACAAATTGACCTGATTGAGCAGGCCTTCGACCACCTCCTTGCGTTGGCGGGTTTGGGTAATACCCTTCAGAATGGCCATATGGTCCAGCATGTCGCGGGCTGTCACGCGCGGATAGACGCCGAAATCTTGCGGCAGATAGCCCAAGGTCTCGCGCAACAATTCTGGCTGCTTGAGCACGTCTATATCGCCGAACTGGATGCTTCCGGATGTTGGAGCCTGCAAGGTTGCGATGGTGCGCATCAAGGTCGATTTGCCAGCACCATTTGGGCCTAGCAATCCAAACATGCCACTTCCAATGCTCAGATCAATTCCATCAAGCGCTTTGACACCATTCCCATAGACATGTGTCAGGCCTTTAATCGTCAGCATGCCAATCTCCCCAGGTCGATACCTGACGGTAGTCTGGCAATATGCAGACAGCAATATGGTCGTAAATTAAATTACCTTCATGCGAGGCTCAGGTACTTGCTGGTGTTTATCGGGTAGACAACAATTGTATTCACTCGATACTCTATCTGACCGGTTCGGATTCAATCAAATGAATAAAGGCAGCCTTCTGGCCCCTTAATCAGATATCTTTGTCCTCTACCTGGCCCATCATGAACCAAGCGCGCATTAATGTCGGCGTGGCGACAGTCCGACGCTGAACTCACGCAAGATGTCTAGATATTCCTCTATGTGGATCCCGCCCTTTTCCGCCACACGGAACCGATAGGCCCAGTAAGAGACGATGTGTGAAACCATACCCATCATGTGACCCAACTCTACAAACAGCAAAGGCGCGTCCAACAAAAACTTGCGAAAGGCTGCTGTGTGACCGCGGTGCACCAGATCACGGAACGCATCATCATAGAGCGCCAACACGCGAGAGCAATTCAGCGCAGTGGCGCGGATATTTTCACGAATGCTCTTCTTAAGGTCATTCGCCAGCTCTTTACTAACCCGATCAGGCCGACCCTTGATCTTAATCGTATCCATTTCAGGTCCGATCTTGCTCAAAGCAACCATGCTCTCGCTGAATTGCCACTTATAGAAGATGAAACCCTTCCAGCTGAAGATACCATCGCGAAACTGAATACCTTCTAGGCCCAAGGTTAGACGCAGAGGTTCAAGCCGGGAATCGGCATTGGTCGACAAAAGCGCGTTGGCCAGACGCCCAACCAATTCGGGGTTCAAGTCTGACCCACCATCGCCATAAGCCAATTTGATGAGTGGAAACATCTCGACTTCGGTGAAGGTCAACATACGAGCGGTGTCAGCCGGCGAGATTGAGAAATAACAATCTGCTGGCGTGCGATTATGGCGGCGCAATTGTTCGCGGACCAAAAACGGGTCCAACGAGGGAATGGTGTTCAGTAGACGGAGCGTCTCAAGATCGTGCTCTAAATCTTCGCCGCGCACCCCAACGACGTTCATGAGCGAGTCTTTATAACCTGTCTCATTGATGAAAATAAACTGGCCCCCCACCCGCAGATCGCTGCGATCGAGTGGAAAGACAATCTTTGTACCGACAGCACCACCACTTGGAACCAGATAGGCTTCATCGCTTCGGAAGCGATGTTTGATGATAACTGCCTGATTCAGTGTTGAATCACGGAAAAATGGGGCTTCACGATATTGAGGGTCCTCGGCGAACTCCTCAGAGACCATATGTAGATTCAGCACGCGACTGGTTGAGGCCGTGGCGCTCAGTGCAGATAAACTTCTGATGCCAGACATTCCGACCCTTTGCAGACACGAACACTTGCAAATCCCGATATGAGACAGAACAACGCTAAAAAAAAAGTGTAAAGGATGAATTGCAGATGGTCATTTTGCCTAAAGTTTTGACATCAACTTATGAAACCGCCAATATTCGGGCACAATTTTGTGTGGTTACTTTTGGTCACAAAAAATGGCCCAGACAGGAATGTCTGGGCCCAAGTCAACGGTGTTAGGGTAAGGTATGGTCAGCTTATCGGAACAGCGACAGCGCCGACTGAGATGAACTGTTAGCAATCGACAGGGCTTGCACACCCAATTGCTGCTTGGTCTGCAGAGCTTGCAGCTTTGCACTTTCCTTGGCCAGGTCGGCGTCGGCGATCGCACCAATGCCGTTGCTGAGGGCATCCTGCAACTTACCGATGAAGGTACGGTGGACTTCAATCCGTTTCGCACCTGCACCCCAGGTTGCAAGCTGGGTACCCAAGTTCGTGATGGATGTGTTGACTTGACCAAGAGCGGTTGTGGACGTGGTGGTATCGGTCAGAACCGCTGCCGCCGCGACCGTGACGACAGTGCCGCCTAGTGCGAGGCTGACGCCGTTGACCGTGATCGAGTTAGCCCCTGTCGCGTCCCCTAGTGCCACGGCGTTCGCTGGTGTAGCACCAATCATATTGGCACCATCGAAGACCGCATTGGCAATCACGCTCGTGATTTGATCGCGCAATTGCACAAAGTCGGCAGCCAATGCTGCTTGGGCCGATGTCGAGTTGCCAGGCTGGGTTCCAGCCAAGGCTTTGCCCTTCATTTCGTTGAGAAGTTCCATAATGCTCTCACCAGCGGCAATGCCGGTGTCGAGAATAGAAGCAGCGCGGTCGGCCGACTCCCGGACACGATCATAGGCGCTGACGTCTGAGCGCATCTTATTCGCGATGGCCCAAATTGCACCATTGTCTTTTGCGGAGGCTACTTTAAGACCCGTGGAGATCGCATTTTGGGTCTTGTCCAACTGATCGTTGGTACGGTTCAAGGTTTGCAATGCAACCATTGAACCAGAATTTGTATTAACGCTGAGCATTTCTAGCCCTCTTTCCTACTAGTTCCCTCGCTACAAGCAAGGCGTATTCATTTTGAATACTTAGTCAGACTATGGTTTGATTATAAACCCGGCGTTTAGATTTATAGTTAACAAATCTCTAATCCTAATCGGATTGACTAAATTTATATCGATTTTTATCGATTGCATCGAAGATTAAGTCGTATTTCCACCGGGAATCCCATTAGGAAACCGCTTGTTCTGGACGCACACGGCCCCCCGCCAATAGGGTGCATCTGAGCGAACTCATTGAAATGAAATTCACTGCATAACAGCAGGACAACAGATCAAAATTGCCAGATTGCACGGACAAATGGCCCGAAAGCGGCATGACCTTAGAATAGAAAGAGGGTCTTAGCGTTCTTAAATTGCGCTTATGATCGCCAAGCTGAGATGGTGGCAACGGATATTTGCGAGGCGATTGCATGAAATATGCCCCGCGACTTTGTTAAAGGCTAACATGAGAGCCATGGTCGCTTGTGGTTTGGTACAGTCAATGCTTGCGGACAAACTCAGCACGTAGAACAAGTCCTCTGATCGCTTCATGCTTGCAGTCGATTTCCTGGGCGTCGCCGGTCAAGCGAATCGATCGGATGATGGTGCCGCGCCGTAAGGTCTGGCCGGCCCCTTTAACATCCAGGTCTTTAACCAGCACCACTGAATCGCCATCCTGCAAAACGTTGCCAACGGCATCTCGCACAACAATCTCAGTCTCTGCCTGTATCCGAGCAGCCAGTTGCGAGGCCGGCATCCAGTCACCGGTCACCTCGTCATAAATATAGTCCTCATCACCCTCAGACATGGCCTACCTTTGCCTTGATGCGCCCACATTTTTTGACATATAAAGCATAGAAAGGCAATCTATCTCAATCAAAACTGATATCTGAAACATCAAAAATGTTTGGTGCCATGCTGACATCTGCACAACTCAAAGCAGCCCGAGCCCTTCTTGGTGTCGACCAAGGCGATCTGGCCAAGGCGGCCGGGGTGTCCTTACCAACTATCCAAAGAATGGAAGCCAGCGATGGCATCGTTAGGGCGCAGGTCGACAGTTTGATGAAGGTCTTGGCAGCATTGGATCATCTGGGTGTCGAGGTAGTCGGCCCTGAACAGCCAAGCATTGGGCGCGGCAGAGGCGTGAGACTTAAGGATGTCTGACTCTGCGCGCAGGTTCAAACCTAAACTGATCAGCGTCCTTGAAGAAGGCTACGGCTGGCACGCTTTGGGTCGAGACTTGGTTGCAGGAGCCACCGTTGCGGTTGTCGCGCTGTCATTGTCCATGGCAATTGCAATTGCTTGCGGGCTACCGCCTGAAAAGGGTCTTATCACAGCTGTGGTTGGTGGGCTGATCGTCTCAGCCACAGGCGGGAGCCGGTTTCAGATTGGAGGGGCTGCAGGGGCTTTCATTGTACCCGTTGCAGGAACCCTCGTCACATACGGACCTTCAGGCCTCATTACCGCCACCTTCATGTCTGGGGTCATGCTCGTGGTGGCGGGCGCTGTGGGGCTTGGCCGATTTGTGCGCCTCATCCCGAAGGCTGTGGTGCTGGGCTTTTCAGCGGGCATTGCCACAATTATCGCGGCAAGCCAATTGCACGACTTCCTGGGCCTACGGATCGGCCATGAGCCGGCTGACCTAGTCGCCAAAATCCGTACACTGATATATGCTGCAGAAACCCTCAATTTTGTTGCTTGCGCTGTGGGGCTAGCGACCATCATTCTGATTTTGGGGTTGAGGCGATGGAAGCCCGCCTTCCCCAGCATGCTGGTTGCGATTATCGTGGCAAGCCTTTTTACCACAGCACTGCATCTTCCAGTAGAGACTCTGGGTGACCGCTTCACCTCGTTGCATGGCGACTGGCCGGCCCTAAGCCTGCCGAGGCTGGATCCTCACACGATCATCGCGCTTTTGCCTGTGTCAGCCTCTTTTGCACTGTTGGGGGCGATTGAATCTCTCCTGTCAGCGACAGTTGCAGACGCTATGGCCAACCGTGCGCATCGACCTGAGGCTGAACTGGTTGCCCAAGGTCTTGCCAATATTGGTGCGGCCTTGTTTGGCGGCTTTTGCGTAACCGGCACCATTGCGCGCACCGCCACTAATATTCGTGCAGGCGCTCATGGCCCCGTCTCGGGTATTGTGCATGCTGTCCTTGTTCTGCTTGCATTCCTATTGCTGATGCCACTGGCCGGCCACATACCCTTTGCCGCTCTGGCTGGGCTATTATTGGTCGTGGCTTGGGGCATGATCGAGCGCCATGAGATTGCAGGCGTTCTTCAGGACTCGCCCATTCAGGCAGCTGCGATGCTGATTACCTTGTTGGTCGTGGCATTGCTCGATCTAACTGCAGGCATTGCAACGGGCTGTGCCATCATTGCTCTCCATAAAGGACTCAGCCGTTGGCGGACGCCTTAGAGCCGGATGTGCATGGATGGCAGCAGTTTGCCTACGCACCTTGCTCTCGGTTTAATCGGCACATGGACTTTCGCGTCTCAAGAGAAAGCCAAGCCAACTCTAACTCTGTGGCAGTACAATGAATTCAACGTCTTGGGCTGCGACTGCGTGTCCCTGAGGCGTCACCAAAGCAATTGTCAGACTCGCGCCGGTCCGACGATCTGCCACGCGCACTGGCGATGGTCCCTCGCGCAAGTGACGCTCGCCCCATTGCATGAGCGCGATCAAAGTCAAAGCCAAATCCTGACCCTTAGCAGTCAACTGATAGGAAAAGCGTACCCGCTCTCGACCTTGTCGGTAGGGAGACTTCGCCAGAAGGCCAGCTGTCACCAGCGCCTTGAGGCGAGCACTCAAGATTCCGCGGGGAATATCGAGGTCGGCGCGCAAGTCATCAAAGCGCGACACGCCGTAAAAGGTCTCGCGCAGAATCAAGAGGGTCCAGCGATCGCCCAGGAGATTGGCGGCCACCGCCATGCCACAAGCATCGCGCGCCACTGGCGCAGATCGAACAGGATTCTCGGATGAGCTGAGTAGCGAATTTGACATCGCTACTTGCGTAGGACATTTTATGCTAAGTTCAAAATCAATACTTAGATTGTCATGCCATGCGTCATCTTCCCCCTCTCCCCAATCCAGATCGATTTGGTGGACCAGATTGGCTTTCCAAAACAGGCGGTAGGATGGATTTGCCGGATTGTGCCAAAGGTCTTTTGGTGGCCGGCCGCCAGCAAGTCGCCAATTTGTGGCAACGTCTAGCCCCGCATCTGTCTCGACCTGGCGATATCAGTGCCATGGCAAGCGTTCCCGATAGTCGCTTGGTCAAACTGGCCGAAGAGGCAGCGCTTGAGCAGAGCCCGGCCCTCCTCAATCATGGCTACAGATCGGCACTCTTTGGCCGCGCCTTGGCTCATATTGATGGCCGCGCCGCCGACCCCGAGCTATTGCACATCTGTGGCATTCTGCATGATGTGGGCCTGATGCAGGCCGTGACAGGCGAGGATTTCACCCTGCGCAGCGCGGCTGTCGCGCGCACCTGCGCCCACAGGGCGGGTGAATCTGATCTGGTCGGTGATCATCTCCACGGCGCCCTCGTCGTCCACACCAGCGTTGGTGTAACCCCTGAACGCGACGGGGTGTTAGGGGCCTACACCCAATATGGGGCCATGGTTGACCTTACCGGGCTGCGCCTTGTTCATCTGCCACGGACCTTTGTCACAGAAGTCCTCGCCCGGCATCCTCGTGGCGCTTTCAAGCGTGAAATTCTGCATCGCCTTGACCTGGAGGCTCAAGCCGTCAGAGGTGGTCGTTTTGACTTTGCCCGCCGTGTCGGCTTCCCCCTAGCGGTTCGGACCGCGCCCTTTGCGACCTGAGTTTGGCGAGCTATTGCCACATCAATTCCACGCCCAGCCCGCCAAGGCCAGATTCGGTGAGGCGCATTGTGCCACCGCTGGCCCTAATCAAATCTGCACTAATGGCCAACCCAAGACCCTGCGTGCCGCTGGCTTCATCCAGACGTACACCGCGAGATAGTGCACGTCCCCGGTCCTCTTCCCCTAGGCCTGGACCATCGTCTTCCACACGCAGGCATAAACCGGTGCTGGCCTGTTGAGCCGTTATGCGAATAAGGCTGTGAGCATGACGGCTGGCATTGTCCAATAAGGCCCCGAAGACTTCAAAGGCGGCATCCTCGCCCAACGGCAGGAAAATGCTGTCATCTAGGTCAATCTCAAACCTGAGGCGACTGCCTGCCGGGGTTTGGCTGATAACCCTGACGAGCCGTGCAAGAATAGAATGAGCGGCGCAGCTGACTGGGCGGTCGTCGAAAGGCTGGGCGCGAGCCAGTTCGGCTTGCACTGCGACTGAGAGGATATTGAGGCTGTCTTGCAGTTCAGCCTTTGGGCCAGTTTCAGATAAGCCACTGACTTGCATTTTGAGCGCGGTCAAAGGGGTTTTGAGCGCATGTGCCAGATCACGCGCCCGGTCACGGGCACGCGCCATATCGGCCGCGCGCGCATCTGCCAACGCATTGATCGCCCCAATCAATGGACCGACTTCCGTGGGATATTGTTGATCATCCAAGCGGGCCTGAGCGCTGGCCTCAAGTGCGCCAAGACGGGCGCGCAACGCCGCTAAAGGTTTCAGGCCTTGTGTTACCTGCACCACCGAGGCCAAGGTGAGTACTGACCACAGCACACCCAAGAAAAGGGCCATTTCACGGGCAAAGTCCGCCCGGGCCGCTGTGATCACCCGATGGTCCAACCCAATTTCGACAAGCACGGCAGGCCCGTTGGCGTCTGGGCGGACGATGCGGCTAACCCGGATCATGCGCGCCTCGAACGGTCCAGCCGTCGTGCTGTCTTGCCATGTCTGTGATTGGGCAGAAGTCGCCGGAATCCAAATCCCATCCCACAATGAGCGCGAGGCAATATGGCCCTTCGGACTGGCAACATAATAATAGAGACCGCTGGCAGGCCGGGTGAAGCGGGGATCGGTGAGGGTTTGTGCGACTTGCGGCATGCCGTCGGCTGCCAAAGATGTGACCGATACCAAGGCCTCACCTTGGCGGATGAGTTCACTGCGTACTTGCCGCTCTGTGTGGCGTTCAAACAGAAGCGACAACCCAACCCAAGACAGACCCAGCGCGACCCCATTCCACAAGGCAGCCAACAGAAAGAGGCGACGGGTAAGGCTGCGGGTCTTGATCATGTGGGGGTAAGCCCACCCAGCACATAGCCAAAGCCGCGCCGGGTCTCGATGACATCCGGCCCCGTCTTGCGGCGAAGTCTGGCGACGAGAGCCTCCACAGCATTGGCGTCCAGTACATCGCTGCCATGCAGGTGTTCGCCGATCTCCCCTGCAGAAAGCGGTCGTCCAGCGGCATTGGCCAACAAATCAAGCAGGCGGAACTCCAAAGGCGACAGCCGCACAGCTGCCCCATCATATTGGGCGGTCGCTCGAAACAGATCCAGCGACAATCGCCCGGCGGTGACGACATTGCCCGTTCGTCCTGCCGCGCGTCGCAGGAGCCCACGCAGACGGGCAATCAATTCAGCAGGCTCAAACGGTTTGGCCAGATAGTCATCCCCACCCGCCTCAATACCATCCACTTTCTCAGCCCATGAGCCGCGTGCAGACAGAATAATCACCGGCATGGCCCGACCTTCTTGTCGCCACCGTTTGAGCACGCTGAGGCCATCAAGCCGCGGCAAACCCAGATCAAGGATCACAGCGTCAAAATCCTCATCATGACCTTTGGTCCAAGCCGTCTGCCCATCGCTGCAGCATTCCACCCGGAAGCCGGCAGCTTCAAGATGGCTGGCCAGCGCCCGGCTGATCACCAGATCGTCTTCAACCAGCAAGACCCGCATTAATCGGCCTCCCGCTTGAGAATGCGCCCCGTCGCCGCATCAAGTTCAAGTTCGATCACCCGGCCCTGCGCTGTGAGGATTTTGAACTCATAAATGTCGCGCCCATGGTCCTCTTCCAAATCCACCTGGACAACATCGCCAGGTACGGCAGCCAGCGCGATGGCCTGAATCTGTAGGAAGGGCAGTTTGCCGGCTGGTGACGGGCCATTGGGTTGGTCGACTGGACGGGCTGGAGTGACCAATGTTTGGGGTGGCGCAGGCGGAGGCACCTCAGGCGTACAGGCACTTGCCATCAGCATCATAAGCAATAGCGAGGACAAACGGACGTAGGTCATGACCAGTCTTGATAGGCCGGCGTCGCTGACGCCTGCCTGACGGTCAGGGTCGGGGGGATGTCAGCCAACAGCTCTTAATCTCCAGTCATCAACCTCAATCACAGGAGATCTCTCATGTCCATGTCTACCCCCATCCGCATCGGCCTTGGCGTTGGGATCGCAGCCCTCGCCGTCGCCGGCTTTGCAATTGCTTCGGGTCAATTGATGCCACCCAAGACCAATGCAACATCTACTTCACCCCTGCAGCAGACAACCAACCAAATCAGTGCGCGAGATGATGATCATCATGATGATCATGATGATCGTTATGAGCACCGAATTGAAACCCGCGTGATCGACGCCAAGACCGGCAAAGTGCTGACAGAAGAAATTCGCCGCGCAGAAGACCGTTCCGATCGTAAATCGGATCCTGATAAGGTGCACGATCGCGACGACCAACAGGGCGGGCGCGATGATGACTGAAGGCACATTTTCCGCAGAAAGCACACCGTCCAAGCCTGCACCAGAGCAATCTTGGATCAAAGTTTGGGATCCCTTGGTCCGCATCGGCCATTGGCTGTTGCTGATCGCAATTGCAACCGCTCTGATCACACGCGGAGAGCCTGAAAGCCTGCATCAAGGGGCTGGCTATGTCGTGGCCGGCTATGTGGTGTTCCGCCTATTCTGGGGCATTGCTGGTCCTGAGCATGCGCGATTTGAAAACTTCATCGCGTTGCCAAAGGCGACATTAGGCTATTTGGGAGGGCTCTTGAATGGCAAGGCCAAACGCCATCTTGGCCATTCCCCGCCTGGCGGGCTGATGGTGATCGCACTTCTTCTTGCCATGAGTGCAACCGCGGCCACCGGCATGGCGATGGAAAACAAAGTTCCTGTCCCCACCATTGTGCAAACTCTGGTACCAATCGAATTGGAGGCGGAGGAAGAAGACAGCCCTTGGGAGGAAATCCATGAAGCCGCCGCCAATCTTGTTCTGGGTCTGGTGTTCCTTCACATTGGCGGGGTGATTGCCGCCTCCATCGGGCACAAAGAAAATCTTGTGCGCGCCATGGTAAATGGGAAGAAGCGTGCACCGTAAGGGCCTGATCCCTTCGTCAGACGATCAACAACAAATGCCCTTCTTGAAGAGGCAGTTTGCTGATCCATTTTGACGATCCAGCATTTGTCTTGAAAGGGGGCCGGTGACGGCCCCTTTCTCACTTGGCGCACTCTTCTCGAAAAAGTATATCCTTTGTGCGGAAATCTGTTGCACAAAAACAATATCGGTTTCTAAGTTGGCTTGCAGAAAATGTCTGGAAAGCCGGTGGCGGCTTGCATGAGAAGGAGGTTGCGGCGTGAGCGAGGAAGGCCCCTTGAAAATGGCCGATGTGGCGCGGCTGGCAAATGTGTCAATGTCGACCGTCTCACGCGCTCTTGCCGATAATCCCCTGATACCCGAGGATCGCCGCCGTGAAATCCAACGCATCGCGGCTGAGGCGGGCTATGTTGTCAATCAATCGGCCCGCTCACTGCGCATGCGGAAGACTCAGACGATTGGCGTTGTTTTCCCGCTAGGCCATGATGTTGGGCAATTAATCTCTGACCCTTTCTTCATCGAAATGTTCGGACGGCTGGCTGATGAGATCACCACGCGCGGCTATCAAGTGCTGTTGTGTCGAGTGACTGATACATCGGAAGGCTGGCTTAACCGGATAATCCAGTCCCACCGGCAGGATGGCTTGGTGATTGTAGGCCAGTCTGATCAGCACGAAGCCCTCAACAAAGCGGCTGATACCTATCTGCCATTGGTGGTCTGGGGTGGGCATCTCACCGGGCAAACCTATTGTTCTGTGGGCACCGACAATATTGCCGGCGCGCGTCGGGCGGTCGATCACCTCCTCGGCCTCGGGCGGCGTCGGATCGCCTTTCTGGGCATGTTGGAATTGCCCGAAATCGCCTTGCGGCATGAGGGTTATGTGCGGGCTTTGCGGGCCGCAAACCTTGACCCTGACCCTGCCCTCGTGATCCCGGCTCATTTCTCTTTCGAGACCGCGTATGAGGCGGCCCGCGAATTAATCGAGAGTGGCACGCCTTTTGATGCCATTTTTGCGGCCTCAGACATTATTGCCCTTGCCGCAGTCCAGGCCTTGGCGGCTGCAGGCGTTGATGTGCCCGGCGATGTTAGCGTGGTGGGCTTCGACGATATCGCCATTGCCGCCCAATCCACCCCACCACTGACCAGCGTGCATCAGGACCTTGCAAAGGGTGCCAAAACGATTGTCGATCTCCTGTTCAAGCGTATGGCTGGTGAGGACGCCCCTTCCGCAACCTTGCTGCCCAAGCTGGTAGTCCGCAAATCCTGCGGCGGTTCGCCGACGGGCTGATGACCCCCAAAAGCCAAATATGCATTGACTGGAAAAGTTCAGGGTTTCTTTTTGCAATCGATTGCGTTAGCCTCAAAGCCTGACACAGAGCGCTGAAGCGCCGGATGGTCTTTTGGGAGGAAGAAAATGTCGCAAGAGGCCGTGAAGCCGCATTTGCCCCTTTGGCGCATTGCTGAGATGAATCTGGGCTTTCTGGGGCTGCAATTCAGCTTTGGGCTGCAACAAGGCAATATGGGCCCAATTTATTCCTATCTCGGCGCTGATGAGGCCAGTCTTCCATTGTTGCAGCTGGCCGGGCCACTGACCGGATTGCTGGTACAACCGATTATCGGGGCCATGAGTGACCGTACCAAGAGCCGTTGGGGTCGCCGCACACCCTATTTCATTACCGGGGCCGTCATGTGTTCCTTGGGGCTGTTCTTCATGCCCTTAAGCTCATCCATCCTGATGGCGGTGTCGTTGTTATGGCTGCTTGATGCGGGCAATAACATCACGATGGAGCCTTATCGGGCCTATGTCAGCGACAGATTAAACCCCGACCAACGCCAGTTTGGCTTCTTGTCGCAAAGCGCCTTTACCGGCCTCGCCCAAATGCTGGCCTTCCTATCCCCATCCATCATGATCAATCTTTTGGGCTTTGATGTGAATGCGATTGACGCTCACAACATCCCCGAAACGACCAAAGTTGCCTTCACCATCGGAGCGGTATTGTCGATCAGCACAATCTTTTGGTCGGTATTCCGCGTCCGCGAATTACCACTGACCGAGCGTGAGATCGCCTATATCAACAGTAAGCCACTCACGGTCAGCGGAACACTTCTGGAAATCTGGCAGGCGATTCTCGACATGCCCAAGGTCATGCGCAAGCTGGCCCTTATGAGCCTGTTTCAATGGTATGGCATGGCCGCTTACTGGGGTTACATCATCTATTCGATTAGTCGCTCGGTCTATGGCACGTCCGAAGCGGTCTCTGAGGGATTCAGGATGGCGGTTGTCACCAATGGCGAGATCGGGGGCTTCTACAATGGGATCGCCTTCATAGCGGCCTTTGCCATGGTGCCATTTACCAAACGCTACGGTCCAGAAATCATGCATGCCATCTGTTTGACTTTGGGTGGGATTGGTATGCTTTTCATGCCCCACATCGGTGAAAAGGCACTTTTGTTCATCCCTGCCATCGGTATTGGTCTGGCCTGGGCAAGCATTATGGGGAATCCGTTCGTCATCCTATCAAGTGCCGTGCCGCCTGAACGCACCGGTGTCTATATGGGAATTTTCAACATGATGATCGTCATCCCCATGTTGCTGATCGCGGCCACCCTGCCCTTCTATTACAAACCCTTGATGGGCGGAGATGCGCGCCATGTGATCACCATGGCTGGTATCATGCTGATCATTGCGGCAGTCTGTGTGATGTGGGTACGCGAGAAGAAGCCCGCCACAGAATAAGGAACGGCAAGGATGGATTGGCTGGCAGTCGGGCTCGCCCGGCGCGAGCTCCAAGATCTGGAGGGTGCGGTTGACGCATTGGGCCAAGCTGTGGCTGCAACTCCCGCACACCCCATCGCAGCCTTTGCTTATGCACAGGTCTTATTCGAGACTGGACGGGAAGCTGTTGCTGCCTTTGAACGGGCGGTGTCACTGGACCCACAGAATCCTCAACTGATCCGAACCTATGCCGCGGCTTTGGCTGCTGAAGGGCAAGTCGAAAAAGCCCAATCCATTCTGCTCGATGTTCTCGCACAACATCCTCAATGGCTCGACGGACACAAGAGCTTGGCGACACTGCGGGTGGCCATCGGCCAACGCGAAGACTTTGATGAGAGCTTTCGCCGTGCAATCGACGCTCTTCCAGATCAAGCAAGCCTACGTCTGGCCCATATCCATCTGCTGTCAACGGCGCGTGCCTGGGAAGCCGCGGCGGCAGCAATCAAGGAAGCAGCTTTACAGGTGGGAACCAGTCGGGGACTGGAAATGGCGCGTCTATCGCTGATCAGCGAACGTGGTGGTCCCGATAGCCTCGACCCCCATTTGTTTGACGCTGTGGCTGATTGGCAAGACCCCGGACTTGACGTGTGTCGGGTGCGCCACGCGCTTCGATTGGGCCAAGTCGATGCTGCCCTGTCGCGGGCGCTGCCCTATCAGAACACCCGACAAGCCCGTCTGTTCTGGCCCTATCTGTCGCTTTGCTGGCGGCTCTTGGGTGATGCGCGTGCGCCATGGCTCGATGGGGCTGAAACTGAATACATCCAAACCGTTGATCTGGGCTTGAGCAGGGGGCAACTGGCCGAATTATCCAGCAGTCTGCGCGCACTGCACACCGCCCAAGCGCCCTATCTTGAACAGTCGGTAAGAGGAGGCACTCAGACTGATCGACAGCTCTTCTTCCGCCCAATCCCGATCGTGCAGGAAATACGCCGGCGCATTTTGGCTGCCGTGGCCGATTATGTTGCAGGTCTGCCTCAGCCCGACCTATCGCACCCACTTTTAGGTCCACGTCGGGATAGACCATTGTTGTTCGAGGGGAGCTGGTCGGTTTTGCTGAAAGCAGGTGGCTTCCATAGTGTCCATACCCATCCAATGGGATGGATCAGCTCTTCTTTGCATATCGAATTGCCAAATCAGGCCGAGACAGGGAATGGTGAGGCTGGCCATTTGGTCTTTGGCGAGGCTCCACCAGAGCTTGGATTAGGGCTATTGCCAGTCCATGCCATTGCCCCCAAAGCAGGCACTCTGGTTCTATTCCCCTCAACCTGCTGGCATGGGACGCGGCCAATTACGACAGGGGAGCGGTTGAGTTTGGCTTTCGACATCCGCCAACCCACCGACTAAATGAGAGATGACGTAGCACCTGTAAGCCGCAGACGACTAACAGGTGCTATGGCCCCGGCAAACTGGGCCTGCTTCAAGGCTGGATCGGTAAGAATGTCCCCGCCTTTCAAGCCCCAGAAATCGATGAAACTGACCACTTCCAGCGACGGCAATACTTGCCACGCATAGGCTTGGCGTGGCTCAGATGGTGGGTTAGCCAACACTAGGCCAGAGCCATTCAAGGGCTCAAACGGGCCGAAAAGCGATGGACCGACCATGCCATAAAGCCCTGTTGGCCCGCGGGCGACAGTGGGATCAAAAATATGGGACTGGGTTGACCAGAACAAGTAATAGAGCCCGTCATGAACAAACATGTGCGGACGCTCAAGCTCACTGGCCAGTCCATAAGCGTCGACCAAAGGCGGCAGGAGCGTAAAGGGCCCGTGACCATCGAGGTCATCGGCACGCGCCAGACCGATCACGCCATCATAAGCTGTGGTTGAAGCGTGCGGCGGACGTGAGGCGGTAAACAATACATAACCTTGACCATCAACGGGATCACGAAACCAATAAGGGTCGCGGAAGCCTTTGATCTGGCCTGGCACGCCTTGATGAATTGATAAGTCAGCATAAAGTTGACCTTGATTTTCGACCGTCTGAGCAAGACCCTGCCACTGTGTCACCTGCGGCAGCGCCCCAGACAGATCGAGCTTCCCTTGGGCCTGGAACAAGCGTTGTTCAAAGTCCGGCTGGGCTTGCCCGCGCCGACCAGCCGCGGTGAACCATAGGCTCACAACACCAGTACCGGGATCAAATCGCGTCGACCCTGACCATTCCCGACTGCCGGGGGAAAAGCCATCGGGCAGCAGATTACCGCAATCACGCCAGCCTTCGCATGTCTTCAGCAAAAGCCGCATGCGGGCCATGTTGTGCCGTTCATCTGGATCGGCCATACGCGGGGCCGAGAGCATAACCCACAGGCTTCCCTGCGGCAGCTCAACCAGGTCGCCATTATCAAGTTGAACAGGCCAGATGTCCCATAAGGTCAAAGTAGGATCGAGTTGGACCACGTCCTCGGCCATAAACACATGCGGACAAGGCAGCTGATCAAAATCCAGCTTTGCGAGATGCTTGGCCGTCCAAAAGCTGGGCTCAAAGGAGGGCAAGGACAAAGCCCGGCGTGTGGGAGACGGAGATGCTGGCACGCTAAGAGGATCCTGACATAAGGTCTGAAAAGGCTCGACAGTGAGCGGATTAGGCGGGGACCCTTTCGGACGCGCAATGGGTATCGACAAAGGCCTGGTGGGACGTGGTTTGTTCGGCCGCAGCGGCCATAGCGGCCTTCAACTTGGCCAGATAGTCACGGCCATCTATGCCACGGAAGTCAAAAAGAGGGTCGACATCTTCGGGGATATTGCCTTGGCCGATGTGCACGGCAAGCCAGCTTGGCTGACCGAACAAATCCATATCGCGCGCAATATGGCGCCCATAGCGACGGAAGTGGTCGATCTTAAGCTGAAGAGTCTCGGGTATCTCCATCGCGGCACAATAACGCCAAAGCGGACTGTCATCGCGTGTGGTGAGCTTGTAATGCAAGACGAGAAAATCGCGAATACGCTCAAACTCTGTTGCGGCGACGTGATTGTATTCATTGACAATCAGTGGGTCGAAGTCACGCTGGGGGAAAAGCGCCAGAAGTTTAGAAATCCCAGCTTGTATCAGGTGGATAGAGGTTGACTCTAAGGGTTCAAGGAAGCCACTCGACAAACCAATGGCCACCACATTGGCTTCCCAGAATTTCTCACGCCGACCTGTGGTAAAGCGCAAGCGGTTGGGCCCAGCCAAAACCTCTCCATCGAGATTGGCGCGCAAGGTCGCTTCAGCCTCATCATCTGAGATGAACTTGCTACAATAGACATAGCCATTGCCGGTGCGATGCTGCAAGGGAATGCGCCATTGCCAACCCGCTTCTCGCGCGGTCGACCGCGTATAGGGCAACATGCCTTCAACCTTGGCACACGGCATTGCCACCGCCCGGTCACACGGCAGCCAATGCGTCCAATCCTGATAGCCAACCTTCAGCGTTTCCCCAATAAGAAGCCCCCGGAAACCAGAGCAGTCAATGAAGAGGTCGCCGGTCAGCTCGGTCCCATTCTCCAGTGTCACGCCTTCGACAAAACCAGTCTCGCCATTCTGTCGAACACTTACAACTTTGCCTTCATGGCGGATGACACCACGGGCTTCTGAATAGTCGCGCAACAAGCGGGCATATAGGCCAGCATCAAAATGATAGGCATAGTCAAAGGTCGACAACACATGGCGCGGATCTGGATTCGGTCGGGTGAAGCGACCGCGCTGGGCCAATGCCCATGCCATTGAAAAATCGTCAAAGGCGGTTGAGTCTCCTGCCGCACGCGCTTTCAGCCAATAATGATGCAGGCCAACAATATCGAAGGCACGGCCATGAGGACCAAAGGGGTGAAAGTAGCGATTCCCCAGACCACCCCAATCCACAAACTCAATACCGAGTTTGAACGAGCCCTTGGTCTTGGCAACAAACTCGCGTTCATCAATGCCCAACATCTCATTGAAGGTGCGGATCGGAGGTATAGTCGCCTCACCCACGCCGACAGTGCCTATCTGGTCGGACTCCACCAAAACAATGCGGCAGTCACGCTTAAGCGTGTTGGCCAAGGCAGCCGCAGTCATCCAGCCAGCAGAGCCACCGCCGACAATCACGATGGATCGGATTCGTTTATCAGTAGAGGCGGTCATAGCGACACCTTGAGCAAGAATCGTTCAGTTTGTGAAAATGGGGCCGAAAGCGTCCGCGATCAGCCCCATTCCATCAGCTTCCTGCCCTGTGGAAGCTGTATATCGGCTTTTGCGGGGGCTTGGAACCGGGTATCCCCGCACCAGGCCTCCGCCACGGCGTCACCTTAGAAGGTGTAGCGGATCGCCGCGGTCACGGTACGGCCCAAAGCCGGATTACCGCTGATTACAGTTGGGTTGACCGTGGGGTCAGCCACCCCGCCATTGCCGCGCAGGTCGAACTTGTTGAACAAATTATATGCCGAGAGGCTGAGTTCAATATTGTCGCGGATCTGATACTTGGCGGTGGCGTTGAGAATGGCAGCACCCGGATATTCGCGGCCTGCATCATCAATTGACGAGGTCTGACCGGTGCTGCTGACACCCAATGTTATTTTGTCATTGAGGTCATAATTAGCTGCAACGGTGAAGCTAAGATCTGGGATCCCGGGTGCGCGGGTGAACGGGCCTGAGCCTCCTGTGGAAGTAGGCCGCGAGATCTTCGCATTAGAATATGTCGCGTTACCGATGACCGACAATGGGCCATTACGATAGGTGGCATAAGCTTCCGCACCGCTCGACTCATATTTGGCGTCGATCACGCACCCACCAGCACCGCCGGGGCAGCGGGTTGCAGAGAGTTCAAACGTCGATTGCTTGAAATCGCCCTGCAGCAGAGTGAGTTCCAGCGTGTAACGCCCGCCCAGCAGATCACCGCGATTCTTCAAGCCAAGTTCGTCTTGATTGACGAAATCGACCGACGCCGTCCGGCCCGCTTGGGTCAACGAACCATCGGCATTAATCTTTCCACTGACAGTCTGCCGGTCGCCATTAAATCGGCCACCTTTGGAACTGCGGACAAAGAGGCTGGTGTCCTCATTGACCTTGTAAAGTGCCCCAACCGACCATGACGTATAATCCCGGGTGTAGCCCAGACGCTCACGAGCGCCATTGGCGCGAATGGTGGCAATTTGTACGCCACCAGAATTGACCAGGAACTCCGACCCACCTGCAACGGTGGTGCCGCGTGCCTTGACGGATTCAAAACGCACAGAGCCGTCGAGTGCAAACTTCTCCGCATCCAATTCCAACGCGATGTAGGGCGCTGTGTTGGTGTAAGACAGGTCATAATCGCGGGCGCAACAATCACCCCAATTGTTGTTATAGCCCGAGATGCCTTCTTGCGTCAGCTTATTGCCAGCCGCATCAAAGAGATCGAGTTGGGATGGATTGTTGCCATTGACTTCACGCAGCGATTTATTGACATGCCAGTCCATGGCAATGTCCTGCTTCATGTAGAAATAGCCAACACGGGCAGTCAGAGCACCAAAGCCGGTGTCATATTTTCCCGTCAGCTTGAAGTCATTGGCCGTGCTACCAATGTCGCGAATATTGGTTCTGACATTCACATTGTTGTCGACATAAGTGTCGGTGAAGGTCTGGCCAGCCCGCGGGCCAGCGGCATAGCGAATGCTTGCCACAGTCGCATTGGGCAAGCCAGGACGGCTGATTGTAGAGCCAATGATGCTGGCACGTGTCGTGACGTTCAAGAAGGGCGACGCAAAGCCACCGCTCATATCAGTCCAACGGAAATTGTTGTCCACGCTCCAATTGTCATTGATATTGTAGCGCAACTGACCACCCAAAGCGGTTGCCTTGGTGGTGATACCATCCATCGCTACGCGCTCAAGCACGCCGTCACGGTTAAAGATCAAGAAGTCCTTGTTATAGACCGAATAATTTGAGTTCTTTCGACCGTCAAATCCAGGAAAGGCTTTGATGTTGCTGACTTTTTTGCCCGAAATGGTCGCAAGAGCGGGCGAGCCAGTATAATTGGGCTCTTGGGTGTCGGCGATCTTGAACAGGACGCGGAAGAAACCTTTATCGTCAGCGAAATCATGGGTCAGATTGCCCTTGATCTGGTAGGAATTGCTGACATCATAGCCAGGGTCCAGCGGGCCGGCACCCTTCTTTACAAAGCCACCGATGTGAAAGCGTGTCTGATCGCTGATTGGGCTGCCATATCGGAAGTCCAAGCGGTTTTCATCAAAGCCCAGACCTGTGTTGAGCTGGACATAGCCGCCCTTCTGAGCGCCCGTGTTGGAAATGTAGTTGATGACTGCACCGGGGGCTTGCGAGGCATAAGTCGAGGCAGAGCCGCCGCGAACACCTTCGACATTGGCAACGCTGGCATCAAAACGGGTCCAGTAGTCATTATTGCCAAACTGGATGTCGCCAAACAAAACCGTTGGCAGGCCATCTTCCTGGATCTGGACGAATGGTGAACCACCTGTTGCCACGGGTAGACCGCGAACCGCGATGTTGGAATTGCCGCCAGGACCTGCCGTGCCTGCGACCTGAATCCCTGGGATCATGCGCAGCAATTCTGATTCAGAGCTTGGCTTGAAATCGGCAATGGCTTGCGCATTGACCGTGGTAACCGAAACCGAGCTGTTGATTTGGGTACGGTTGCCGCCAGAGGCAGTCACGATCACAACTTCCAGACCATCGGGCTCAGCCTGTTGCGTAGGGGCTTGTTGGGCCACTGCAGGCGCACCTGCCGCCAGCGCAGTAACCAGCGCCAGCGCGGAGACGCAATTGGAGAAACGGGCGACCTTCATGACTTAACTCCCATTCAGTGTTCATAGCTAAGGCTCTGTCGGCCTGCCTGATGGCTTGATACCATCTATGCAATGGATTGCAAGAACGATGATGCAATCCATTGCATAAATTTTGAGGTTTCGACGAACATCGATTGATTATGCTCGGTTTTCAGTCAAGCGATCCCCAGCCCATGATCGAAGGCTTGGTGCAGATCGCTGGAGCGACTCAGTCAAACAGGCAGAGAACCATGGTCAGACCAAGGCATTTTCAGCCAGCCACAAAGCTCCCAACAGCCCGGCATCTAAGCCAAGGCCCGCACCCACCACGTCAAAGCCGCCCTCGCCGGGGGCAGCTGTGCCATAGGGACCGATCAAGGCGGCGGCTTTGTCTGCCACACGTCTTACTAGGCCATTTCGGGCCATCACGCCGCCACCAAATATCACGCGCTTAACGGCTGTAGTCAGGACCAGATTGGCCGCCAAATGCGCCAGATAATGGGCTTCGATATCCCAAGCAGGGTGATCGTCTGGCAGGTCTGAAGCCTGCACCCCCCAGCGCGCCACCAATGCCGGGGCGGATGCCAACCCCTCGATGCAATCGCCGTGGAAGGGGCACACGCCTGCAAACGTCAAGTCATCATAATGACGTGGTGCCCGCATATGGCCAGCTTCTGGATGCATCGTACCCCAGACGGGTTTGCCGCCCAGCAAGAGTCCCGCACCGATCCCGGTTCCCACCGTGACATAGGCAATGTCATCTAGGCCACGCCCGGCACCCCAAGCCCGCTCGGCAAAAGCGGCCGCTGTCACATCCGTTTCCAGTGCGATGGTGCAGCCCGTGCCACGTGCCAGCATACCGGCCACGTCCGTGCCCGACCAATGCGGCTTTGTTGTCGCCAGAATATGGCCCCAACGAGGGTGAGCTGGATTGACGGCCAACGGGCCAAAGCACGCTATGCCGATGCGTTTCACCGCCCGACCAGCTTGTGCCTCCGCCTGGAAGAAAGCAATCGCGTGGCCAAGGGTCTCCTCAGGCGTGGTGGTTGGGAATGCGGTTCGCGCAAGAATGGAGTCTTTGCCGTCAAACACCGCACAGCGCCAGGAAGTCCCCCCCGCGTCAATTCCGCCAAACAAAGCCACGCCCCTACCCCTTTTCGCGCGTCATCGTGCGGGAAGCCCCCGCCCAGACCCGCGCTGCTCTAACCAGAAATGATAATCGTGCAAGGCCGCCAGACGCTGTTTGTGCGGTCAGGTTCCAATTTATCGGATCATAGGTGGCGATCCTACGCGCCATGTTGCGCCTCACCTGAATCGACCGCCACTGCCCGGCTGAGAAGTGGCCAAGCGACAATAAGGGTCACCACAGCGAGGACATAAAGCCCTGCCATCATGGCAAATCCAGCAGCAAGCCCGGTGTAAACCGCCATCGCAGGCAAGGCAAAACTGGTAATGCCAGCCCCAATGAAACCCAACATGGTCATGAGGCCTGCCGCCGTGGCGCGTGCCTCCGGCGGCATGACGTCGTGCATCGCCGCATAGATACAGCCATCAAACAGCCCCTTGCCAAAACTGGTCGCAAACAAAAGCAAGCCAACCAAAGTGGCGCTGTGCGCCCAAGGGAAAGGTATCAGGAACAGCGCTGCCAAGCTCAAGCCAATGGCCAGAACAACAAAGCGACCTGTTGGACGGCGGGCAGCAAAACTGTCGGCCATAAAGCCGCCCACCAAAACCGAGAAAAAGCCAGCCGTGGTAATCATCACCGGGCCGACAAGTGCACTATCTGCCAGATTGAGGCCCAGCACATCATGGGCATAAGTATTGCACCAGTTGAGAACAGCCGACGACGCAGAGGTCGCCAAAAAGAATACCCCACACAAAATGAGCGCTGCGGGGTTCTTCAAAATGATGCCAATTGGTTCTGCCTTCTTTTCATCAGGCTTGGCGGTTGCCCCAGGTGCATCATCGCGCAGGAAGGCGAACAAGACCGCCATCACAACGAAACCTAGGGCCGCAAACACCACGAAGGGGGCTGGCCAGCCATAATGATCTGCGAGTTTACCTGCAACCCAGCCACCAATCCCACCGCCTGCAAAAACCGCCGTCTGATGAATCGACAGGGCGCGGCTGCGCATGGAAGGCTTGTGCCACGCGCTGATCAGCGCTGTAGCGGTGGGATAATAAGTCGACTCTCCAACAGCCACGAGGGTACGCATTGCCAAAAGCATGGCAAAACCTGTCGCAAGAGGCATAATGCCGGTCGCGAGGCTCCAGAACACGAGACCATAAATGATCATGGTGCGTCGACGCACACTATCGCCCATGCGCCCGAACACAAATGCGCAGACCGCATAGGTCCAAAAGAAAGTGGTATCGATGATACCCAATTGGACATCGGTCAAACTGAAGGCATCCCGCAACAATGGCTTGACCGAGTTAAGGATGGAGCGGTCTGCTGCATTGAGGAAAGACACCATCCACAGCAATCCGATTAGGATCCAAGGATAGCGGTCGGAAGCTGGCTTGTGTGTTAGATTTTGCATCTTGTCCTCATCGGCCGCACCAGGCCAGCCACATGGCTGCCGTCCAAGAAAAATCAGGTCCGCCGGACCCCGCCCCCGTCTCCGGGCTAAAGCTTTCATAAAAGCCTGAGACTTCAATCAGCTTGGCAGAATCAGTTCGAATGCGGTCGGCCCATTCAAGATGGCCAGCTTCACGCAGGCCTTCAGCGACCATGTAGCTGACCACCAGCCAGATCGGTCCACGCCAATAGCGCTTGTGGTCATAGGCACGGCTGCCTTTCTCAAGGCTTGGCAGCAAGTAGGTTGCACTGCGGGTCAGCCGGTTAAGGCCATCGAGCAGGCGCAGGCGTTGATGGCTTGTACCAACCCCGGCATAAAAGGCCAAAAAGCTGGCATTGGTTACAAGTCCAGAGCTTTTCCCGGTGATTACATCGCGCGAACAATAGGCACCGACAGCTTCATCCCACAGATAGTCCATACCGCTTTCGGACAGAGCAATCCTTGCCTCCAATTCTTCAACTACCGCAGAATCGCCGCGCGCTTTGGCCAGGACAAGAAGGTCGCGATTGGCCCGCAACAGCTCCATCGACATCCCAACATCCAACATTCGGAATGGGCCGTGATCTGCAATGGTGCGGTGGTTCCAGCCGCTGGCCCGCCCGAATTGGAGAATGGCGACATAGCGGTCATATTCAACTGCGGTAGGTCGCATGGCAGCATCGACATGACCTGTATCGCGGCGCTGATAGGACCCGACCTGAGACGTATCAATCCGGGCCAAGGCGTCATCCCACTCACTGCTGTTATCGCGCCCAGTTTCCCAATTATGGGTCACCATCACCAGACCATTGCCCAGTGGATCGCGATAGGTATGGAACCAGCGATGGCTCTTGAGGCAGGCCTCATACAGGGCTGCCATGCGTGGGTGTTGTGGATCAGCCCCCTCATCTTCCCACAAGCGGCGAACGATGGAGGCCAGTACCGGGGGTTGGGTAATGCCCGACGTCGGTGGGGTCTTGCCAGTTGCCCAAACAGATGGACCGGGGAAGTAGCCCGGATCGTCTTGATGGAAAATGATATGGGGGATCATGCCATCATCCCATTGACCCGAGACAAGCGTCTCAATTTCTTGCCAGGCTCGATTGCGATCAAAAGCGGCAAAACCCAGCGCGACAAAGGCCGAATCCCAATTCCATTGATAGGGGTATAGCCCGCGGGTTGGCACCGTGTAGCCACCCCGGTCGTTGCGCCGCAGGATATCGCGGGCCTGCTCAGAAAGATCAGGCGCACTATGGTCCTGAGTCATGATTGGCTTCCTTCAATTGCTATCATTCGGATGTCATTGACATTGGTCCGGGTTGGGCCGGTCTTGATCAGGCCACCCACAGCATTCACCAGCCCATATGTGCGGTTGCGTGCCAAAGCTGCGTGCCCGTCGCTGGCCTCAATCTGACCAGCGGCCAAATAGCCCCCGGCATTATCTTCCGTGCCATCAATGCCGTCGCTATCACCGGCCAATGCTTCGATGCGGGCATTGGGTGGCAAGGCTGACATCAAGGCGACAAGATACTCAAGATTGGGCCCACCCTGGCCATCTTTGGCCGCCCGCGTCACGGTGAGTTCGCCACCAGATAACATCAAATGACGCCCTGGCTTGCGGGCGAGTAATTGTGCTTCCAACGCGTGGCGCTTGCCGGCATTGGCGGCATCCCCGCTTAGGCTGCTGCCGGCATCAACAACCTGCCAGCCATCTTCGGTTGCCAGGCGGGTGATTTCGGCCAGCGCATCGTCGCTGCTGGCAATAACGCGTACTGGATGGGGATTGGCCAATTGCGGTCGATTGGCGTGAATCGCCATCGCAACATGATCGGGCACATCCACACCTGCATGGCTTAGAATAGCAAGCGCACGGTCCGGCTCGAAAGGTGCGGAGATACTGGGTCCGGAGGCGACCAATGCGGGATCGTTGCCGACCACGTCCGAAATCACAAATGTGTAGAGCGCAGCCCCACCGGCTCCTGCCAAAGCTGCCAATCGCCCCCCCTTTATCCGTGACACGTGTCGGCGGACTAGATTGATCTCGCCAATAGGGGCCCCTGATCGGACCAAGGCATCGGTCAAAGCTTGTTTCTCACTCAAAGTGATGCCGGGTGCTGGTGCGCATAAAAGAGCCGAACCGCCCCCGGACGCCAAAAAGATCACCCGGTCGTCCGATCCTATAGTGGCAGCAAGGTTGAGCATCCGCTCCCCAGCGGTCAGGCTATCGAGATCGGGCACAGGATGGCGTGCTTCGATCAAGTCAATCCCTGTCCCGCTTAGATCCACACCATGACCATGCCGTGTGACAGCAAGTCCAACGAGTTCACCCCTCATGTGATCAGCCGCAACTTTGGCCATATCGGCGGCGGCTTTGCCATAGGCAAACACAAACGTGCGGCCAGCAGGAGCATGTTTTGGTAACACATCGGGCAAAGTCAGCCGCGCGCTCGCGGCGGCAATGCCTGCCACAAAATAATGGGTCAATTGGGCGCGGTGACGCATTGATGGCACTCCGACAAGCTTGCAAGGCCGGACTTGGCCCGGCCTTGCGTCTTTTGTCCATCCGCGTCAGAAATTATAGGTGACGCGGGCCAAGATGCGACGTGGCAACACCGGGCGACCGACAAAGAAAGCGCCATTAGCCGCCTGATTATTGTCCTGACGCGGCGAGCCTTCGGTCACGGCATCATCATCGAACAAATTGTAGACATTGAGGCTGAAACGAGCACTCTTGGCACCAATTGGCAGGGTATAGCCGACATCTAGATTCACAATATTCCATTCGTCCAGCAAGATGGTGTTGCTGGAAGAGGTATAATTTGACCCGGTAAAATTGGTGAACAAGGAGGCATCCCACGTGCCGTCGTCATAATAGAGTCCGGCATTGTATAGGAACCCGGGCTGACGCTCCACATCCTTACCAATCAGGGCGGTATTGGAATCAAACGCGCTATATTGGTTTGACTGCAGGGTCATGTTGCCGCTGAAGCGAAGATGCTTTGTCAGCTTGTAATCCAATGTAGCTTCCACCGCATAGGATTCAGTGCCGACCAAATTGACCTTCTCGATGAAACCGCCCGCCCCGTCATTGACGAACAGAACTTGCCGGCGATTATCCAAGCTGGTGGCGAGCCCGGCCAAGGTGAGCGACAATTTAGGCATGTTCATCTTCAAACCGACTTCACCCTGATGGATGATCTCGGCCTTGTAAGACGAGGGCTGAAACAGGCTGTTGAACGAGACAGAGCGTAATTCGGGGAAGAAATACCCGCGCGAGAAGTTAGCATAGAGGCTAACCCGGTCGGTTGCCTTATAAAGCGCACCAATCGCACCGGCCCATTCGGAGGTAGAGACTTTGCCGACGGTAAAGGCGCCATTACCCCAGATTACATCGCGCAAAGCATTCGACAGATTGGCTGTGGTTGAATCGGTGATGGTAACAGAGGTACGCTCTCGACGGATATTGCCGTTGAGCGTCTCGACCCGGAAGCCGATGTCGAGATTGACCTTCTCGCCGATCTTGATCTGATCCGCGACATAGCCAGCATAACGCTCCGCCTCATGATGATTGTTGACATAGCCCGCACCGGCATTGAGCAGGCCATTGCGCGCAATGATGGTTTGACTTGCCCCATTGGTGACAACCAGGTTTACCAATCGGGGGCGATTGTTAAGTTCGGCCAGATAGGTCGTGGTGACATTATAGTCCCCCGCGCTGGCCTTGCCGTAAAAACCGCCGACCGTAATGGTGTGATCCAGTGAGCCAGTGGTGAGAGACTTGGTCAGATTAAGCTCGGCGGTCGTGTCTTGAGCCGGCCGGACCCGATCTGTGAAGCGGTTGGCAAACAACAGAGCATTTGCCCCAACCGCTGCGCCACCAACATAGGTAAAGCTTGCATTGGCCGTGCTGCCCAGACCACGATTGGTTAAGAAGCTTTGCAGGGTTTCAGGAACATTGATTACCCCATCGCCATCAGAGAACAGCCCGAACTTGTGCTTGTAATCGCTGTGTTTAAGGCGACCATTAGCAGCCCAACCGCTATCCCCGAAGGACTTGTCGAAGCTCAGAGCGACTTGCCCGCCTTTTGTGCTCACCCCGTCATTTATATCTGAAACAAAATTGCCGGTTGGGGTTTTGAAGCCCAAGCTGGGGCCGAAATCATTCTGGACCGAGTCAACAATTTGCCCATCATTGCCCACTAAGCGCTTGCGCGTTGTGCCATTGAGCGGGATCGGCAGATAGAATTGCACCTGATCGTCGATGTATTGGCCATAGAGTGTGACCGATCCGCTGCCATCCCCAAAGCGATAATCGAGGTTGCCGCGCACTTGGCCGCCAACTGTATCAAGATTGGTATCCAGCGGGCCCTTATCGGTGCGATAATAGCCTGAGACAGCATAAAAAAGTTTATCACTGATCGGGCCGCCAACTGCAAAATCGCCTTTAATGCGATCATTTTCACCCAGTTCGAGTTGCGCTGTCCCTTGATAGGTCTCTCCACCTTTCTTCGAGATATAATTGATCATCCCAGCCACGGAACCCGGACCAAACAGGTTGGACACCCCACCGCGAACAAACTCAAGCCTCTGCACACCCAGATCATTGCGATAATAAACATCGTATGCGGAGGAGTTTAGACCAAAGCTCGACAGGACAGTCACCCCGTCATACATCAATGGCGTGAATTGGTACTGTCCGCCGGAGGGCAGACCTTTGACGAAAATGTTAGCAGCGACTTCACCACCACCGCCATCGGCCTTGATCGTGGGAACCGAATTGAGGATGTCGGCCTGGCCACTCGCCGCCAAACGTGACAGGCTCTGGGCGTTGATCTGAGTAACCGCCAGAGGCGTGTCGAGGGCAACCCGACCACGACTTGTCCCAGTCACGATCACCACCTCAACCTCTTTTTCTGGTGCTTGATCATCGGCTTGGGCTGGGTTGGTTGGCTGTGTCTGCGCCCAAGCCATGGGCGCAAAGGCAAACAGCGACACGCCGCTCATAGCGATCGCCAGCTTCGAAGCTGCTTTCATCGTTTCTCTCCCCGTCGCTGGATGCACCTACCCGCCCCAGCTTTTTGTCCGCATGAGAAGACTAGCACGATTAAAACTTATGACAAGTATTATTAGGAAGTCGATCTGTTGCACTCTGGCGGAGTTCACGCCACACTGTGTCCATGCGTGAGATACTTGAGCCCAATCATCGGTTTACGCTGCCATCGGACAGCGAAATGGCGATCTTGAGTCATATTTTGCGCCATAAGGGCTCGGCCCAGCCTGATATTGTTCAAGCCACAGATTTGTCTCAGCAAACGGTTTCACGTCTTGTGAATAGCTTGTTGGATCGTGGCGCGGTGCAATTGGCCGGACGCATCCCCAATGGTCGGCGCGGACAACCCCGCCTCAAGCTCGAGATCGCGCCAGGCTATGCCTACGCGCTGGGTGTGGCCCTCATGACAGATGCCATGTCGGTCGTGTTGATGGACTTTGCCGGCCAAGTGGTCGATTACCAGCATATTGAAATGCCAAAAATGACGCGCCCTGCCGTATTCTCCCGGCTAAAGGACAGTGTCTCCACCTTTCTCCACCGCCATCCCAGCGCACAAGATCGCTTGTTCGGGGTCGGTATTGGAATTTCCGGCTATTGCCTCGATGGACGTGCGCGCTACAACCCACCTGCGGCGCTCGATGATTGGGCCAAGGTCGATATTGATCAGTTGTTCACCGACGCACTTGGCCTGCCTGCCTGGGTTGAAAATGATGGCAATGCCGCAGCAATCGGGGAAAGCCTCTTGGGCGTTGGGCGACGCTATGCCAATTTCGTTTATATGTTCATTGCGGCAGGCATTGGCGGTGGGGTGATCTCAAATCAACGCCTATTGCGCGGTGTGCATGGCAACGGTGGGGAAATCGGCTTGATGCTGCCGCGCAATATGTTTGAATTGCCGACATTAGAGACACTCTTGGCCTCGGTCCGCGACCATGGCATCCAGGTATCAAGCATTTCAGAAATGCTGGCCCAATTTGATGCCACGTGGCCGGGTGTTGATGCCTGGATCGGGCGGGCCAGAGAGCCTTTATCCCGTATCGCCTCGTCGATCGCGGCCCTACTCGACCCCGAAGCCATTGTATTGGGCGGGCGACTCCCACCGGAATTATCTGCCAAAATCATTCCGATGATTGAGCTTTATGATGACGCTCGGCGCGAGGAACCCCGACCTCTGCCCCGATTGCTGGTCTCAGAGACCCAGGTTGACGCCTGCGCAATCGGGGCTGCCATGTTGCCACTGGAAAAGCAGTTTTTCGCCAGCATGGTCTAGGCTGTCGCCCTAGTTAGGGCAATCGCCGATACGTCGGCCGCTCAGCTTGGTGACCAAAAGCCGCCGCATCATCGTGCCGCGCCCGACCAAGACAAAGTCATCGGCGGCATAGCTACCCTGCCATTGCGTTCGCATCTGGCCGAAGGGCATGGCGCAATGGGTTTCATAGCTGATTTGAGTTCCATCGACGACAAGGTTGTGGGTTTCGCATGTCAGGGCGGCCCTTCCCGGGGGTGGTGCGGGCATGAACAACGCCATCGGGTCCTTTTGACGCTGGTCACTCGTCAAGCAAATGCTGCGCGTCTGGATTTGATCCGCATCGGGACCGACATTGATGCTTTGGCTAATCTGCCAAGCCCCGACATTCATTGCCGGCTGTGGGACGGCGAGCGCGGCCAGCGAGGCGGGAGCCGCTGCTGCCAGACAATAGATCAAAGCTTCCAGAAACATTCTGGCAGGTCTTGGCGTGGTCTTGGATTGCGTGTGCATGGATAAAGCCTTTCATCCGCCCCATTCCTTGCCTAACCCATGTTTGGCGCATGTGCGTGACAGCGATTGACCGCCCGCGGCTCAATTGTGACAATCTGTGACAAGGCGATTGAAATGGCAGAGATTCTGGGCTGAAGGGGGTTACATGCCACGTCGTTAGGCCGGACGCAGGCAATTAAGAAGACCGTTGCATCATGATAACGCCCGAGACGCCCCATATTTTAATTGTCGATGATCACCGAGAGATTCGCGAAAGTTTGGGTGCTTTTCTGCGCCGGCACGGACGGCGGGTCACCACTGCCGACTCTGTCACTGCAGCTCGTGAAGCCCTAAAAATCAATCGGTTTGATTTGATTGTGTTGGATATCATGATGCCCGGCGAGGATGGACTGTCTTTTTGTAAGTCGCTCAGTCCCTACCAGTCGCCGCCCGTGATTCTGATTTCGGCGCGCGGCGATGATGTCGATCGTATAATCGGGTTGGAAATCGGAGCGGATGATTATGTTTCCAAGCCTTTTAACCCGCGTGAGCTCCTAGCCCGGATTGATGCGGTCATTCGACGTGCCATCCAACCTCCACGTGGGAGTGTGTCGGGCACTCTGCGTAAAGCCCGATTTGGCGATTGGACCTTCTCACCAACTCAGTTCCGTCTGCAGCAAACCGGGGGGGAGGCATTCCTTTTATCTTCTACCGAAGCACGTCTGCTACAGGTGCTGGTCCAACGGCCTGGCATCGCGTTTTCCCGTGACCAATTGCTCGATTTGTCGAGCGTCCACGGTCTTGATATCAGCGAACGAGCCATCGACACTCAAATCTCCCGTTTGCGGAGAAAGTTGGGCGACGATCCAAAGAATCCGCGCTTCATCCAGACAATTTGGGGTGGCGGCTATGTCTTTGCGGAGGCCGTGACATGGACGGACGAAAACTGATCGGATCTACCCTTGCGATGCAAGTCGGGGGGCTGGCCGTACTGGCCGTGATCTTGTCGAATGTTCTGACGGTCGTGTTCTTCTTCGGCGACCGAAATGAGATCATTCGAGGCATTATCAATGCGGAAGCCATGGCTCGGCTGACCCCAATTGTCAGCACTTTGGCACGCGGCGACTCCTTGAAGCTGGATGAAGGCCTAACCGTCTATCCGGCTGAGACCTGGCACGCTGACCCAGCCCATTGGCAGGAGGCTCCCGATTTGGCCAAGCAGATTATGGCGACGTCCGGGACGACGGGCCTTGCGGTCTTCACCCCTCGACTTTCTGGAATTTCTTTCACGGATTTGTTCCAACAAGTCCAAAGCGGCGGTCCGCTTGTCGCAGCCTCGATCGCCTTGCCTGACAGAGACCCCCAAGTAGTCACAGTGCGTATACAGCCTGATCTGCCGCCCCCTTTGGCGGCATTGATTGCCACCTTGATATCGGGGGTCTTAATCACTTTGGGCACGAGCATATTGATAGGCAGGATGACCAAGCCCCTGACGGCTTTGGCCGCAGCATCAGAACGCATCGGGCTGAACGGCAATATCGACAACGTTCCGGTCCGGGGGCCATTAGAGTTGAAGATCGCCGCTGGGGCCTTCAATCGGATGGCTCAGCGCATCAGCCAGCTGCTGGATCGCCAGCGTGCAACCCTGTGGGCCCTGGGACATGATTTGCGCACCCCAGTGACAGCAATGCGGATTCGCTTGGAATTGGTTGATGATCCAGACTCGCGTGAGCGTTTACGCGAGTCGGTCAGCGAGATTGAACGGGTCGTCGAAGATGCCTTGTTTTTGGCGCGCAGTGAGCTGGCAGCAGCGCCAAACCAGCTTGCCTTGCTTGATCACCTCGTCGACCAAGCGATCAGTGGTCTGATGGAGACCGATCCCGCCCTCGCCAGCCGTCTGGAAATTGTGAGAAATCCCGCGGCGCGCGTGCTTGCGCGGCCAAATGATCTGGTGCGCGCCATTCGCAATCTGATCCATAATGGGCTGCGCCACACCCAAGGGCAGGTAAAGGTGCGCATCTGTGCAGAGCCCACGCCGAGCATCGAAGTTGTCGATTGTGGAGAAGGACTGCCTCAGGAAATCCTGCAATCCCCCGGTGAGCCCTTTACCCGCGGTGATCGCGCGCGCAGTGCAGATGGCAGCACGGGACTTGGCTTGGCCATTGTCCGTTCCATCGCTCAAGGACATCAGGCTGAGCTGCAGGCTGAAAACCGCCGCGACGCCAGCGGAACGATCATGCGTTTGATCTTTAAGCCGTCGTGATCCTATCGGTCACTTGTCACAATTTGCCACATCTGAACAAAGACTTGGCACACATGATCCTGCACGATCATTTAAATCCACGGCCATCCTTCATGTCTGACAAGAGATGGTCTTATGCACAAACTTTCCCTTCTGGCCTCAACCACAATCTGCCTTAGCCTAGGCCTGCCTCAGATAAGCAGCGCCCAATCTGCCCCAACGGCGTCACCCACCGTCAAGCCTGATCCGGCAATGGAGGTGGTGGTGGTACGCGGCGCGCGATTGCCGGAAAGCGTTCCCGGAGATGCCAAGCCAGAACTGGTAATCGGAACTTTTGACATTCGAACCACGGGTGCCACCACCCTACCCGAACTTCTTGTTACACTCTTGCCGCAAACCCAAAGCGGGGCGCGCAGAGGCGACAATAAGCCGATCCTCCTGGTCAACGGACGGCGGGTGGCTGATTTCAGCGAAATACGCGCTATCCCCGTGCGCGCGATCCGCCGGGTCGAAGTCTATCCTGAAGATGTTGCGCTAAGGTACGGCTTTCCGGCTGATCAGAAAGTCGTCAATCTCATCTTGTTTGGCAGCTTTTCAATCCGCGGGGTGACAATTGGTGTGGGCCAGGCCGCTGATGCCGAACGCGACACATTGGACGTTATTCTCGATTCAACCCGGATTGATGGCCAAGGTCGGTCAGTGTTCAGCTTGGATGGCACAAGGGCCAGCGGCGTAAGCGAGCAGGATTTGGGAATATCCTTGTCGACGGGTGGCCTTCCCGGTGTCCGAAGCATCTTGCCCAAGACTGAATCATATCGATTGTCCGGCGCGGTAGGACGATCCGTTGTGGGGCTTGGTGAACAAGGCTATGCAACTTTTGGCTTGGATGCCCAAGCGCAGCAGGATGAAGCCGCGCTCGGCCGCAGCCTCAATGGCACACGCCTGTTGCGCGACACTGATATCAACAAACTCAAAACCTCCCTCACCGCTGAAGGCGTCGCCAAGGAGTTACGCTGGAATATCATTGGTGCGGCCCGCTCTGAAGAAACCAACACCCGCACAGATCGAAGTGACGGAGGCCGACGCGACCGCACCAACCAAAAGCTATCGGGGGCCAGTTTAGACGCCAATCTCGCAGGGCCTGTGCATGGGATTGGGGTCGGAACGGGGGCTTTCAGCTTACGGAGCCTAGTGTCGGCTGACCGGCTTGAGTCCAACTTTACCCGCGGTGTGTTGAGCGGAACGACCGAGTTAGACCGCACGACACTTGATGTGAATGGCAGCCTGACCATTCCGCTTTTGAGCCGAAAGGCCGCAGGAAACCCAATGGGTGATGTGTCTTTGACCCTTAATGGCGAATTGGCGAGCAGCAGTGATTACGGCGGGACAGGCGGCTGGGGGTCAGGTTTGACTTGGTCTCCCACCAGCGCACTCCAGATCACCACACGCTACACGACGCGCGAAACATTACCAGCGCTGGAACAATTGGGGGGACCACAGACCACTCTGCCGTCGGCATCTATCTATGACGCACGTACCGGCCAAAGTGTGCGGATTGATGAAACGCGCGGCGGAAATCGAGCCTTGCAGCCGGAACAGCAACGGGATTTCATCTTGGGGGCCAGTTTCGCCCCGCTCCAAATTGATGGGTTGAATCTGTCTCTGACCTATGCCCGCAATAAGACCGAGGATTACATTGGCAGCATCGGCGTCAACACGCGCGCAGCTGAAGCCGCCTTTCCTAGCCGCTACCAACGCAACAGCAGCGGTGCACTGGTAGGGCTCGATACACGGGCCCTGAATCTTGGTGACCGGACAACCCAAACTCTAAGCCTTGGACTATCCTACAGCCGCAACTTCGGCCAGGCACCGCAATTTCTGCGCGACATTGTTGAGAAGGTGAAGAAAGCCCAGGATGACAATCCCGATGCGACCGGTTTGCCGGGTGGCCTGCCTCCCGGTGTGACGCCACCACCCGGCTTCAAGCCCCCACCGGGCGGCACACCGCCAGATTTTGATCAGCTACTTCAGGCCGCCAAAATTCCCGGCGGACGGTGGAATATTGGCTTGAATTATGCCTATACGCTCGATGATAGCTTGATCCTGAAGAATAGTGGCGTGAAGCTTGACTTGCTCGACGGCGGGGCACTCGACACCAATATGGGCCATCGTCACGAGCTGACACTCGATGGCGGACTGAATTATCGCGGCATTGGCGGGCGGCTGGCGGCGGTCTGGAAAGGCGATAGTGAAATCGCGACAGGCTATGGCGCTGAGCGCCTCTACGTCGGGGATCAGGCCACATTGGATCTTTCACTTTTTGCATCCACCGACTTGATGCCCCAGCTCAATATGGCCCTTCCCTTCCTCAATGGGGCTCAAGTCCGTTTTGAAATCAACAATCTAACCGACAGCACGCAAAAGGTAACCAATTCGGCGGGGTCAGTACCGACAGCCTATCAACGGTGGCTTTTGGAGCCAGAGGGGCGGAGTTACAAATTGAGCCTCAAGAAGCAATTCTAGTACCTGAGCAAGGCTGGCAAGCGTCTACGCCCGTCGGCCAGCCTTGATCACACTTTTGTCAGCACATTGACCCCGGTCGGAGATTATTGCACATATAGTGCCAAAATAATCGAGGGGGGCGATTGTGAGGATTTTGCGCACACCAGAAACAGCTTTCGAGCAACTCGAAGGCTTTGACTATATCCCACGATTTCTGACCATTAGCGATGAAGCTACTGGGGCACCACTGCGCATCCATTATGTCGATGAGGGCCCGCGTGAGGCGCAACCAGTCCTGATGCTGCATGGTGAACCGACTTGGTGTTATCTCTATCGCCACATGATACCCGGAATTGTCGCAAACGGACTACGGGCCGTCGCACCAGACCTTGTCGGGTTTGGCCGATCCGACAAACCCGCCGCCAGACAGGACTATAGCTATGCCCGCCAAGTTGCTTGGATGCGAGCCTGGCTTGAACGCTTGGACCTCACCAATATTGTCCTTGTCTGTCAGGATTGGGGATCGTTGATCGGCTTACGTCTGCTGGCTGAAATGCCAGACCGCTTTGCCAGCGTCGTGCTGTCGAATGGCGGTCTGCCCGCTGGTCAGACTGGACCACGCGCCTTCCGCATCTGGCGGGCCTTTTCGCGTTTCAGCCCATTCTTCCCCATTGGCAAAATCGTTCAGGCTGGAACGCGACGCAGATTAAGCGCAGCCGAAATTGCTGCCTATGACGCCCCGTTCCCATCTTCGGCCCACAAGGCCGCTGCCCGTGTCTTTCCCTCACTGGTTCCTTTGGGCGATAATGAGGCTGTTCCAGATCAGCTCAAAGCGTGGGCTGTGCTTGATCGCTGGGAAAAGCCATTCCTTTGCTGTTTTAGCCATGCTGACCCGGTCACACGCGGGGGCGAGCGTTTGTTCATCGCACGGGTACCCGGAACCAGAGACCAACCACATTCCACCCTCCGAGGCGGCCATTTCATCCAAGAGGATGACCCTGACGGCTTTGTTGCCGCCATCATGAAAGTGACACAACAATGATCGTAACCAATGAAGTTTTCCCAACTCCCGAACGCGCCCAGGCCTTTTTCTCAGCAGAGGAGGATGGTCCATTCTGTATGGTCAATCTTCTGAAGTTCAAAGAAAAGGCGACATATCCAGATGGCTCAGACCCCGATCTTTCCGGTCGCGAGGCCTATCTACGCTATGGTGCAGCTGTGATGGGATGCCTCGCCAAAGTCGGCGGAAAGGCACACTTTTCGGCCCAAGTCACCGAACTTCTCTTAGGTGAAGTGGAAGATGTATGGGATATGGTCGCGATCGCCGAATATCCGTCTCGCGCGGCGATGATGGCGATGGTGCAGTCGCCTGAATATCAGGCAATTGAAGTCCACCGGCTTGCCGGTCTGGCTGGGCAGCTCAACATCCGCACCAAGCTCATGGGTGCGCCGGGCTAAATTCAAGCCGAGCCGGCTAGATTACCCCTATATTTCAGGTTAGGCAGCAGGAATCACGTTTGGGTTTAGCCGCACATGACCACTGCCCTCGCCGCCAAGCAACCCACCCCGCAAGACGGTCTTCGCGTGCTGGTTATCGGGACGAGCGGGTCCGGCAAATCGACCTTCGCCAGCCGGCTCGCCCAAGCAACGAAACTTGAGTATTTTGACCTGGATGTGATGAATTGGCGTCCGGGATGGTATGGCCGCTCGACCGAAGAGCCCTCATTGTTTCTCGCGGATGTGGAAGAGGCTGTCGCGCGGCCAAATTGGGTTCTCGCGGGCAATTACGCCATTACGCGCCCGATCACTCTGCCGCGCCTTACGCATTTGGTCTGGCTCGACTTACCCTTGGGGCGTGTGATGCGCCAGGTTATCATGCGCTCCATTCAACGTGCATCTTCCGGCAAGGATGTGTTTCCCGGCTGCCGTGAAACATGGGGACGAATGCTTGATCCCGAACATCCAATCCGTTGGGCCCTATCAACGCATAAAGGCCGCCGACCGCGTCATCAGGCCATGGCCGAGCAAATAGCTGCGTCGGGCGGGACGATCCTGCGCTGCACGGATCAAGCCAGCGTGACAGCCGCCCATCATTTATTGGTAGGTGAGGCGCGCGTGCGTTCTGCGGCCTGAGCCAGCAGGATCACATGGGACAAGGGGCCAAAACCTTCACGATAGCCCTGCATCGCATTGGTCTGGCCCACCGAGCGTGCAATCGTGATGTCCAAACGCGGGCAGTGGAATGCTGAGGTTCCCCAAAAGCCGCCATGTCCCCAGCAGACCTCACCATGGAGTTTCACCGGTTGAATACCCAATCCATAGCCCCCGGCATTGCCGTCTGGCCCCGGTGTCTGCATGATGCCAGCCATGGAAACAGGATTTTTGAACACCTCCCCGCGAACAATGGCGCGTGTGGCACGTCCCAGATCATCCATGCTCATCACAAGCCCGCCACCGCCATATTGGTCGTACGAGACATCTAAGCCAGTATCATCAAGCAATCCGCGCCATTGAGTCGCGCGCCGGGTCCCCGCAGGAACGGGTTCCATCGCTTCCCAATAGGTTTCATCCGCTCCCAAGGCAGGCCAATTGAGCATTCGGCGAGCAGCTTGCCCGATCGTGGGGTGGCCAGCAGCCTGTTTGATGATGTCAGCGGCCAAAAGATAATTGGTATCGGCATAGCCAAACTGCTCGCCCGGCCGACCGAGATCCCCAAATCGGGCAGCAAACCAGATTTCCTGCTCCGCGGTCCAATGCGGGGCGAAACCCAAGACATTCGGCCCAAAAGTCAAAATCCGAAAAGGCAACACCGAGGCATAATCGGGGATGCCTGAGGTATGGTTGAGGAGCTGGCGCAGGGTGATGGTGTCGAGTTGATAATTCTGTTCGCTTAGGATGGCGCGAACTTTCGGTGACAGATAAGGCCCGATCGGGGCATCAAGTCTGAGTTTTTCAGCCTCTACCAGTTTCATAACCATCGCAGCCACAAAAGGCTTCGTGTTTGACGCCACGCGGACGTCATCGCTGGGCTGAAGGCCCGGCCCAGCCACCAAAGTTTGATCAAGACCAAGGCTCGGCGCGCGCACGTAAAGCATTTGGCCTGGTAGATTGGGATTAGCTTTGGTTTCGCGGTCCAGCTCACCCTGAAGGACTTTGAGGGCGGGGGCTCCATCGGATGGCAAATGCCAGGCGACCTCCTGCCAACCGGCGCGCTGGCCCGCCAGCCAGAACGACACAGTTACAATCATAACCACCAGTAAGGCGATGAGGAGGCCGGCACGAAAGAGGAGGCGCGGAAGAGAGAGCATGAGGCAGGGTCCAGCTAAGAACGATGGTCTGGCATGCTGCTACCGCTAACGTCAACGTCACACCGGGGAACATTTCTGTCCATGGCAAGGCCGGGTCGAAAGCGCACAAAAAAACGGCCCGCCAAACAGGCGGGCCGTTAAACGAACGGCATATGTGCCGGGCTTACATTTTCCAAACCAGATTGATCGCATAACGGCGACCAATGATATCATACTGATTTGGAAGCGTATTGGCATCTTGCTGGGCTGACCCGAGGATAGGGGGGTCTTTGTCAAACACATTGATGACAGTCCCGCCGATGCGCAGATTGTCGTTGATGCGATACGAGAAGCCGAGGTCAAAATAGTCCCAGGCATCAATATGCTGAACCGCATTCAAGTTCGGAGCGACATTGCGCCACTGAGGCTCTGGTACACGCTTGATCAGCGCATCAACTTGCCCCTGATAACGCCAAGCACCCCGAATGGTCAGCGGCCCATCGGTCCAAGCCACGGCCAGATTAGACCGGAATGCTGGGATCGCACGGATCCCGGTCCCTGCATCCGAACAAGCACCACCGCCAAAATCGCCCGCGCAGTCGAACAGATTGTCGGCAGGGAACAACAGGCGGACGAATGAATCAACCGTTCCACCTTGGAAGGAGATGTTGATCCGGTCGCCCGGCAATGCCTCTGGCAGTTTCGCGTTATAATAGATCGAGAAATCAATCCCCGACGTCTTGAGCAGTGTCAGATTGGTATCGCGTTGGTCGAACTTAACCACCCGGCCATTGGAGTCACGGGTGATTTTACGGCAGAGTGCGCTGTTGGGGTCTTGCAACACCAGATAACAGCTATCCATCAATTGGATCGGGGTAATCGAACCAATCGCATCGTCAATCTGGATGTTGTAATAATCCACCACGATAGACAGGCCAGGCACGAACTGCGGCGTCAACACAAAGCCATATGTGTAGGTCTCACCCGACTCTGGCTTGATCGCTTCGCCACCGCCCTGCACTGCCACCGCATTGTCGATTAGTGGCAGACCGGTGCCAACCACGGGGATATAGCCCGGCGTGGAGGGTGCCCCCAAAGCTTGGCACAAGGAAGTGGGCACGTTGAACCGGGCCGGATCAGAGCAATAGTCGGTCGGACGGCCTGTGCCCGTGATCGGAGCTTCAACTGCGGCACCGAAGAATTCCCCAATATTGGGGCCGCGTACAACAGTCTGTTTCGAACCGCGCAGCCGTAGCGTGTCATTGACGGCCCAGTTCACACCCAATTTCCACGTATCATAATCGCCTGAGCGGGAATGATCACTCCAACGACCGGCAGCTTCTACGTCAAACTGTTTGAAGAAGGCCTTGTCAGCCAAAACAGGCAGACGCAACTCGCCATAATATTCGGTCAGCTCAAAGTCAGCCACCAAATTGGCGCGCGCGCCCTGTGTGTGCAGCGTATCGCGGGTGAAGGCACGGGGACCGAATACCGAATTGCCAAACTCTTCACGCCGCTCTGCGCCGATGGCCCAACCGATTGGGCCGCCGGGCAAGCTGAAGAAGCCTGTCGTGTCACCAGAGATATTCAGCGACAGAATGTCCTGGTGTCGATTGCGCTTGTTGAACAATTCGCTGGTGTTGCCGTTGATCCAAGCCACAGCTGCAGCACTGGCTGCACTGGGGCCAAACAGGTTGAAGGGCACACAACCACCCGAAGGATCCACGCAAGCCGGCTGGCCGCCGACCGTGGTCGCATTGGTGGCTTGCAGGAAGCGGCTCCACGAGCCCCAGCCAATACGTTGAACCTCTTCAATGCTCTTACCCGTCACATAGGATAAATCATAGCGAATCGTGTCGGTCAGCTCACCACGCACACCCAAAACGAGCTGGTGACTGGTCCGCTCCGTCTCATCACGAATGGGCCCCAACTCCAGCAGAGTCTTGGCCACACGGAAGCGGGCTGCATCCGTACCCGGTCCAGTCCCTGCAGCATTGAGGTTGAACAGCGAAGTCCCGCCAGTTGGATTGAGGATCGACAAAATGGCCGGAGTTAGGAAAGGATTTGTGCGTTGGATGAGCACGTCGGCCTGAGTGATGAGGTTGGCACCACCGGCTGTCACGGGCAGAACGGCTGCCCCATTCCCATTGGATCGAACGGGGACCTGCTGGCTCGTGTTATTGATCAGCGAATAGGTCCCGCGGCCATAGAATTCAGCCCATTTCGCGAGCTTGAAATTCCCGAAAACGGCATAATTGGTGCGATCATTCGGGTTTTGGAAAGCTTCAAACTGCGAAAAGGCTTGCGTTCCAGCTGTGGTTCCAAGTGTACCGTCAGCGCCAAAAGCAAATGTCGGCGCAGCGGCACCGCCAGGTGCAGTCGTCGCATTAGCCCAGCGGGTGAATGCACCCCCAGCAGTTGGGAAGGTCTGGATGAATTGGCCTGCGTCATTGACTTCAGGAAGCGCCCAAGCCCGGTCAGTGCGCTTCAAATCGCCGCGGTCCGCGTAGCTGGCATGGACCACGATATTGGCTCGGTCGTCAAAGAAGTTTTTGCCAGCGGTAATGCCAACACTGTAGTTTTCGGCATCCCCTTGCTCTGAAATCCCGCCGCTAATGGCGACTTCAACGCCTTCATAGCGATCCCGCAAGATATAATTGGTCACCCCGGCCACAGCGTCTGCGCCATAAACTGCGGCAGCACCCCCCGTCAGGGTTTCAACCCGGGCGATCAAAGCGGATGGGATGGTGTTCACATCGGCTGAGTTGCGGAAACCGTTGGGCGTAACCCGCTGGCCATTGACCAGCACCAAGGTGCGGTTCTGACCTAGGCCGCGCATGTCGAGGGTCGACGCGCCATGGGATTCCAGCAAGGTCGGGTTGGTGGTTGCCCCATTGGATGGCAGGAATTGGTTTTGCTGTTTGAGAACTTCATCAATGTCGATCAGGCCTGTGGCGCGAATATCTTCTGCCCCGATCACGCGGACCGGCGAAATCGCCCGATTGGTCGCGGTTTGGATGCGCGAACCTGTAACAATGACCGTCTCGACTTGCGGGGTTTGCCCGCCCGCAGCACTCCCGGAATCTTGCGCTTGAGCGAGAGCTGGAAGCCCTACGACTAAGGCCATCGTACTCGCCGTGAGAATGAGTGCCTGCTTGTGATTGCGAAGTTTCATCAATTAATCCCCCAGGTCTTTAGAACTTGGCCCGCCGCCGGGCCAAAAAGCACAGGTATTCAAACACAAAGATAGCAAGTGTGCACACACACTGCCGATTTAGCGGCAAACCGAACCCGGAATTCCGGCATCAGACCTCTACCACAAGCGGTCCTATTGCCAGAGATTGCTCCGGTTTGAAAATTAAAATGATATATTCATAGGCCCAAATAGGGTCACAAATACGTCATTGCCCAATCGCCGAACACATGGGTCTTTACCGTTTAGTAAATGAAAAATCAAATCAGAGAATGCCTGATCTGGGTGCGCGCCACATGCGCTCTAATTGCGGAGCTTTTTGGTTGCCACGATCCCGGCCACAGGCAAAAAAGTCGAGCGTTTCAAACCCGTGAGCGCGATAAAAGCCTTGATTGGCAGGATTGGAGTTTTCCAAATAAATCGGCATTTGGTCGCGATCACATGCCGCCAGCACAGGTGCCAACAGCATTTTGCCAACGCCCTTGCCGCGATAGGCCAACCGGGTGCCCAAGGTGAAGAGATACAAATGGGGCTCTTTTGGATGGTGCGCCTGCATTGTGTCGCCCGCCTCCAGCGCCCGGCCAATCGCACCGATCGCGCCCGTGCGCACGAGAGCCCAAGCGATTTGCAGCACAGCCGATACGGAAACCTCACCAGGGGCTCCCCAAGGCAGCCACATGGCAGCGCCGCCATCTCCCACCATATGGCATACCCCATGTCGGAGATAATGGGTGCGCGCCAGCAGGGGAAAGACCGCGTCAAGAGTTGCTGGGGATCCAAAAATCCAGCGATTGACTGGGTCCTCATAAAAGGCTTCAGCCGTGATGGCACCCAATTGCCGCCAATCCTGCATCCGAGCCTGTGTCATGCCGGCGGGCAAATCAATCTGCATGTCCCATTCCTTCGCCATCAACCAGACAGGAGCCTTGCCAAACAAGTCGGGTTGTCAACACTCCACCACATTAACCGCCAGACCTCCGAGACTGGTTTCCTTGTATTTCGATGACATATCGAGTCCAGTCTGGCGCATGGTTTCAATCACCTGGTCGAGGCTCACACGCGCGGCCTCATGACTTTGCAGTGCCAATCGTGCCGCATTGGCGGCCTTTACTGCCGCCAGAGCATTGCGCTCAATACAGGGGATCTGCACGAGTCCTCCTACCGGATCACAGGTGAGGCCGAGATTGTGCTCCATGCCAATTTCGGCAGCATTGGCCACTTGCGACGGTGTACCGCCCCAGACTGCCGCCAAAGCGCCTGCCGCCATCGAGCATGCAACGCCCACTTCGCCTTGGCATCCCATTTCGGCCCCAGAGATTGAAGCGCGCTGTTTATAAAGAATACCGATAGCTCCTGCCGTCAGCAGAAAGCCATGGACCGTTTCACGTGGCGCTTTGACGTCAAGCAGATAAAAGCGCAAAATGGCCGGGATAATCCCTGCTGCCCCATTGGTCGGGGCCGTTACCACCCGTCCCCCAGCTGCATTCTCCTCGTTCACCGCCATGGCATAGGCATTAAGCCAGTCAAACAATGTCTCGCGCTCATTGGACATCGGATTGGCGATCAATTTGTTATAAAGATCTGGCGCGCGACGGCGAACGTGTAGGCCGCCGGGTAAAATTCCCCGCTGGGTCAAGCCGCGGTCAATGCAAGCTGCCATTGCTGCTGCGATGGCATCTAGGGATGCAAGCGTCACCTCGCGCGGGCGCTTGCGCGCTTCATTGGCCAGCATGACATCGCTGATCGCTAAATTGTGGCGCGCACATAGCTCAAGCAATTCACGGGCAGATCGAAAAGCCATCGGCCCTTCTGGTCCCCCACCTACCAGATCATCCGGCAACGGGGTCTCCAATTGCTTTTGACTGGCGATGAATCCACCACCGGTGGAATAAAAAGTCTGATCAGCCACAAGCGCACCATCTGACCCGAACGCCTGTAGGCGCATGCCATTGGGATGCAGTGTGGGCACCGTCTCATAATCCGCAACCAAATCAGTGCTGGGGTCAAATGTGATCGACCGCCCGGTCGGCAAACACAAATTGGATGTTGCTTTCAGGGCGGCGAGTGCGGCCTCTGCAGCAACTGGGTCGGTGGTCTCAGGGACAAAACCCAGAAGACCCAAGCAAATCGCTTCGGGCGTCCGGTGACCCGCCCCAGTATAGGCAAGTGAGCCTTGGGTGGAGATCTGAAACCGATGGACATGATCGAGGAGGCCAGCTTTCTCAAGGTCTGCAAGAAAGCGATTGGCAATCCGCATCGGCCCGACGGTGTGGGAGCTTGATGGGCCGATGCCAATCCTGAAAATGTCCAAAGCTGAAATCACTGACCAACCTCCCTGCCCCTGATGCGCGGGTTTGTATGGACCAAACCGGCGCATCCTGCCAAGCTGCCGTTGCCTGCAATGGGCCTGAGCCAAATGCTTGCAGGTCAGGCAGTGGTCGGTTATGAACCCGCCTTCCCGACGGACTGCCCAAGTGGCAGCCCATCGCCGAACAGGCGGGCGCGTAGCTCAGCGGGAGAGCACTACGTTGACATCGTAGGGGTCACAGGTTCAATCCCTGTCGCGCCCACCATTCTTTGGTCTGGACCCATTTCCCATTCAATCGCACCTGTTTGCAGGATAGGCTTCAAGCAAACTGGCCACACCTGCCCGTTGATGATGGATCATGCGGCATAAGACACGTCCTAAGGGACAGAAAAATCTCGTTTAGAGTTTAGATGCCTAGGACCCGACGACAATCGTAAGGCAAAGAAAAGCCCGGGCTGGTAGGGCCCGGGCGAGGTAAAAGGTGCATGTATGCAAGATGGGTTCAGGCCGGCACACACCAGAAGAATTCTTACTGCCAGCATGACGGACCAGACGACAAACCCTACACGGCCCTGAACCCTGTCATTGTGTGACGCTTAGCGGAACAAGGACAAAACCGATTGTGACGAACTGTTCGCAATCGACAGAGCCTGGATCCCCAGCTGCGACTTGGTTTGCAGCGCCTGCAGTTTGGCGCTTTCTTTTGCAAGATCAGCATCTTCGATCGCGCCAATACCATTGGTGAGGGCGTCTTGCAGCTTGCCGATAAAGGTACGGTGCACTTCCAAACGCTTGGCACCCGCACCCCATGTCGCCAATTGAGTTCCCAGATTGGTGATGGACGTGTTGACCAAACCCAAGGCTGTGGTCGCATTACCAGCTGTATCCAATGCTGAGCCTGTCGTAACCGTCACCACCGAACCGCCAAGCGCCAAGCTGGCCCCAGCGACGGTGATGGTGTTCCCACCCGCGGCATCGCCCAGCGCCACAGCATTGTTTGGCGTACCGGCGATCATGTTTGCGCCGTCAAACACGGCGTTCGCAATCACGCTGGTGATCTGATCACGCAGCTGCGCAAAGTCAGCAGCCAATGCGGATTGAGCTGAGGCTGACAGACCTGCCTGAGACGCGGCCAACGCCTTACCCTTCATCTCGTTAAGCAATTCCATGATGCTTTCGCCGGCTGAAATCCCGGTGTCGAGGATCGACGCAGCACGGTCGGTCGACTCCCGCACCCGATCATATGCGCCCACATCAGACCGCATCTTATTGGCAATGGCCCAAATGGCACCATTGTCTTTGGCCGAGGCGACCTTCTTGCCCGTTGAAATGGCATTTTGGGTCTGCTCGAGATCCGAACGAGTCTGGTTGAGGGTTTGCAGCGCCACCATGGCACCTTGGTTGGTATTAATACTGAGCATGTTCTTGCCCCATTCATACAGTTTACAACCCGCTTCTAGCAGGCCGCGCTTACGATAAACGCTGGGTAACATTACCTATCAGTTATAAACGAGTTATTGAGAAACATGGTTAATATTACCCGCAAGTCACAAATACCTGTGGTGTATGCAGGTATTTGCAGGAATTATGCAGTTCACAAGCGAAAAGTGGGAATTTCAATCATCCTCAAGCTCAGCACATTCCGGTCGTCGGGTATTTCCACACTTCTACCGATCACCAGCAAACCACGCATGTGCATCAGCCCAGAGCGTTGATTGGGTCGGACGGTTCGATCAAATTGAATCAGTCGTCGGCATATCCAGCAGGTGCCCTTATCTTGCACCAAGGGGCTGCGTCAGGCGCATTAGGTCCGAGTTGCATGGTTACGACCAGAAACCGCTCCAGAATGAGACAGTGCGGGCATGAGTGGGCGCGAATTCGTGACGCGCGTGACGCGAAATGGCTCGCCTGTGAAGCGAAATACCGCGAATCCCCCGCTTTTTGGCGGATTTCAATCTGGCATCGGGCTTGCAGACCCCTCTTTTATCTTTGTCTGTACGGAGCCCAAAAATGACAAAAGCCGAGACAACCGGCCTCAGCAGGATCGACAGTTCGCGTTATGCGCGTGCGGCGTTTGGTCTGGCGGCGGCGAGTTTGAGCCTTGCGGCGCTGTTGGCGGCGGTGCCTGCCCATGCCCAGCAGAACCGGGCCGGCTATGCCAATGAGTTTTCCC
>NZ_BFBR01000013.1 GCF_003112735.1 Candidatus Phycosocius bacilliformis
CAATACCCATGATCACCTTATTATAGCTGTGACCCTGCTTTGATGTGCAAGCGGGGGTGGGGGTGTTGGTTTCAGTCTGAGAAGTGTTTCGGTGAAAACATATAATCGGCTGTCATCCCGGACGGCGAAGCCGATCCGGGACCTTGTGCCGCACTGTCGCATGGAGGTCCCCGCTCTTCGCTGCGCTTCGGCGGGGATGACATCGTTGAAAGAGTGCAATGATACAAACCAGTGTTAGCCCCTATGGCGACAAGGGCGAATACGAGCGGGTGCTTTTTCAGCACCAGCATTTAGAACCACGTCTGCCCCAATCAGGCCCAAATGATTTTCTTTTCTACCCGTCTTGTCTTTTTAGCTAGTTTTCGCGTTGGAGCTTGAATGAAATCATTCATGGTGGTGGCCGCCGTTTTGGCCATGTCGGCATGCGAGACAGTGGGGGAGGCGGGGACATGTCCGCTGCCAGAGGTGGCCGCTGCCCAGTTCCTTGGGCTTTCTGTTGCCCAATTTGACCACGATTCCCAAGCTGGCTGGCGGGCGGTCGCCGATCAGCAAGGTTGCGAGGCCCGCGCGGCCAAAATGATAGGGACCTATATCGCCACACATGGTGACACGATCCCTTCGGCACACCGGGCAAATTTGCTGTGGCATCAGGGGCAGATGTGGGCCGCGGCAGGTCATACGAATAAAGCCATTGAGAGTTTTCTGGCCACCAAGCCCGAAGGCGATGAAGCGCAAAATCTCTATGCGGATGCCACAATTGCCTTCTTGCGCCGTGATCAACAGGCGTTTGACCATGCGCGGGCGGCACTTGCCGCCCTGCCGAAGCCCAAAAATTGGGACAAAGCGGTCGCCGATTTTGAAGCCCGCTTTAAGAGGCCCGGCCCAGTCTGGCCGATGAATCTGGATGTGGTTGACCGACTTGGCGCTTGTTTTGATAGCGCCTATCGGCAGGCTTATGCCGGGACCTGTGAGGCTGAAGCATCCCCATCGACATCTGCAACTGCCCACAGGCCTTGAGTTTTCGGGGCGGTTTGCCTACATGACCGCCATCACGCACGCGGGCTCGCGGCGCGCGAACCCTTTCCTGTTGTTTCGGTGACTTTGGTTGCTGCGGTAATGGGGCGGGCTCGTTCGTCCATCCGGCGCGGTTCTCATGGTGAGGCCGCTCCTGTCCGCGGAGGCTAGCCGGAAAAAGGATCGACAGACCATGGCACTGCCAGAATTCACCATGCGCCAATTGCTGGAAGCAGGCGCACACTTCGGACACCAAACCCACCGTTGGAACCCCAAGATGAAGCGTTTCATCTTTGGTGAGCGGGCCAATATTCATATCATCGACCTGTCGCAGTCGGTTCCTTTGTTGCACCAGGCGTTGCTGCGGGTGCGCGATGTGACGGCCAAAGGTGGTCGCGTGTTGTTCGTCGGCACCAAGCGTCAGGCATCTGACCCGGTGGCCGCAGCCGCCAAGCGCTGCGCACAATATTATGTCAACAGCCGCTGGCTGGGTGGCACATTGACCAATTGGCAGACGATTTCCAAGTCAATCGCGCGCATGCGTGAGGTTGAGGCCATTGTGCAGGGCGATGCGCCTGCCGGTCTCACCAAGAAGGAAATCCTCAACCTGACCCGCGAATATGAAAAGCTGGAGCGCTCACTCGGCGGGATTCGCGACATGGGCGGCATTCCCGACCTGATGTTTGTCATCGACACCAACAAGGAAGCCATTGCGATCAAGGAAGCCAAGAAGCTGGGCATTCCTGTTGCGGCCATCATCGACAGCAATTGCGATCCCGACGAAGTCGATTTCCCCATTCCTGGCAATGATGATGCTGCCCGGTCGATCCAATTGTTCTGCGATTTGATTGCAGACGCTGCCCTCGATGGCTTGGCAGACAGCCAGTCTGCTTCGGGCATTGACCTTGGTGCGGCCGAAAATCCGGTTGAGCCTGTGTTGGCCCAAACCGGTGCTGAAGCCGAGGCGGCTGAGGAAGCCGTCGCAGAAGCCTGATTTTTCCACCCCGCTCTGCGCCCGCGTCGGGCGGGGTGACCTCAAACCAACTCTCATCCCTGGAGGCGATTATGGCCGAGATTACGGCTGCCCTCGTTAAGGATCTTCGCGAGAAGACCGGCGTCGGCATGATGGACTGCAAAAAAGCGCTGACTGAAACCAATGGCGACATCGAAGCGGCAATCGACTGGTTGCGCGCCAAGGGTCTGTCCAAGGCCGCCAAGAAGGCTGATCGGGCTGCGGCAGAAGGCCTTGTTGGCGTCTATGTCGCCGGCAATACGGGCGTTCTGGTCGAGCTTAATGCCGAGACCGACTTTGTGTCGCGCAATGAGCAATTCCAAGCCGCTGTTAGCGGCATCACCAAGCTGGCCCATGGCTATGACAGCTTGGATGCACTCAATGGCGCACCTGCCCCATCGGGCGAGGGCACCGTTAGCGACTTTGTGACCAATCTGATCGCCACAATTGGCGAAAACATGACCTTGCGCCGTATGGCCAAAGTGTCGGTCAATCAAGGCGTTGTGGCATCTTACATCCACACCGCAACCGGTGAGGGCCTTGGCCGCATCGGCGTGCTGGTCGGGGTGGAAACCAGCGGTGATGCAGCAAGCGCGACCGACATTGGCCGCAAGGTTGCCATGCATATTGCCGCGACCGCACCTTTGTCGCTGAAGACCGACGATCTCGACCCTGCCGTGGTGGAGCGTGAGCGTCAGGTGTTGACCGAACAGGCCCGCGAAAGCGGCAAGCCTGAGGATGTCATCGCGCGCATGATCGAAGGCCGCATTCGGAAGTTCTATGAAGAAGTCGTGCTGCTGCAACAGCCCTTCGTCATGAACCCAGATCAGACTGTTGCTGCTTATGTGGCAGAAGCGGCCAAGGCAGCTGGCATCAGTGCCGAAGTCACCGGCTTTGCCATGTTCAAGCTGGGCGAAGGCGTTGAAAAGAAAGAAGACGACTTCGCAGCTGAAGTCGCCGCTTTGAGCGGGACCTGATCGGCTAGCAGCATCGCGGTCGGCCGGTTTGGCTGATCGGGTGTCTTGCAAGCGGTCGGGTGTGACGGTTTGCTGACAAGAATTGAGGCGGCATGCTTGGCGTGCCGCCTTTGGTCTGTCAGAAGACCTGCCTGCATGCTTTCGGGCGAGTCATGCTAAGCCCCGTCCAGAGCTGGGAGACGCAGCATTATGAGTGAAGTCGCACCGTCTAAGGATCACAAGCCACGCAGGATCCTATTGAAGATTTCCGGTGAAGCCTTGATGGGCGATGGCCAGTTCGGGATTGATCAGGAGACCTGTCTGGGCTTTGCCCGGGATGTGAAAGCAGCCCGCGATTCTGGTATCGAACTGTGTCTGGTGATTGGCGGTGGCAATATCTTCCGTGGCATTTCAGGTGCCGCAAAAGGGATGGAGCGGGCCACAGCCGATTATATGGGCATGCTGGCCACCATTATGAATGCGCTGGCGTTGCAGGGGGCCCTTGAAAGCATTGGCGTCCACACGCGCGTGCAATCCGCCATCCCGATGCAGACGGTCTGCGAGCCCTATATTCGCCGTCGGGCTATCCGACACATGGAAAAGGGCCGTATTGTCATTTTCGCAGCCGGGGTCGGCAGCCCGTTTTTCACAACCGATTCAGGGGCTGCTTTGCGGGCCGCTGAGATGGGGTGCGATGCCTTGCTGAAAGGAACCGGAGTGGACGGGGTCTATACAGCTGACCCAAAGACCGATCCCACCGCCACCCGCTATGACAAATTGTCTTACACGGAGGTTCTGGCTAAAAACCTTAAAGTCATGGATGCCTCAGCCGTCTCCATGATGCGTGACAGCAATATCCCCATCATCGTCTTCAACATTCGTCAACCCGGGCGTTTGGCCGAGGTGCTTGCAGGCACCGGAGTCTGCACCGTCATTACGGACAATTGAACATGCCGACCTTCGACATCCAGGACATCAAGCGCCGCATGGAAGGCGCGATCACTGCACTTAAAAGCGATTTTCAGGGCTTGCGCACAGGCCGTGCCAATGTGAACCTGCTTGAGCCCGTCATGGTGGAATCCTACGGGGCGATGGTGCCGCTTAACCAAGTCGGGGCCATTTCCTCGCCAGAGCCGCGCCTGTTGACGGTCACGGTGTGGGAGAAGTCCATGGTGAATGTAGTGGACAAAGCCATTCGCAATGCCGGCATCGGGCTTAATCCGGTGATTGATGGCATGATGTTGCGCATCCCCATTCCCCCTTTGAATGAAGAGCGCCGTCGTGAACTGGTCAAACTGTCGGGCAAATATGCCGAAGCCGCCCGTGTTGCCATTCGCAATGTCCGCCGCGACGCGATGGAACAGCTGAAGAAGTCTGAGAAGGATGGCGACATCAGCGAAGATCAGCTGAAGAAACTCTCCACACAGGTCCAGGAAGTAACTGATTCCTTTGTCAAACAGGTCGACACGACCATGAAGACCAAGGAAGAAGAGATTATGCAAGTCTAAGATGGCAGGCGCGCTCGCTGAATGGGCCGCAAAGGCCGCCCATCATCTCTCGCCCGGGCGCGGGGGGGAAGAGCGTGCACGTCCGCGCCATATTGCCATCATTATGGACGGTAATGGCCGCTGGGCGTCGGCCCGCGGCATGCCGCGCGCCTTTGGTCATTCTGCCGGTGTGCAGGCTTTGCGCAACACGGTCGAGGCTGCCGGTGATCTCGGCATTGAGGTGCTGACAGTCTATGCCTTTTCGACAGAAAACTGGCGGCGACCTCCCGATGAGATTGAAGCCCTGTTTGGACTTCTGCGCGGGTTTATCCGCTCCGACCTGACCCGACTTGATCGTGCGGGGGTGCGCGTGCGGGTCTTGGGTGAGCGTGAGGGTGTGCCCGAGGACATTCTGGCCCTGATGGATCAGGCCGAAAAGCAGACTGAAACCAATCAGGTGATGACTTTGGTCATCGCCTTCAATTACGGTGGCCAGGCCGAGATCGCCCGTGCCACGCAAGAAATTGCCCGCCAAGCCGCAGCCGGCTTGATTGATCCAGCCAGCATCGGGCCTGAAACCATCACCCAATTCCTGCCCAGCCGCGACTGGCCCAATCCCGACCTCGTCATTCGCACCAGTGGTGAGCAAAGGCTATCGAACTTTCTGATCTGGCAATCTGCTTATGCCGAGTTTTTGGTATTCGACACCTTGTGGCCTGATTTCGGTCGCGCCCAGCTTGAGGAAGCCTTGGCGGTCTTCGCCCAGCGAAACCGGCGCTATGGGGGCCTGTAGCTTTGAGTACGACGCCGGAGAATGACCCCAAGCCCGCCGGCTTTTCGATTGACCAGCTTGCCAGCAAGCTGGGTGGGGATTTGCCGATCCGGTTTATCTCAGCCGTTGTCATGGTGGTGTTTAGTCTGGCTTGCGCCTGGTTTGGCGGGCTTGGTTGGGCGCTTCTGGCCGCAACCGTTATGGCGGCTCTGGCTTTTGAATGGGGCCGCATGATTTGCCCGAAGGCTCAAGATTTAGTGCCGCGGTCTTTGCTGGCAGCATTGTGCGGCCTGTGCTTTGTGCTTTTACCCCGCAATTATGAAGCTTTGGCTGCCTTTGGCTTTTTTCTAACTTTGGTGCGATCGCCCAAGGAGTTTGGCTTTCTGGCAATGACCGGGTCGGTGTATCTGGCTCTATCGGGTTGGGCGCTGGCAGGTTTGCGTGGGCAGGACGAGACAGGTAGGGCCTTGATGTTTGGCCTATTTGCCATTGTTTGGGCCACCGATTCCATGGCCTATCTGGTCGGTCGGGTGGTCGGCGGGCCAAAGTTATTTCCCATCATCAGCCCCAATAAGACCTGGTCAGGCTCGCTGGGTGGAACCGGGGCTGGCATTGCAGCAGGCTATCTTTATGGCCTGATTTCGGGGGCGGATCCGCTCATGTGGGCATTGGTCGGTTGGTTCCTCGCCGTCATTGCCCAAGGAGGTGACCTCTTAGAGTCGCTTGCCAAACGCTATTATGGGGTGAAGGATGCATCTGGGGTGATCCCCGGTCATGGCGGGGTGCTGGACCGACTGGATGGTCACTTGGCAGCAGCTCTGGCGTTTGTGGCTCTATTGCTGCTGGTTCCAGGCTTGAGGGCGACATTGACATGACCCAGACCAAATCCCTGACCATTCTGGGGGCCACCGGCTCAGTTGGCTTGGCAACTTTGGACGTGGTGGCTGAAGCCAACGAACGTGCCCGCGCCGCAGGCCAGCCGAAGGCCTTTGAGGTTGTCGCGCTGACCGCCCATCAAGATTGGCAGGGCTTGGCTGAACAGGCCAAAGCCACCGGCGCGCGATTTGTGGCCTTGGGCGACCCTCGCCATGGCGACAAGCTGCGGGCCGCCCTCTCAGGGCAGGCGGTTGAGATTGGGCTGGGACCTGAGGCTTTGATCGACGCGGCCGCTCTGCCATCTGATGTGGTGATGGCCGCTATTGTCGGCGCTGCCGGCTTGGCCCCGGCCTTGGCTGCCGCGCGCCGGGGTGCCCAGATTGCGCTGGCCAACAAGGAATGTTTGGTCTGTGCGGGGGCCTTGTTTCTCAAGGCTGTTGCCGATGGCGGTGGCACTATCTTGCCCGTTGACAGTGAGCATAATGCGATTTTCCAGGTCCTCGACCGCTCCGATCGGGTGGAAAAACTCATTCTGACGGCTTCAGGCGGCCCATTCCGGACTTGGACAGCCGAGGCGATTGCTGCGGCCACACCTGAACAAGCCGTCGCGCATCCCAATTGGTCGATGGGGCAGAAAATCTCGGTCGATAGTGCCACTTTGATGAATAAGGGCCTTGAATTGATCGAGGCAGCGCTCCTTTTTGGGATGCCCGAACACCAAATTGATGTATTGGTCCACCCTCAATCGGTTATCCACAGCCTTGTGGCGTATCAAGATGGCAGTGTGTTAGCCCAATTAGGTGCAGCTGATATGCGCATCCCCATTGCCCATGCCTTGGCATGGCCGGCCCGACTCATCACGTCATCCCCGCGGCTCGATCTGGCAGCCATCGGCAAGCTCGATTTCGAACCTCCTGATTTACAACGCTTTCCCGCCCTGACCTTGGCCCGAACAGCTCTGGCCAAGGGCGGGTCAGCACCCACCATCCTGAATGCTGCCAACGAAATGGCTGTGCAAGCCTTTCTGGATCGTAATGTTGGCTTTCCAGAAATTGCCGCAATCGTGTCGGAAACCATGGAGGAAGCCTGCCGACTTGGCATGGATGCTGCTTTGGGAGACTTGGACGATGTCTATGCAGCCGATCAGGCAAGCCGTGCCATCGCCGTGCGACAGATCGGGAAGCGCAATTTCGTCTCAGCTTAGGGTGAGCGTCAGGGCCCTCCACAGCCGGAGTTCAGGATAACATGTTGGATAATATCGGCAGCATCGCCGTCAGCTTGGCCTCTTTTGCGGCTGTGTTGGGTCTGGTGGTTTTCGTTCATGAATATGGGCATTTCCAAGTCGCCCGTTGGTTCAAGGTCAAGGTTGATTCCTTCTCGATTGGCTTTGGGCCTGAAGTCGTGGCGTGGACGTCAAAGGCTGGCATTCGCTGGCGGATCGCGGCCTTGCCGCTGGGCGGCTATGTGAAATTCACCGGCGATAAGGACGCTGCCTCACAGCCTGACCCTGATCAACCCAAAGCCGACAAATCCAGTGGTTTGTTCTATGCCCAACCGGTTGGCGTGCGTGCTGCGGTGACCGCAGCCGGGCCTGCCTTCAATTTTGCTTTCGCCATTGCGGTCTTTGCTGTGTTTTTTGCGATTTTTGGCGAAACGGTGCAGCGGCCATTGATAACCGGCATCCTGCCTGGCGGGGCAGCCCAAGAGGCAGGGTTGCGAGCAGGTGATGAGGTTGTGGCCGTCAATGGGCGTCGCATTGATGACTTTGCTGAGTTGCAGACAGCCATCATGGTGTCGGGCGGCAAGGAAATGCAGTTGGTCTTGAAGCGTGACGGGGCTGAAATCCCAGTCTCTGTTACCCCAAAGATTGTTGCGCGCGAGACCCCGTTTGGCGACAAGGAAACCCAAGGTCTGATGGGGATTGAAACCCGCACGACCCCCGACACGATCGAGCATCGCACTTATAATCCGATTGAAGCTGTGGTGCGTGGCGGCGAACAAACCGTTGCCATCATCAATACCCAGATCAATTTCATCACCGCCTTGGTCCGTGGTGGCATGTCGGCAGGCCATTTGAATGGCCCACTGGGAATCTACCAGATTGCCGGCAAAGTCACAGAAAACTCAGTCGATAATGCCGGGCCTAATGCCAATGCCGCTGAAATTGCGGAATCGGTCGGGATTGGCCTTGTTCGGCTGGCTGCCGTGCTGTCAATTGCTGTCGGTTTCATGAACTTGCTGCCATTGCCAGTTCTCGACGGCGGGCATCTGGTCTTTTATGCCGCTGAAGCAATCCGGGGCAAACCGATTCCTGAAAAAATTCAGGCTGTCAGTTTCCAGGTCGGGCTTGTGTGCATTCTCAGTCTGTTTGTGTTTGCCACTGTCCAGGACCTTGAACGGGCTGGACTCTTCAATCTGCTGAAAGGGTTTGTCGCGGCGGGCTAGGATTGGCGTGGCAAATTGTTTATCCAGCATGTCTTCAACAACAGCGCCACCACAAGGGTGGGCTTGGAACAAGGTTTAACGGGCTCGTTTATGGCAACCCTGAAAAGTCTGCTGATTTGCGGCGCGGCGGCATTGGCCCTGAACGCTGGCTATGGTTCTCTTGCATCTGCCCAGCAATCAGCCGGCGTGAGCGAGCCTGCGCCCCAGATCATCACCAGTGTCCAAGTCGAAGGCAATCAACGGATCGAGACCGCCACAGTCTTGGCCTATGTTGCCATCCAGCCCGGTGAAGCCTTTAGTTCCGAGCGGATCGATATTGCTCTGAAGACACTGTTTGCCACCGGCTTCTTCGCCAATGTGGAGTTTGAACAGCGCGGTCAGACCTTGGTTGTCAAAGTGGCCGAGAATCCGACCGTCAACCAAGTTCTGTTTGAGGGCAATAGCGCGGTCACCAAGGACAAGCTGGAAAAGGAAGTCCAAATCCGTCCGCGCTCGTGGTTCACCCAGAACCGTGTGCAGGCCGATATTCGTCGGATGCAGGAAGTCTATCGCCGCTCTGGTAAATTTGCAGCCACCATTGTTCCCAAGATCAAGGTGTTGCCGTCCAATCGGGTCGATCTGATTTTCGAAATCACCGAAGGCCGCACAACAGGCATCCGCAAGGTCAATTTTATCGGCAACCAAGCCTTTTCAGATTCCCGGCTCAAAAGCGTCGTGGTGACCCAAGAATCAGAATGGTGGCGGTTTTTCTCCAGCAAGGACAATTATGACCCCGACAAGCTGGAATATGACCGCGAACAATTGCGCAAATTCTACCTCAATGAAGGCCATTACGACTTCCGGGTGAAGTCTGCTGTGGCTGAATTAACGCCAGACCAAAAGGACTTCTTCGTCACCTATGCCGTTGAAGAAGGGCCCAAATTCACTTTTGGCGACATCACGGTCAACACGAAGAATTCCAAACTTAGCGGCGATGTGCTGCGCGCCTTTGTTCCGATCCGCTCGGGCGAGATGTTCCAGCGTGACTTGGTTGAGAAGGCCATTGAATCAATTACGTTCGCAGCCGGTTCGGCGGGCTATGCCTTCGTCGATGTGCGGCCACGTGAAACGGCAGACCGCGACAATAAAAAGGTCAATATCGTTTTTGACGTCGACGAGGGCCCGCGGGTCTATGTCGAACGGATCGACATTATCGGCAATACGGCAACCCTCGACCAAGTGATCCGCCGTGAGTTGCGTCTGGCCGAAGGTGACGCGTTTAACCGCGTTCTGATCGACCGGTCTAAGAACCGGGTTAAGGCTCTGGGCTTCTTCAAGGAAGTCGAGATTGAGGAAAAGCCCGGCTCGCTACCAGACCGCACAGTTGTGGAAGTGAAAGTCGAGGAGCAGGCGACCGGGGAATTGGCCTTCAGCGTGGGTTATGCCTCCCAAGAAGCCTATAATTTCGCGGTGTCGATTTCCCAGCGCAATTTGCGCGGTCGCGGCCAATTCCTGCGCTTCCGCGTTGAAACCAGTTCACGCACCAAGAATATCGACATCCGCTTTACTGAACCGCGCTTCCTCGGTCGTAATCTGGCTGCGGGGATTGATGTTTTCTCGATCGAGCAAGATTATCTGCGCGAAGCAGGCTTTTTGACCCAGTCAACGGGCTTTGGTCTGCGCGGCGGCTTCCCGCTGGCTGAAGATCGCAGCTTGGGCCTGCGTTATACGTTCCGCAACGATACCAATGAGATCCCATCGGTGTCGTGCTTCAATGCAGATGGCACTCCAATCTTGGGGGCAAGCGCCCTGTGTCGTTCCTTGGGCAAAACCACAACCTCGTTGGCGGGCTATTCCTTCAACTGGGATCGCCGTGATGATCCTCGCCGGCCAACGCGCGGGTTCGACTTGTCTATCAGTCAGGATTTGGCTGGGGTTGGCACCGGCGTGAAATATCACCGGACTGAGTTGAACGGCGGGGTTTATCGGGGTCTATTCCCGGGCTGGCGGGCGAGTGCAACCCTGTCGGCGGGCTATATTGCTGGCTATGGTGGCGATACGATCCGCGTCAATGACCGCTTCTTCAAGGGTGGTCAAAGCTTCCGTGGCTTCGAAATCGCCGGGATTGGCCCGCGGACGGTGTTTTCTGTTCGCGATCCCGATACAACCCAGCCAAATGGTTTGTCGCAGAAGGTCCGCACGATCTATGGCGATGCGTTGGGTGGAAAAGCCTATGGTATTGCCTCGTTTGAGCTGACGGTGCCAACACCATTGCCAGAGTCCTACGGCATTACAGCAGCCCTCTTTGTGGATGTTGGAACCTTGGGCGGGCTTGATCCTGTCGATAAGGTCAAGGGTGATATTAATTACGGGACTTATCAGAATACCCGCGATGGCTTGGCGCTGCGTGCCTCAGCTGGTTTGTCGGTCAATTGGGTTTCCCCATTCGGGCCTGTCCGGTTTGACTTCTCAAACCCATTCCTGAAAGAGGAATATGACAAGGCCGAGACCTTCCGCTTCTCGACCGCAACTAATTTCTAGGGCTGGTCAAGCCCTCACCATTCTAGGAGAAACGTACATGAAAGCACACGTCGTCATGGCTGCTGCCGCAGCTCTTCTGACCGCCGGGGCGGCTCAGGCCCAGCCCGCGCCAGTCCCTGTTCCAACCCCTGTCCCAACCCCGGTTCCTGCTGCGGCTCCCGCCCGTCCAGCTGCGGCTGCTCCTGCCACGGCACCCGCCTCGGCACCAGCCGTGCTCAGCCCCGTGGTGGTCTATGACATTGCAAGCCTGGTTCAGAACAGCCTGGCCGGTCAGGATATGACCAATAAGCTGACCGCGATCCGCGACCAAATCAATCGCGAACTGGAGCCTGATCAACGTCAGCTCGAAGCTGAATTGCGCGCCATTCTGGCCAGCAGCGTGCAGGATTCCCAAAGTGCTGCAGGTCGTCAGCGCCAAGAGGCCTTCCAACGCCTGAATGCGGAGTTCCAGCAGAAGCAAGAGCGTTTGAGCCAAGTCATGCAATTGACTGAGCGCAATGCGTTTGACGCCTTCAACAAGGCAGTTGCGCCTGTGCTGCAACAGACTTTGGTTGCCCGCAATGGCCTGATCGCGATTTCAGCCAATCAGGTGGAAGCCTTCATTCCCGGTGTTGACATGACTGGCGACCTGATCACGCGCCTCAATGCAACCACCAAGACCATCAATGTGGTGCGTGCCACCCTGCAAGCACCCGCTGCGGCTCCGGCTGCGCCCGGTGCTGCCCCAGCCCCAGCTGCGGGTGCGCCACTGCCACGGCCGCCTGCATCGCCAGCTGCAGCCCCCAAGCGCCCCTAAATCGGGGTTTGGCTTTGCTAAGTTCGACGCGGTCTCCTGCCGGAGGCCGCGTTTTGCATTCTGCGTGTCAGGCTTGCACGCCTCAGCGATTAAACGCTTAAAGGACGAGGCTTTTTCAACGGGGGGCCGAAGAGATGATCGATCCGCGCTTTTATCGGCTTTTGGGGCCCAAAAGCCTGCGCGATATGGCGCATTTGGTTGGGGCCCCTTGTCCAGATGGCTACGATCCGGACTTGATTGTCACCGCCTGCGCGCCGCTCCATGAGGCAGGGCCTCAAGATCTCGCATTCTGCCAAAGTCCCCCCAAAGGCGGCGGCAGCATTGTTACGCAGGCGGGGGCTTGTCTGGTGCAAGCTGATCATGCGGGTCTTTTGCCGCACGAGGTGGCCCCGCTTGTGGTCAAAGAACCCCGCGCTGTGTTTGCCAAGGCCGCCCAAGGACTGGTAGCCCGCCGCGATTTTGACCCCAATGGCGCGGCAATTCCTGCCTCAGTTAAGTTGGAAGACAGAATTGTCTTGGGTCGGGGCGTGGTATTGGGGGAAGATGTCGAGATTGGCAGCGGCACCACCATCGGCCCCAACACCGTGATTGGCCCTGGCGTTGCCATTGGTCGCGATTGTCGGATCGGGGCCAATGTCACCCTCTACTGCGCTTTGATTGGCGACCGCGTGACCATTTCCTCCGGCAGCGTGGTGGGTGAAGCAGGTTTTGGTGTCGCCCCAACTGCGCATGGACCCATTGATGTGCCGCAATTGGGCCGGGTCATTTTGCAGGATGAGGTATCGATTGGGTCCTTATGCGCTGTCGACCGTGGTGCTTTCGGTGATACCGTGATGGGGATTGGCTGTAAGATCGATAATTTCACCCAGATTGCGCACAATTGCCAACTTGGCCGCGGCGTGGTCATCGCTGCCTTTGGCGGCATCTCCGGTTCATGCGAAATAGGTGACAATGTGATGATGGGTGGCCGCGTTGGCTTGGGTGACCATATCCAAATTGGCGCGGGTGTGGTGATTGCGGCAGGCAGCGGGGTGTTGTCCTCCATCCCCGCCGGGGAAAGCTGGGGTGGCTATCCTGCCAGACCGCTGCGACAATGGATGAAGGAATCGGTCCTCCTCAAAAAGATGGCGACCACCAAGAACGAGACCAGCTCCAAAAGCGGGGCTTAACAACAGGGCGAAGGCATGAGTACCATTATTGAATGTGAGGAAATCGAACGCCTCATTCCGCACCGATTCCCATTTCTCCTCATCGACAGATGCTTCGATTATGTTGAGGGTCAAAGCATTCGGGGGATCAAGTGCGTGACAGCCAATGAGCCTTTCTTCCAGGGCCACTTCCCCGGCCGTCCCTTAATGCCGGGTGTGTTACAGATTGAAGCCATGGCCCAGGCCAGTGCTGTGCTGATGTCCAAGACGCTTAAAGTCGATGCGAAAACCGCCGGCATCATGTTCATGTCGGTGGAAGGGGCCAAGTTTCGCCGCCCGGTGCGACCCGGTGATGTATTGAACATGCAGGTCGAAGTGCTGTTGGGGCGGCGCAATATCTATAAGTTTTCCGGCAAGGCTGAGGTGGACGGCCAATTGGCCTGCGAGGCCGAATGGGCTGCGATGAAGGTGGATCTGGTATGAGTGCCGACATTCATCCCACTGCAGTGATTGAAGAGGGTGCCATCATTGGTGAGGGGGCCAAGATCGGCCCATTCTGTTTTATCTCGGCCGGGACTGAATTGGGCGCAGGTGTGCAATTGGTCAGCCATGTCACGACTTATGGCCGGGTATCGATTGGCGATCATACGCAAATATGGCCTTTTGCCGTCCTGGGTGGTCCGCCCCAAATCCATCCCTATCAGGATACCGATACCCAATTGATCATCGGTGCCTCGTGCGTCATCCGGGAGCATGTCACCATGCACCGGGGCTCTACCCGCGACCAAGGCATCACTCGGATTGGTGATGGCTGTTTCTTTATGGACAATTCCCATGTCGCCCATGATTGCGTGGTCGAAGACAATTGCATTCTGGCGCGCAGTGCTACTTTGGGCGGCCATGCCCATCTGGCCAAAGGCGTCTATATTGGCGGCCTGGCGGCCGTTCATCAATGGACCCGCATTGGCACCTATGGCTTTATCGGTGCCTTAGCATTGGTGACGCGCGACGTGATCCCCTATGCCATGGCCAATGGTAATCCGGCGCATTTGAAGGGATTGAACATTGTCGGGTTCAAGCGCCGGGGCAGCACCACTGCCCAAATCCGGGATATTCTCGCCGCGTTTGACATGTTGTTCGGCGATGACGTCACCCCGCTTCAGGACCGGATTTCAGATGTAGCCGAAAGTTTTTCCGACAATCCGCAAGTCCAGGCCATGCTGGACTTCCTCAATGCGCCTTCCAAGCGCGGGATTTGTAGCGCAGAACGTTGAGGGTAGAGGTTTATTCTCACCGATTTTCAGGACCACATGACCGGCTTTAGCAAATTAGGCATTATCGCGGGGGCAGGGGACTTGCCGGTCCTTCTGGCTCAGCATTGTCGGGATTCAGGCATGCCGGTGCATGTCAGTCGCATCAAAGGCATGACAGACCCACGTCTGGCTTTGTTTCCAGGCTCAGAATGCGCCTTGGCCAATTTTGGTGAGCGCATCAAAGCGTTGAAAGCCGATGGTGTTGACGCATTGGTGTTTGCCGGGCTGGTCAATCGGCCTGATTTTTCGACTTTGAAGCCTGATTTGCGCGGGGCGCTGGCCTTGCCGCGCATCATGTCTGAAATGCGCAAGGGTGATGATGCGCTTCTGCGTGCGGTCCTTGCGGAGTTTGAGCGCGAGGGCTTTGCCATCGTCGGCACCGATGAGGTGCTGGCCGATCTGTTGGCTGAAGAGGGGCTGCTCGCTGGCAAGGCACCAACCGAGGCGCACATGGAGGATGTTCGCAAGGCAATGACGATTGCCGCTGAAATCGGCCGCCTTGATATTGGCCAAGGTGCGGTGGTGGTTGACGGCCTTGTGCTGGCGGTTGAAGCCCAGGAAGGTACCGACCGCATGCTGGCGCGGGTCCATGACTTATCCACCCATATTCGCGGAACACGGGTGGAGCGGCGTGGCGTGTTGGCCAAGCGGCCTAAGCCCGTGCAAGAGCGCCGGGTTGATCTGCCGACAATCGGGGTCAAAACCGTTGAGGGGGCCTCACGGGCAGGTCTTGCCGGCATTGTGGTTGAAGCAGGCGGGGCGCTTGTTATTGACCGCAATAATGTGATTGCTGCAGCCGAAGAGGCAGGCCTTTTTGTGCTGGGCGTGACGTTGGATGCACCCCCATGAAGCCATGGCGGGTTTTCATTGTCGCTGGCGAACCCTCGGGCGATGAATTGGGTGCTGAATTGGTGCAGGCGTTGCGCGCGCGCCATCCCGATATCATTCTGGCCGGGGTTGGCGGGGAGAAACTGGCCGCCGTCGGCATTCAGAGCCACGTGTCTATCGACGGACTTTCGGTCCTTGGTCTCACCGAGGGGCTTGCCGCCCTCAAGACGGTCAACGAACGGGCGCAGGCCACCGGGGAGGCAGCGGCGGGCTTCAAGCCTGACGCGGTGGTCCTGATCGATTCCTGGGGCTTTACCCTGCGCGCCGCCAAGGCAATCCGCGCCCGTGTACCCCAAGCCAAGCTGATCAAAATGATCGGCCCGCAAGTGTTTGCCACCCGACCAGGCCGGGCACGAACCGTGGCCCAAGTCTATGATGCCTTATTCTGCATCCATGATTTCGAAGTCCCCTATTATGACGGCACTGGCTTGCCGGTGACCGTGATTGGCAATCCGGCGGTGGCACGAGCCCAGATTGGTGACGGGCAGGGCTTTAGGGCGCGTCAGGGTCTGACAGACAAGAAGCTTGTGCTTTTGCTTCCGGGGTCACGCCGGGGCGAGATTGAGCGGGTGGCCCCCAGTTTGGAAGAAGCCGCCGCATTATTGTGTGCCCGTGATCCCTCGCTTCATGTTGTTGCTGTGCTTGCCCCTTCGGTGGCTGAGCCGATGCGCGCGCGGGCTGCCACCTGGTCTTTCCCGCACATATTGGTGGGTGAGGCTGACAAGGTTGATGCCTTTGCGGCTGGTGATGTCGCCTTGGCCTGTTCTGGCACGGTGACCACCGAAGTGGCGCTGCAGGGCACGCCCATGGTTCTGGGGTATCGCTTGGGCGCGCTCAGCGGCTTCATCATCCTCAATTTTCTGTTGAAGAGCCGCTTCATCTGCCTGTTAAACATCGCCCTGGATCGCATGGCAGTGCCAGAATTCCTGCAGGACAACTTAAGGCCTGAAGCCTTGGCCAAGGCCGCTGGACGATTATTGTATGAGCCTGACGCCGCAGCCGACCAAAAGGCAGCCTTGGCCGAAGCCCTCAACAAAATGGGCCGCCATGATCCCCCGGCGGCGGAGCGGGCGGCAGAGGCCGTCTTGAAATTGTTGGAAAGCGCGCCTGATCATATGGTCAGCTCGTAAGGCGCAGGGCTTATGCGCTAATCAAACAGGCTCGCCTGAACCGGGCCGTCAGTGGCACGCACTTTCACCTCGCCATCAACAAAGGTCAGGGTGAGGCGGGCATCAGGCCGGACCTCGGCTTTGCCGCGCACGACAGTGCCTTTCTCGGTTCGCACCACGGCAAAGCCGCGCGCCAATGCCGAACGATATGATAGCGCCTCAAGCAAGCTGGCCTGGCCAGCCAATTGCCGGGATTTGAGGTCAATGTGCCGCGATAATGCTGCGCTGAGGCGCTGGCTTGCCACATCCAGACGCTGGGCGGCACGAGTAAGGGCATCACGCTCACTCAAGGTCCGGCGCGTGAAGGCGGCTGTCAGGCGCTGTTCAAGCCCTCCCACCAGGGCTTGTTTGCGTGTAATATCTTGGCGAAGAACCTGTGGGCGCAGCCGTCCACCGATTGCGGCGAGGCCATGGCCCTTGATTGACATCAGATTGCGCAAGGATGGGCCAAACCGAAGCTCCAGCACATCCATGCGCTGCCTTGCTGCATTAAACAATGTATCAGGCCTTGGCAGGCGTGCGGCGGCGGCCCGCAATTCGATACGACCACGCTCAAGCCCGCGCACCATCGCACGTGACAGCCGAGCCCCGGTCAGATTAACCCGTTCCTGCAACTCAAGGCGCACAGGAACCGCCATTTCAGCTGCCCCGGTTGGCGTTGGTGCGCGCCGGTCAGAGGCAAAATCAATCAATGTGGTGTCGGTCTCATGGCCGATGGCCGAAATCAGCGGGATGGTGCTGGCGGCGGCTGCGCGCACCACGACTTCCTCGTTGAAAGCCCAAAGATCTTCAATCGATCCCCCGCCGCGCGCCACGATCAGCACATCCGGGCGGGGGACGGCTCCATCAGCGGGCAGGCGGTTGAAGCCTGCAATGGCGCGCGCGACTTGGTCGGCGGCTTTGTCGCCTTGAACCAGCACCGGCCACAATAGGACATGGACGGGGAAGCGCTCTGACAAGCGATGCAGAATGTCCTTTATGACGGCCCCGGTCGGGCTGCTCACCACCCCGATCACTTCCGGTAGATAGGGCAAAGCCTGTTTTCTGGCAGGGTCAAACAGGCCTTCTGCGGCCAATCGCTTGCGCCGTTCTTCCAATTGCGCCAGCAAAGCGCCCACGCCTGCCGGTTCAAGCCGCTCAATAATCAACTGATATTTGGATGAACCGGGAAAGGTCGAAATCTTGCCAGTGGCAATCACTTCCATGCCTTCTTCCGGGCGAAAGCGCAGTGCAGCGGCCACACCTTTCCACATCACAGCCGAGAGGACGGCATTGGCATCCTTCAGATCGACATAGACATGGCCGGAACGGGCAATCGTGACGCGGCCCATCTCACCGCGCACCCGGACATTGCCGAAATCATCTTCCAGTCGTCGCTTGATCGCGCCGGAGAGTTCAGAAACCGAAAATTCAGGGGCATTGGAGGGCTCTTGGCTCATCGCTTTTGTCTAGTGCGAAGCGGGGTGGAGGGGAAGATGTTTTGTTATTGGCAGGTCAGCATTACAAGTCAGAGAGAAACATCACGAAATCGCGGGATTATACATCCGCTTGGCGCATCCCGCGTAGACAGGCCCAGAGCTATCCTGCTCCGTTCCCAAGGAAGTAAATCTTATGAAGTTCAACGTGTTCGCTCTGGCGGCAGCCGCCCTTACCTTGTCTGTTGCACCCGCAATGGCCCAATGCACCAAGACCAAGGACCAAGCCCGGGTTCAGTCCAGTGGCTATTCATCCATCGCCTATCACACCACATCAGCCAAGTCTGCTAAAGCGGCTAAGGGCGACATTATCGATGTGGCTGTCGGTGCTGGCAGTTTCTCGACCTTGGCCGCTGCCCTGCAAGCCGCAGGCCTTGTCGACACGCTGAAAGGCAGTGGGCCCTTTACCGTCTTTGCGCCCACCGATGCCGCCTTTGCCAAGCTGCCGCCCGGCACAGTTGAAAACCTCCTAAAGCCTGAGAACCGTGCCCAACTCGTTTCCATTTTGACCTATCATGTGGTGCCAGGTCGCATTACGTCGAACCAATTGCTCGATCGGGTGACGCCTGCCACAACGGTTCAAGGTCGGGCAGCAACCATCGACGGTCGTAATGGGCGCGTGACCGTCAATAATGCCTCGGTGATTTCAGCCGATGTGGCCGCATCCAACGGCGTGATCCATGTGATCGATACGGTCTTGCTGCCGCCTGCAAACCGCACCCACTAAATCCGGTGTCGGCGGGCAGGGCGGTAACGCTCTGCCCCAGATACTGGCTAGATGGCTTAAGCTGGCATGGTCAGACTATGCCAAAGTGGAATGGTGATGAGTGCCAGCAAGGTTGAGGCGGTCACCAAGCCCGCCATCAGGGGTGCGTCTCCACCCAATTCGCGGGCCAGAACATAGGCCGCAGGGGCACTTGGCATCGAGGCCACACCAATGGCCACCGCGCTGGGCAAGGGCGGCAGGCCAAGCACATGCGTCACGGCCAGCATCAAAAATGGGGCCATCACTAGCTTCGAGGCAACCCCGACACCGAGCCGGAGCGGGACTTTTCCCAAGCCCTCAAAACTGAGCGCAGCACCCACGCTGATGAGGGCGATGGGCATGGCGGCGCGTCCTAAAAGCGCCAAAGCTGGTTCAAGTGGGCCGAGCCAGTCGATGAGGCCGCTGAGATTGGCAATCAGGCCAGCCAGACTGCCCAGCACCAAGGGATTGCGTGTCACTTCCCGCAGCGCACCTGCCAAATTGGGGGCAATCTCATTATTGGCCCAGCGCGCCATCACCAGCACGCTCATCAGATTGACAAAGGCAACCACCGGGCCAAATCCAAGCGCGATGAGGGCCAGACCCTTTGGACCATAAAGGGCGGGGGCAGCGGCCAAGATGATGAAGCCATTCCACCGCACACTGGCTTGAAATAGACTGGTAAAGGCAGGTCCATCACTGGCAAACCACAGCCGAAGGCTGAGACCCCATAAGCCTGCCAATGCAAAACCCACGGCGAGACATGTCAGGAAGGGAATGGTGTCCGGACCCGAGAAATCGGCACTGGCGACAGTGGAAAACAAAAAGGCTGGATAGAGGATCCAATAGCCAAAGGAATTGACAGCCGCCCAGGATGAATCGGGCACGACCGAAAGCCGTCGGACGATAAAGCCGATCGCAATCACCAGAAAAACCGGCAAGATTGCAGTGAATGCCACATCCATCGCCTAATATGTCCCCAATTCGCTCTGCAGACGGTCCAACAAGCCCTGCAGCATATAGGCGGCTGCCGCAGAATCCACCACGGCAGCTCGTTTGGCGCGCGACATGTCCGCCGCGATCATCTGGCGCTGCACGGCCGCAGTCGACAGCCGCTCATCCCACATGAGCAATGGCACGTCACGAATGGCCAAGAGATTGCGGGCAAAAGCGCGGGCAGCTTGGGCGGAAGGCCCCGGCCTGCCATCCATATTGATCGGATGACCCACCACCAGTCCGCAGGCCTCCCGGTCATCAAAAACTTTGAAGATGGCCGCCGCATCAACTGGCCATTTAGACCTCTTAACCCCGCCTGCCGGGCTCGCGATCAGGCGGGTGAAGTCCGATGCTGCCACGCCAATCGTCGTGGAGCCGGGATCAAGCCCAATGAGGGCCTTGCGGGCAGGAAGGCTGGCGGCAAACTCTGCCAAATCCAGAATTGGCATCAGGTCTGGCCAGAACTGGGCAGGGTGGGCGTTTGTTGGTCCTGCCAGGCACGCGTCAGCGCCTCACCAAATGTGTCCACGCTTTGAGCACCGATCAAGGCAAAGCTTTGATTGAACAGGATGGTCGGCACCCCCGTTACTCCCATGCGACGGGCGATATCCAAATCTTGGGCGACCGCCTCTTTATCATCATCGCCTGCGAGGAGTGTGGCCACCAGGCTGCCGTCCATCCCGAGGCCTCGGGCAAGTGCCACCAATGTCCCCGATTGGCTCAGATCCTCGCCTTCGACATGATAGGCTTGGAATAAGGCCTCTGCACATTCAACCTCCACGCCGGCTGAACGGGCCCAACGCAATAAGCGGTGACAGTCAAGCGTATTGGGGGTGGTCTTGATGGCGGCGAAATTGAACTCGATCCCGACCGCAAGACCCGCATCCACCACAGCTTGCGAAACCGCTTTCAAGCGCTGCTCATCGCCGCCAAATTTGGCGAGCAATCGCTCTGCGCGATCCACCCCTTGTGGCGGAATTGTTGGATCAAGCTCATAAGGTCTCATCGCCAGATGTGTAGGTATGTGCGGACGCTGGACACAGGCAGTTATCAGTGCGCGAAACCCGACATAGCACCATGGGCAAATCACATCGGAAATGAAATCAATCACCACCGGACGCGGAGGTACCGCGCTCATGAGCCTTGCCCTTGGTCAATCGCCCGACTGACCCGGCGGATCAAGCTCAAAGCGCTTTCACGCGGCGCAAGACTCGCGCTTTGGGTTCTAAGCTTGATCTGCACAGGCTGATCATTGCTGAAACTGGTCTGGTCGGCCTGCACATCAAAGGCGGTACACTCAAGCACCGCAGCAATCCGTTCGGCGGCCACTGCAGCGGCATCGGCATCCGAACTGGGGAATGCGACAATGAAGCTTGTTTGATCAAGTCGGGCTGCCACGTCTTCAGCCCGCACCAAGCGTGACAACATTGCGCCGGACTGCCCAATCAGGCGCTCGATCGCCTGCCGACCGCGGATGGCACCCAAGCTGGCGGCCTCGTCCAGTCGGGCAATCGCAATCGACAGCGGCCGATCGGTTTCAAAAGCGCGATGGGCCAACAGGTCGAGGTGGGCAGCAAAAAAGGCTTCTGAATAAAGTCCTGTGGTTGGTTCGATGGCAGCAGGTGCCCGGGCAGCGGCAAAAGCCAAATTGAGGGCGTCGCGGCTACGCTTCTCATCGATGTATGTCAAAAGCCGCTCAACCGCCCCGGCATCATCATCCCCGGCAATCGCAAAGTCAGTTGCTCCGCGCTCAATCGCTTCATGCGGATTGTCAAAATCAGGCGAGCCCACGATCAAGCAGGGCATATGAAACATCCGCGCATTGCGCCGCATGGCCGCACAAAAGGTCATGGCGGTCGGTCGGTCGTCTCGGGCCAGGATAACAACCGCGTCAAACTCGCTCTCATGGAGATAGTCAAACGCTGTAAAGGAGGTGAATGCGGCAATGGTATCCGCACCCTGCGCATTCAAGGCTGTTGAGAATTGCAACAAATCTGGCCCCGGCAGACCGAACAACAATACTTTTGGGGTCTTGTTGCTATTGATAACCGGGGGATGGGCCGGACCACCAAAGCGGGCGAGCGTTTGAAAACGCAGCCTTGCCTCATCCGCCATCACAGCAATGCGCAAACTTGAGCCCAATCGCGCTGCCAGCAGGGCCGAGGAGGCTGTTGAATCGAGAACGCCATCAAAAACGCTCGGATCGAAATTATGCTGGCCGTCGCTCCACGCCAGGAAAAGGCCGGCCCGAGGACCGAGGGCGGCCCGCAGCGATCTTACCAAATCGGCAGCCTTGGCCCCACTGTCACCTCGGGTTTCGACCACGATGGCCGCAGTCTGACGGCGAACATCATCGTCGCCGGCTAAGGTGAAGCCAGCCTCGGAGATGGCATGGCGTGCATCATCACCTGCCAGAACCAAGATATGGGGCTTTGCCATGGACTGTCTTCTCTTCCTCAACCCTAAAGCCCGGCAATGTCCGAGGCCTTTGCTTTACACAACACTCACCCTAGCCTTGCCAAACTGAGTCGTCAGCACATGATTACCGAGGGAGCGTGATGTGAGCGCAAAAAGTGGCCTGATCCAGCCTGATTTCCGCCTTGATGGCAAGACCGCTCTGATTACTGGGGCCTCGTCCGGCTTGGGTGCCCATTTTGCGCGTTTGTTGGCCGGGCTTGGGGCCAAAGTTGTCTGCGGCGCGCGACGGCGCGATCGACTTGACGACCTTGTGGCACAGATTGCGGCTAACGGAGGCCAGGCCCAAGCCGTTGTGCTTGACGTCCAAGACGAGGCCAGCGTGATCGCAGCCTTTGATGCAGCTGAAGCGGGGCTTGGAACCCCCTCCATCGTCATCGCCAATGCCGGGGTCAATGAAATCGGTTTGGCAACGGAGATCAGCATGGACGCCTATGATGCGGTTATGTCAGTCAATGTGCGTGGTGTGTTCATTACAGCGCGTGAGGCTGCACGGCGTATGATCGCTGCTGGCAGTAGCGAACGCGGCGATGGCCGGATCGTCTTGATCGCCTCAATGGCCGGCCTGAAGCCTTTGCCTGGCCTTGTCCCTTATTCGGTGTCAAAGGCCGCCGTGGTGATGATGGCCCGCTCTATGGCTGCCGAATGGATGCGCAAGGGTATCAATGTCAGCGCCATTTGCCCCGGCTATATTGAAACAGAGATCAATAGCGACTGGTTGAATCAGCCTGGTGGTCAGAAAATGGTGTCAGGATTTCCGCGCCGCCGCATTATGGACGAAGAGGCCCTCGACGGCGCGATGGCTTGGCTGGTGTCGGAGGCTGGGCGTTATGCCAGCGGCTCAGTCATACAGATTGATGACGGGCAGGGCCTTTAGGTTCTGCTGCCAGTTCACGCAGGTTGGCTTTTCCGGTCAGTAATATTGTTCAATAGAACTGATAACAAATCTGGGTTCTGCGTCATGGCCCGACAAATAAAATTTCAGTGTCAGTGACAAATCCTTTTAATTTGCCTCCTACGCAGCGGTAACTTATGTTTGTCTTTTTTTGACTGGCTCGTGCCTAAATTTTGGGCATTGGCGTTCTGTCGTGTGCCAAATCATGGCGATATTGACAATGTTTGAGCATTTCTGGGACTTCATTTTCACCAAGAAATATAAACTAAATATATGAATATATTCGAATTACTTTGTTTTTACCAAAATTATTTAACGCGCGTTAAGATTTCCCGTGTTACCAGCTGGGAATAGGTGCCAGTTGGTGTGCGCGTTAAAGGAAATCAGGCATGAAGGTGCGCCAAAAGCAGGATCGCAGCGCGGCTGGGAATATCGCCCAGCGCGCAGAGCGCGGTAATGTCGCTGTTCTGTTTGCGCTTGTCTCATCAGTTTCTTTGGGCGTGCTCGGGGCGACAATTGAACTCAACCGCATTTCTGCGGCAAAAGCCTCGCTGGCCGCAGCGGCCGATGCTGGGGCCTTGGCCGCCAAACGCACGCAATCGGACCGCTCGCTGGAAGGTGTGACGGCATCGCGGCTTGCCGGGGCCGAGGCTGGCACAAAGGCATTTCTCGCATCGGCCCCATCGGTAGACCGGGGCGTCACGGGATTGAATGCGACCGTGACCTGGGACGAGGATGGCTCGGCCCGATTGACGGCAACTGGAACCCAAAGTCTTCTGTTGGGTGCCTTCCTTGGCCGGTCGAACATCACGCTAACTGCGGTGGGTGTGGCCACCGCGGGCACGGATAAGCGGCTCGAAGTTGCGGTGGTGATGGATACCACGGCTTCGATGTTCCAAAAGGATGGCCGCCCTTCGTCACGCTTCACCCAGATGCGCAGCGCGGCCAAGGGCTTTGTCAACACATTGTTCAACACCGTTGGTGTTCCCGACCGCTTGCGCGTGGCGATCATTCCATGGACCACCACTGTGAACATTCGCAGTGAGGTTCCCGACCAAGCATGGAATCCTGCTGCTGCGGCTGTGCGAAGTCCGGTTGAAGCCGGTACGCGGTCATTGCCGACCAATGTTATTGGTCGAGGAAGCAATATCAGCGAATCCTCAAGCCAGTTGTCCAGTCTGTTTGCTCCCGTCGGCTGGCGGGGCTGTATTGCGGGGACGGGCGAAAGCCTTACCGCCAATGATGATCCCAAATCCGGGATGAGTTGGAATGCTTTGCGTGTGCCACCTCGGGTCAATAATGCCACCCGGACCAAGGGCTTTGTGGCGACGAAAATGTGTGACAATTGGACGGGCTGCCCCTCTCCACCGCCACCTCCGCCTGGACCACCGCCGCCCCCGCCACCGCCACCACCACAGCCTCAGGGCAAATTGAACCTGCCAGGTCAAAAGCCTGAAACCTTTGCCTTTTTAAGTTTTGGCAAGTCCACCTTGCGGGCGGCATGCGTCAATAATCCCTATTCTTGTAATTATAATTCCTGCCCCGCAGGCAGCCAGAGCTTGACGACCATCAATTGCTCGCAAAGCGACAATAATGGGACACGCAACGCGTTCTTCAATTTTTCTGGAACCCAAGCCTGTATCAATGGTGGGGGCTGTCAACTCAATCTGAATACAGGCACTGCCGCAGGCTGTGTTGCAGACTATAATGAGATCACGTGGAACAATAATAGCGGTGCGTGGTGCTCTTGGGTTCCTCGACTTCAATGGGATAGCTTCCGCCGCATCACCGGGCCAAATCTGAATTGCCCGATGCCGATGCTGGGTCTGTCGGCCAACCGCAGTCAGTTGATCGACACGATTGACCGTCTCTCACCCGCGCCGGGAGGCACGCATGCCGATGTTGGCCTGCGTTGGGGTCTGCGAGCCCTGTCGCCGCGCACCGAATGGGCCAATTTCTTCCAACACACGGCACCCTTGGCGTTTGGTTCTGATCAGGCAATCAAAGTGATGGTTCTGATGACCGATGGTGCCAATGAGCAGGCTGTCAATTTCCCTGGCTATTGGGGATGTAACGAGACGGGCGCGCCGGGTTGTTCAGGGTCGCCAGATCGCTCGACGCTCGATAGCCGCATGTTAACATGGTGCAGTGCAATCCGCGAAACCTATAAGGTTGAACTCTTTACTGTGGCCATCAATGTATCAGATGCCACTGCGGTTAGTTTGTTGCAGCAATGCGCAGGTAACCCCCAGCGTGCCTTTGCGGTGGATGCCTCTGAACTGAACGCCACATTCGAGCAGATCGCGCGGGAGACTTTTGCCTTGCGCCTGAAGGAATAGTCAGGTCGCGCCCGAGCGTTCTGCATCTTTCATCTGCGCTAAATCCGGCTCCGCTTGTTGCAAGCGGGGCCGCTTGGGCTTTATGCACGCTTTGCCATGACACAAGCGATTGCGACTTCACATCCTTCTTATTCAACGCCCTGTTCGCGCGCGCGCGACGCTGGCCGCGTGCCGAGCTTTCAGGACATTATTCTCACCCTGTCGGATTATTGGGCCCGTCAGGGCTGCGTGATCCTGCAGCCCTATGATACTGAAGTCGGTGCTGGCACGCTGCACCCGGCCACCACATTGCGCGCGCTGGGTCCTAAGCCGTGGCGGGCTGCCTATGTGCAGCCGTCGCGTCGCCCCAAGGATGGTCGCTATGGCGAAAACCCCAATCGCTTGGGCCATTATTACCAATATCAGGTGATCCTCAAGCCGAACCCGCCCAATCTGCAGGAGCTTTATCTCAATTCCCTCTATGAGATTGGCATTGACCCGTCCTTGCACGACATCCGGTTCGTTGAAGACGATTGGGAAAATCCCACAGTCGGGGCCTGGGGGCTTGGCTGGGAGATTTGGTGCGATGGGATGGAAGTCTCTCAATTCACCTATTTTCAACAGGTTGGCGGGCTTGATTGCAAGCCAGTCTCAGGTGAATTGACCTATGGCTTAGAGCGTTTGGCCATGTATGTCCAAGGCGTGGAAAACGTCTATGACTTGGATTTCAACGGCCAAGGCGTGAGCTATGGTGAGGTGTTCTTGGAAAATGAGCGCCAGCAATCGGCCTTTAATTTTGAAGAATCCGACCCGGCCATGCTCAAGCGCTGGTTTGAAGATGCCGAACGCATGTGCGCACATTTGCGCGGCAAAAATTTGGCTCTGCCCGCGTTCGACTGGGCGTTGAAATGCTCACATTTGTTCAATCTGTTGGATGCGCGCGGTGTGGTCTCGCCCACTGAACGGCAAAGCTTCATTGCGCGTGTGCGCGATCAGGCCAAGGGTTGTGCGATCCTATGGGCTGAGACCCAAGGTGCTGCCGCGGAAGGGGTGAATTAAGCCATGCCCCAATTTCTGCTTGAACTCTTCAGTGAAGAAATCCCCGCCCGCATGCAGAAGAAGGCGGCCGAGGACCTCAAAAAGCTTTTGATGGATGCCTTGTCTAAAGCGGGCTTTTTACCGGCCGGTATTGAGACTTTTTCCGCACCCCGTCGGCTGGTCGCGGTGGTTGAAGGCCTGCCTGAGCGGACTGCCGATGTGCGTGAAGAGCGCAAGGGCCCGCGCACGGACGCCCCTACCCAAGCCATTGAGGGCTTTTTACGCGGGGCGGGGCTCAGCGATATTTCCCAAGCCCGCGTGGTCAACGACCCCAAAAAGGGTGACTTTTACGTCGCAGATCTGGTCAAGCCTGGCCGGGCAACACCAGATGCTCTGGCCGAGATTGTGCCCGACATCATCCGCAATTTCCCGTGGCCCAAAAGCATGCGCTGGGGTGAGGGCAGCCTGCGTTGGGTGCGGCCCTTGCATCGGATTTTGGCGGTATTTGACGGCCAGATCGTCCCGTTTGAGGTTGATGGGATCGCTGCAACAAATATCAGCGAGGGGCATCGCTTTCACGGCACTGGCCCATTTGAGGTCAAGGATTTCGACGATTATGAGGCCAAGCTAACGGCTGCCCATGTCGTGCTGGACCGCGATGAGCGCAAAGCCCGCATCAAAGCCGATGCCATCACCTTGTGTCAGGCGCGCAATCTCGAGCTCATTGAGGATGAAGGGCTGCTGGAGGAAGTCTGCGGTCTGGTGGACGAGCCCCATGTGATCATGGGTGACATGGACAAAGCCTTCCTTGATTTGCCCCCCGAAGTGATCCGTCTGACGCTGCGCGTCAATCAGAAATATTTCGTGGTTCGTGACCCGGCGACGGGTGGCCTTGCACCCCATTTCATCATTGTTTCCAATGTGAAAGCCCGCGATGGTGGGCAGAAGATTGCTGCAGGCAATGCGCGCGTGCTGGCCGCCCGCCTCAATGATGCGCGCTATTTCTGGGATCTTGACCGCAAGGCAAGCCTTGAAAGCCGCGTGCCGAAGCTCGACACCTTGGTGTTCCACGAAAAACTTGGCAGTGTCGGCGACAAGGTCCGCCGGATTGCAGCACTGGCTGGGGAAATCGCGCCTCTGGTGGGGGCTGATGTGGCCATAGCCCAGCAGGCGGCTTTGCTGGCAAAAGCTGACCTGACAACCGAAATGGTGGGTGAATTCCCTGAACTTCAAGGGGTTATGGGTCGGTACTATCAGCTTCACGAAGCTGTCCTCCGCCGTGCAACGGGGGAGGGGGACCTTGCGCAGCAAGGTGGTGGGGGTATTGCCCCCTCAGTCGGCTTCGCCGACAGCTCCCCCGCGTCGCAGGGGAGCACAGGGCTTGTCGCAAACAAGATCATCGCCGACGCCATCCGCGACCACTATAAGCCTGTCGGCCCCTCTGATCAGGTGCCGAGTGAACCTGTCGCCATGGCAGTGGCCTTGGCCGACAAGCTCGATACGTTGACCGGGTTTTTTGCCATTGGCGAAAAGCCCACTGGCTCCGGCGATCCTTTTGCGCTTCGCCGCGCGGCGCTGGGGGTCATTCGGATTGTGCGGGGCGCAAATTTTTGTTTCTCGCTCAACACACTCTTGCGTAAGCCTACGGCAAGAATCGATATCGCCTTGTACAATGCACTTACTGAATTGAAGCCCGCCTTGCCGAAAGTGGAAGAGTCTAGGCTTAGCTTCTTGGCACAGAAGGCAGAAGATTTTCAGAATTTTCTCAATAATCCGAACAACGCGGGAATAGACTTCAAGAATTCAGAATATGGCAAAGGTTTGTCTTCAGAAGAGGCGGGGATTGTCGTCTCAATTTGGCAAACTCGTGAAGCGGTCGTCGACTTCATCCTCGAGCGCCTGCGCGTCGCGCTCCGCGATGAAGGTTTTGCGCCTGATGTGCTTGAGGCTGCCTTTGCAATTGAGGATGATGACATCAATCGCATCGTCGCCCGGGTCACTGCCTTGGCGGGCTTCCTTAAGACCGAGGATGGCACCAATCTGACCGCAGGCATCAAGCGGGCCAGCAATATCTTGGCTGCTGAAGCCAAGAAGGGGGCCTTGCCATCAGAGCTTTCTCTCGATCCCGCCTTGTGTGTTCTGGCCGAAGAACAGGCGTTACAGGCCGCCCTTGCCGAGGCCCAGAACGCTTTGCCGGACCTCGTGGGGCAGCAGGATTTTGATAGCGCCATGCGGGTGTTGGCCAGCTTGCGCGCACCGGTTGACGCTTTCTTCGAGGCCGTCCTCGTCAATGATCCAGATCCGGCCAAGCGGCTGAACCGACTTGCCTTGCTGACTGCTTTTAAGCATGCCGCCAGCCAAGTGGCCGATTTCTCAAAACTGGCCGGATAGAGCGGGTTTTCGGCCAATTTTGACCCTATGGGCCCTGCATCGGTAAGGTAGGAAAACTACAGCACTGCTAATCCTGTGGCCCTGCGACAACAAACCCCGATTGGCGCAGGTTGGGTGGCTTGATCCTGCACTGGACTGGCTTAGAAGGGCCGCCACGACACGCGCGGGGTGGGAATCATCGGCGCGAACCACTTTGGACTATCCACACAGGGCAAATGACATGAGCAAGATGGTCTATAGCTTCGGGGCAGGGCTCGCTGATGGCGATGCCAGCATGAAGAATCTTCTGGGCGGCAAAGGGGCCAATCTGGCCGAAATGAACAAGATTGGTTTGCCCGTTCCGCCAGGCTTTACCATCACCACCGAAGTGTGCACCGCCTTTTATGCGCTCGGCCAAGCCTATCCCGAAGGTTTGGATGCCCAGGTCCAGGCTGCCATGGCCCAAATTGAAGCCACCGTCGGCAAGGGCTTTGGCGATGCAGCCAATCCGCTCTTGGTCTCGGTACGGTCGGGCGCGCGCGCCTCGATGCCCGGCATGATGGATACAGTCTTGAACTTGGGCCTCAACGACCAAACCGTGGAAGGCCTTGCAGCCCAGTCCGACAATCGCCGCTTTGCTTTTGATAGCTACCGTCGCTTCATCCAGATGTATTCCAATGTGGTGCTGGAACTGGACCACCACATGTTTGAGGACATTCTGGAGAGCTATAAGGAAGTCAACGACTATTCGATCGACACCGATCTTCAAGCCGAGGACTGGGAAAAAGTCGTCGTCAAATACAAGGCCGCAGTTGAGAGCGCGTTGGGAAAGCCCTTCCCGCAAAATGTGCATGATCAATTATGGGGAGCTGTGGGCGCGGTGTTCCGCTCGTGGAAGAATGACCGGGCTGAATTCTACCGCAAAATGCACGACATACCCGAAAGCTGGGGCACGGCCGTCAATGTCCAGGCCATGGTGTTCGGCAATATGGGCGAGACCTCGGCCACGGGCGTGGCCTTCACCCGCAACCCATCAACCGGCGAGCGCCTGTTCTATGGCGAATATCTGATCAATGCACAGGGTGAAGACGTGGTGGCCGGGATCCGTACGCCCAAGTCCATCACCAAGGTTCAGCGCGAAAGCATGGGCGAAGCGGGCCTGTCGATGGAAGAGGCATTGCCCGAGGTCTTCCAGCAGCTCGTCACCGTTTATGGCCAGTTGGAAGGCCATTATCGCGACATGCAGGACATCGAATTTACCGTCGAGCGCGGCAAATTGTGGATGCTGCAAACCCGCAACGGCAAGCGCACCGCCAAGGCGGCCTTGAAGATCGCCGTTGATATGGTTGCTGAGGGGCTGATCACCGAGCAAGAAGCTGTCATGCGGGTCGATCCCGCAGCACTTGATCAATTGTTGCACCCCACCATCGCACCAGGTGCCAAGCGCGACCTGATTGCTGTCGGCCTGCCGGCCTCGCCGGGCGCTGCGGTTGGGGAAGTGGTCTTTGATCCCGATGAAGCCGAAGAACTCGCCAAAGCCGGTAAGTCGGTCATTCTGGTGCGTGAAGAGACAAGCCCAGAAGATATTCACGGCATGCATGCCAGCCGGGCCATCGTTACCTCGCGCGGGGGGATGACCAGCCATGCCGCTGTGGTCGCCCGTGGCATGGGCAGGCCCTGTGTGTCTGGGGCCGGGGATATTCGCATCGATGAAGAAGCCGGCATTTTCAAGGTGCGCGGGCGGGAAATCCGCAAGGGTGAGGTCATTTCCGTCGACGGTTCCAAGGGTGAGGTGCTCTATGGGGCCGTCGAGATGGAACAGCCTGAATTGTCCGGGGATTTTGCAGCCCTGATGATCTGGGCCGACAAGGTTCGCCGCCTCAAAGTCCGTGCCAATGCCGAGACCCCGCTTGATGTGCGCACCGCGCGTGAGTTTGGGGCAGAAGGTGTCGGCCTCTGCCGGACCGAACATATGTTCTTTGATGCAGATCGGATTGCGGCCGTGCGCGAGATGATCCTGTCGGAAACCAAGGTCGGACGCGTGTTGGCCTTGACCAAAATCCTGCCCATGCAGCGCCAAGACTTTGTCGAGATTTTCACCATCATGAAAGGCCTGCCTTGCACCATTCGGCTGCTTGACCCGCCTTTACATGAATTCCTGCCCAACTCGATGGAAGACGTCGAAGCCGTCGCGGCGGCCACCGGTCTCGACAAGGCCCGTCTGCTGGAGCGGGCGAAGGAATTGCATGAAGTCAATCCGATGCTGGGTCATCGGGGCTGCCGCCTTGGCATTACTTATCCGGAAATCTACGAAATGCAGGCCCGGGCGATCTTTGAAGCCGCCATTGCGGTGGCCAAGGCCGAAGGTGAAGCCCCAGTGCCAGAAATCATGATCCCCTTGGTCGCCACCGAAAAGGAATTGCAAATCCTGAAGGATCGGGTCGATGCTGTTGGCCGTGAAGTGATGGACGCCGAAGGCATGGAAATTGTCTATATGGTGGGCACCATGATCGAGCTGCCGCGTGCGGCCTTGAAGGCCGATGAAATTGCCCGGCAAGCTGCCTTCTTCTCATTCGGTACCAATGATTTGACCCAGACCACTTTGGGGATCAGCCGCGATGATTCAGGCCGCTTCATGGGCACCTATGTCGATCAAGGCATTTTCGAAAAAGATCCATTCGTCACGCTCGACCAGTCGGGTGTTGGTGACCTGATCAAGATTGCCCGTGATCGCGGTCGCGCGACCAAGGCCGATCTCAAATTGGGCATTTGCGGCGAACATGGTGGGGACCCCGCATCAATCACCTTCTGTGAGAAGGCCGGTCTCGATTATGTATCGTGCTCGCCCTATCGCGTGCCGATCGCGCGCCTGGCAGCTGCCCAAGCTGCTTTGGCCTAAATAGTATCAGGTCCGCCCCCCTTTCTCGCCGATTTCTTGCAGGAGAGGGGGCGGGGCCTTAATCCATCCGGACTTTTTTGCGAAACGACTTTTTGCCAGCCTTCACAGGTCCGTTGCCCGCACCATTATCGCGTCCCTTATGGGACCCTTTTCCGGGACCTTTTGCCGGACCTTTCGCGGGACCTTTAGGCCCAGCCTTGGCTGACACGTAAGGGCCACCCTTGCCGGGGCCTTGCTTGCGTGGGGGCGGGCGGGAAAAGCCTTTGTCCAGCACAGGCTCGATCCGTGTGGATTCATCGGGATGGGCGTCAACCGCATGTAAGAAGCGGTCGGCCACCTTGGGATTGATTTCAAACAAGGTTTCCCGGTCGAAGATGCGGATGGCACCAATGTCATTCTTGGTGATGTGTCCCAGACGGCAAATCAACGGGATCAGCCATTTGGGGTCAGCGTTTGACGTGCGTCCGACCGACAGCCGGAACCATGGCACACCGGCAAAGCCGCCTTGCCCGCCACCTTGACCTTCGTCTCGGTCCTTCTGACGGGCCCCTCTCTCCATCCGCTCAGGCTTTTGCCGACGCGGTTCGGGAATAGGCTCGAACACATCTTCGGGCTCAGGCAGACGTGAGCGATAGAGCCGGATGAGGGCTTGAGCGACCTGGTCTGGCCCAACAGCCGCCAAAAGGCTTGCCGCCAAAGCCTGATCTTCCTCGCTGCCAGCTTCCTGCAAAATGGGATCAGCCATCAGCCGGTCACGGTCGGCTGCACGAATGGCCTCCGCGCTGGGTGGGCCAGACCATTGGGCTTGGATTCCGGCACTGCGCAACAGGATTTCAGCCTTTTTCTGCCGCGTGGTTGGCACCAAAAGCACCGACATGCCCTTGCGGCCGGCCCGACCTGTCCGGCCAGAGCGGTGAAGAAGGGCTGCCTTATTCTGGGGCAGCTCGGCATGGATGACGAGGTTGAGGTCGGGCAGATCAAGACCGCGCGCGGCCACATCGGTGGCAACACATACGCGGGCATGTCCATCGCGCAGGGCCTGCAATGCGTCGGTGCGTTCCTTTTGCGACATCTCACCTGACAAAGCGACAGCTGAAAAGCCGCGTTCCCGCAGACTGCCAAACAAATGGCGGACACTTTCGCGCGTGGCACAAAAAACCAGCGCTCCACCAGTTGCATAAAAGCGCAAGACATTCACAACAGCCCATTCCAGCTCATTGGGCACCACGCGAATGGCGCGATACTCAATATCGCCGTGGGGAACGTCGCGCACTGTGGTGTCGATCCGCACCGCATCGCGCTGATACTGGCGGGCCAGCGCCACAATATCCTTGGCCAATGTAGCAGAGAACAACAAAGTGCGCTTGTCCTCTGGCGTGGAATCCAAAATGGCCTCGAGATCATCCTTGAAGCCGAGGTCGAGCATTTCGTCAGCCTCATCCAGCACAATCGCGCGCAGCGCGCTGAAATCAGCCCGACCGCGTTCCATATGGTCGCGCAGGCGGCCAGGTGTGCCGACGACAATATGGCAGCCTGCCTGCAGGCGGCGGGCTTCTTGGCGGGCATCCATACCCCCGACGCAGCACACAACTTGCGCGCCGGCTTGGGCGTATAGCCATTCAAGCTCGCGGCCGACTTGCTGGGCCAGTTCGCGGGTCGGGGCGATCACCAGTGCCAGCGGCGCGCCGGGTTTGCCCAAGCGGGGTTGATCTTGCAGCAAGGTCGGCCCGATCGACAGGCCAAAGGCGACCGTCTTGCCGGATCCGGTTTGGGCAGAGACCAACAGATCGGCATCAGTGCGGGTTTCAGATAAAACGGCGGCTTGAACGGGGGTGGGTTCGCCATAGCCTTGAGCGGCCAAAGTGGCCTCGAACACGGCGGGTAGAGTCGGGAAGGGCATGATAATCCTGCAGCTGTTGTCTCAACAGCCAGAAAGGTGACTGTAATGGGGAGAGGGTGTCGCGGCGGGCCTTAGCAGCTTTCTTGCAAAACAGCCACGCAGGTGTCTGTGTTTGCGCGCCTGTAGGTCAATGTTCTTGTCCACAGGCAGGGCAGTTGGCCTTCACCTTTCCTTCATTCACTGCGCGCAAACCGCATTAACCGCAACATGTCCTTGCAACGCAGGCAAAGCGGACCAATATCTAGAAATCCAGAACGCATCTGGCGTGTTCTGAAAGAGGCTTTTATGACCGATCATCTTACGCGCGCACTGGGCTTGGTTCCCATGGTTGTCGAGCAAAGTTCGCGTGGCGAGCGGGCCTTCGATATCTTCTCCCGTCTGTTGCGTGAACGCATCATCTTTGTATCCGGTCCGGTGGAAGATGGCATGGCCGCACTGATCTGTGCCCAACTTTTGTTCTTGGAATCTGAAAATCCCAAGAAGGAAATTGCCATGTATATCAACAGCCCAGGCGGTGTGGTCACCTCTGGGCTGTCCATTTATGACACGATGCAATATATCCGCTCCCCGGTATCTACTGTGGTGATGGGCCAAGCAGCTTCGATGGGCTCGCTCTTGCTCGCAGCTGGTCAAAAAGGCAGCCGCGTGGCTCTGCCAAATGCACGGGTTATGGTGCACCAGCCGTCTGGTGGCTTCCGTGGGCAGGCGACTGACATAGCCCGCCATGCTGAAGATATTGTTGCAACCAAGCGTCGTCTCAACGAGATTTACGTCAAGCACACGGGTCAACCCTATGATGTGATTGAGAAAACGCTGGATCGCGATCATTTCATGACGGCTGAAGAAGCGCGTGATTTCGGAATTGTGGACGAGGTGTTCGTCAAGCGCGAAGAGCCGACTACAGTCGGTTGATCCTGCTTGATCACCCCCGGCATTGTTCTTGCTGGGCACAAAAGGGTGTGCATTATTGGGCGGGATTTGCAACGGATCGTTGACAGATTCCGTGCAAGACTGGACAAAGCTCATTGAAGCGACCGTCAGTCGCTGCTCTCAGCAGCACCGTGACGGACTGGAGTAGACATGACCAAAGCAGCCAGCGGTGATTCAAAAAACACGCTCTATTGCAGCTTCTGCGGCAAGAGCCAGCATGAAGTCCGCAAACTGATCGCCGGACCGACCGTTTTCATCTGCGATGAATGCGTCGAACTTTGCATGGATATCATCCGTGAAGAGAACAAGAACCAGCTGGTCAAGTCCAAGGATGGTGTACCCACGCCGCAAGAAATCAAAGACGTCCTTGATGATTATGCGGTGGGCCAGGCCTATGCCAAGCGCGTGCTGGCAGTGGCGGTACACAATCACTACAAACGTCTGGCACATGCGCAGAAGAATTCCGATGTCGAGCTGGCGAAGTCCAATATTTTGCTGATCGGCCCAACCGGTTGCGGCAAAACATTGCTGGCTCAGACTTTGGCGCGCATCATCGATGTTCCTTTCACCATGGCCGATGCCACCACGCTGACCGAGGCGGGTTATGTGGGCGAAGACGTCGAAAACATCATTCTGAAGCTGTTGCAGGCATCTGACTATAATGTCGAACGTGCCCAGCGTGGCATCGTCTATATCGATGAAATCGACAAAATCAGCCGTAAGTCTGACAATCCGTCAATCACCCGGGACGTGTCAGGCGAAGGTGTGCAGCAGGCGCTGTTGAAGCTGATGGAAGGCACAGTTGCTTCTGTGCCGCCGCAAGGGGGCCGCAAGCACCCGCAACAGGAATTCCTGCAAGTCGACACAACCAATATCCTGTTCATCGCAGGCGGGGCCTTCCCAGGTCTGGATACGATCATTTCGCGGCGGGGTACCGGGGCTGGCATCGGCTTTGGGGCCAATGTACGCAGTCCAGATGACCGTCGGACCGGCGACATCCTGCGCGAGTGCGAGCCTGAGGATCTGTTGAAATTCGGCCTAATTCCTGAATTCGTGGGCCGGATGCCGGTGTTTGCTACGTTGGAAGACCTCGATGAGGCCGCGCTCATTCAGATCCTGACAGAACCGAAGAACGCCCTGATCAAGCAATATCAGCGCTTGTTTGAGATGGAAAATGTCAAGCTGACCTTCACCGATGAAGCTTTGCGTTGCGTTGCCACCAAGGCGATTGCCCGCAAGACCGGTGCCCGTGGCCTGCGCTCCATCCTCGAAGGTGTGCTGTTGGAAACCATGTTCGACTTGCCCTCTTATGAGGGTGTGGAAGAAGTCGTGGTCAATGGCGAGGTGATTGAGGGGCGGGCCAAGCCATTGTTGATTTATGCCGAACGGCGCGATCAAGCGGCCCCTGCAGCCGCCGGCTAGGCTTTACCGTGTGAGGGCAGGCAGGACCAGAAAGGGCGGGCGCTATGCAGGAAGCCTATGTCGATCCAACACGCGCGGCATTTGACCTGTTCAAAGCCCTACCGCGCGATGAACCGATCTGGATGTTGAATCAGGTCCGTTATCGTCCGCTGGCACTTTATCCTGAAGGGCATCCTGATGCTGGTCTTGGCCGCACGGGGGAAGAGGCTTACCGGGAATATGGTCGTACCAGCGACCCGATCTTTTCGCGATTAGGCGGGAAAATCATCTGGCGTGGCAAGATGCAACTCATGCTAACCGGGCCAGAAACCGAAAACTGGGACACGATTTTCATTGCCCATTATCCCAGCGCCAGCGCCTTTCTGGCGATGGTAACCGACGCTGACTATCGCGAGGCGGTCAAGCATCGTCAGGCAGCAGTATTGACCAGCCGCTTGGTGCGCTGCCAGCAAATGGATGCCAGCGGCGGCTTTGCTTGAACCTTGTGGCGCGGGGGTCGGTGACATGATCATCGCCAGTCCGAGAGACTTCCGTCGCGCAGCCTATCGGCGTTTGCCCCGCTTCCTGTTTGATTATGTTGATGGCGGGGCGCTGGATGAGGCCACATTACAGGCCAATGAGGCTGACCTCTCAAGCCTGGTCTTGCGCCAGCGCATCTTGCAGGCCGTTGATCAGGTGGATTTAACGACCCATCTCTTTGGTCAAAAGATGGCGCTGCCGATTGTTCTGGGCCCGGTTGGGCTGTCTGGCATGTTGGCGCGGCGCGGGGAAGTCCAAGCTGCCAGAGCGGCGGAGGAGGCTGGCATTGCCTATACACTCTCGACGGTCAGTGTTTGTCCGCTCGCTGAGGTGGCGGCCGCCAGTCAGCGCCCGATCTGGTTTCAGCTCTATGTTCTCAAAGATCGCGGATTCATGGCCGATGTGCTGGAGCGGGCCAAAGCTCACGGCGTCACCACCTTGGTTTTCACCGTTGATATGCCAACGCCGGGCTCGCGCTACCGTGACCCCCATTCTGGCATGTCTGGCCCTTGGGCGGCTTCGAGGCGAATGGTGCAAGCCCTTTCCCACCCAAGCTGGGCTTGGGATGTGGGTGTGCGGGGCCGCCCGCATGATCTGGGCAATATTTCGACCTATCGCGGCCAAGCCACTGGTCTGTCTGACTATATCGGCTGGCTTGGGGCCAGTTTCGATCCGGGCATCGGCTGGGCCGACCTCGACTGGATCCGGCAGACTTGGACCGGTGACCTGATCATCAAAGGCATATTGGATCGGGAGGATGCCCGCGACGCGCTAAAATTTGGTGCCAATGGCTTGGTTGTGTCCAATCATGGCGGTCGCCAGCTTGACCGGACGCTGTCCACCGCAAAAGCTTTGCCTGCGGTAGTGGACGCCGTGGCGAAAACCATTCCAGTTCTGGTCGATTCAGGCATTCGCACCGGCGTCGATGTGCTGCGCTTTCTGGCCTTAGGGGCTGATGGGGTCATGTTGGGGCGGGCCTATGCCTATGCTTTGGCAACTGGCGGGCGGGCCGGTGTTGCCCACTTACTGGACTTGATGGGGAGGGAAATGGCCACCAATATGACGTTGATGGGGGTCAAACGCCTGTCAGACCTTGGCCCCCATTGCCTTGCTGGTTGATTGTTGATGGCCAATTTCACCTATTCCCTCAGCTTTAAGGTTGGGCCAATGCGGGCGGCATTGATCTCCGCGGGGGTGAAGGGCAGGCGGTTCCAGCGCTTGGCGGCATAGGCCAAAGTCTGGTCGGCATAATGGGGAGAGTCCGGGTCTGTTGATTGGGAATAACTGAGGATCGCATCGGCCACCGGGCCTTGATCGGTAAAGCTCACCACCTGAATATAACTGGTGCCTGAGCGTGGTACGAGACCGCGGGGGCCTTTGTCGGATACCTGCACATTCAAGACCCCCAGATTGCCATGCGCCCCATGGATGGGGATGTTTTCCTGGCCACGGGTGACAAATTGCACCTGCCCCCACGGGGCATCGAGGGCAATATTCTCGCTCTTCAATCGTTCTGTAGCCGCTTTCAGAGCCGCGCGCAGCTGATCGGCAACCGGGCCGGTTGTGATCAAATCGGCCGGGGTATGAACAGGATCGTTGAGATCAAAAGGCTTGGCCCATTTGCCTTGGATGCGCTCTGCCTGCTCCCAGAAAGCATGGAACAGATAGGCCCCTTTGCTGTCATTGTCATAGCGGCGATCCCACGCCTTCAAAACCGCGCAAGCATCGGCCAAATCGGCCTGATCGACACACAAGCTGATGAGGGAGTCGAGGGTGAGTTCGCCGGCCAAGGTCTTGTTGGCAAAGGCCATGGCTTTGGCAGTGTCCTGATCCACTTTCTGACCTGCAAGCCCGTCAGTCCCGCTCAGGCGCCGATCAATCTCAATCAGGCCAGAGCGGGTGCGCAGGCTACGCGCCGTCTCGGCGCTGCCCAAGATCGGCGAAAGCACGCGGTAAGGGGCCTTGGGATTGGTCAGCCAATAGCTGTCATTGCTATTGGCGACATAATCGCGCCGGATGATGACGGCTTGATCTTGCGCGGGCATCAAGCCGGGGGCAGGCGTGCCGGCCACTTTGTCCCAATCACACGCAGATTTGCTGCCGTCCAGCACGATGAGGCGTTGGGCCAGCGGCGCTGAGCGCGCCGTGGCACAGGCCCGGATCTTGTCTCCACTCACATTGGGAACCACGGTGACATCCGCCAACAGCGCATGACCCTGCCGGTCTGTGGCAATTGTGTTGACCCAGGGGATCCCCAATGTGCTGGTGACGGCGTTTCGGATGTCCTCTACCGACCGGGCTTGATTGATCTGAAGCCACGCATCAATCAGCCGATTATTGCCAGCATTGGCATCGCGCACGGCAAAGGCGCGCTCATTCGTCCAATTGAGGCCAGCATTTGGTATGATGAGGAGCGGGCCAAAGCGGCTGACATAGACGGTACGGGTCAGCGTGCCGTCGGCGGTTTCGATCGACACAGTGCGTGTCTGCATCGCTTCGCTTTTGCCATCGACCATATAGCGGGTGGGGTCGGTTGGATCGAGGGTAAGTTCAAATACGGTGGCATGTTTGGCCGCACTGACGGTATGGCTCCAGGCAATATCCTTGTTAAAGCCGATGGTGGGAATGGGAGAGCCAGCTAAAGTCGCCCCCATCACATCCACCACACCGGGAATGGTGATATGGAGCTGGTAAAAGCGCGACGTCCCTGCCCAGGGAAAGTGTGGGTTGCCAACAATCAAGCCTTTGCCATTGGCTGTGGTTTCCGCCCCAAATGCCCATCCATTGCTGCCAAGGCCTGCCTCAGCCATATCTGGCATGGAAAGGTCCGCAACCTTTTCAGGCTTGGCCACAGCGGGTGGGGCGGCATAGGCAATGCCTTGGGCCAAAACCAGCGCCCCGGCCCGCAGTGCATTTTTCTCCATCAGGCGCAGCATGTCGTCTTCGCTGATCGGCTTGACCCAGGCCTTGCCCCGGCAAGAAGCAGGTACGCCTTGTGGGCCCAAATCGCGCAGCAGCCGATTATATCCAGCAACATAACCGCGCACTAAATCGCGGGTGGTTGCGCTGGTTTGCTGGTGGGCCTTGCGCAAAGCCTCAATGTCGAACTGGCTTTTGAAAAAGACGTCTGAGGCAAGATTATCGACCGGATCAAAGCCGAAACTGGTTTTCTCTTTGGTGCCAAAATGCAGCGCGCGCTGGCCTGCCATGGTGATGAAGTCTTCAGCCAACATGCACAAATTGTCCTGCGCATAGGCATAGCCAACGCCATAGCCAATGCCTTTCCAATTTCGTGCCGTAATGTGGGGGATGCCATAGGTGGTGCGCGTAATCTCAGCCTCTAAAGGCCGGGGCTTGGCTTGGGCTTGACTTGCCATAAGGGGGGTCAATGGGCTTGCCAATGTGATGAGCGTGGCCATCAGGCCGCGTGTGCCAATGCGCATATGTCCTCCAGAGCAGACCATTTTCTTTTGCAACAGTCGTAACCATGCCTGACCGGGGTGACAAGACAAAGCCCTTTCCAACGGGCACGGCATGTCTTCACGCTTGCAGGCCCACCCTTGAACGCAGGCCAAGGTGTCGCCATGTGTGGATCAACAGGTGATCGGTCTTGCAAATGGACCCAACACGGGGCCCTATCTCCCCACAGGGTGTCCCGTCCCAGGCCAAGGCCCACCGATGCCAAGACCCAAGTCTAAGGAAACTGAATGACCCAAACTCGCATCCTGCCGCTTCTGCCCTTGCGCGACATCGTCGTGTTCCCACATCGTGTTTCGCCGCTTTTTGTTGGGCGGGAAAAGTCGGTGCGGGCGCTGGAAGAAGCGATGCGGTCGGACAAGGAAATCGTGCTGGCGACCCAAAAGGACGCTGGTGCGGATAATCCCGGCCCGGCGGACGTCTATCAGACCGGGGTGATCGCCTCGGTCTTGCAATTGCTGAAACTGCCCGACGGCACCGTCAAAGTGCTGGTTGAGGGCAAAACGCGGGTGACAATTGAGGCGTTTGACGCCGTTGAGCCTATGTTCACTGTTGCGGTTCGAGAGATTGAAGATCAGGATTCGGATACGCCCGAAGCCAAGGCCCTATCGCGCACCGCGATTGAGCAATTTGAAAATTATGTAAAGCTCAATCGCAAGATTCCGCCTGAAATCGTCTCTGGCCTGTCACAGCTGACCAGTGCCGGTCAGATTGCCGATGTCATTGCCGATAATCTGGCCGTCAAGCTCGAGCAAAAGCAAGAATTGCTGGAGATTGTGAGCGCATCAAAGCGTCTGGAGCGCATTTTCGCTTTGATGGAAGGCGAAATGGGTGTCCTGCAGGTCGAACGGCGTATCCGCAACCGCGTCAAGCGGCAGATGGAAAAGAGCCAGCGTGATTATTATCTCAATGAGCAAATGAAGGCGATCCAGCGCGAGTTGGGCGAGCAGGATGAAGGCCGCGACGAACTTCAAGAACTCGAAGAGCAGATCCGCAAGACCAAATTCTCGAAAGAAGCGCGTGCCAAGGCCGAGGCTGAACTGAAAAAGCTCAAGCAAATGAGCCCGATGTCGGCTGAATCAACCGTGGTTCGCAATTATCTCGATTGGCTCTTGGCTTTGCCTTGGGGCAAGCAGAAAAAGACCAAAAAAGATATTGATGCCGCCGAGCAGGTCCTCGACGGCGATCATTACGGCTTGGAAAAGGTCAAAGAACGCATCCTGGAATATCTCGCAGTGGGTGCGCGCACCAACAAGCTGCGTGGGCCGATCCTGTGTCTGGTTGGACCTCCCGGTGTTGGTAAAACCTCGCTGGGCAAGTCCATCGCCAAAGCTACAGGCCGGGACTTTGTGCGTGTCTCACTGGGTGGGGTACGCGATGAATCTGAGATCCGCGGCCACCGGCGCACCTATATCGGCTCCATGCCTGGCCGGATCATCCAATCGATGAAAAAGGCCAAAAGCGCCAATCCACTGTTCCTGTTGGACGAGATTGACAAGATGGGGGCTGATTATCGCGGCGATCCAGCAGCGGCGTTGCTGGAGGTCTTGGACCCAGAGCAAAACAGCACCTTCAACGACCATTATCTGGAAGTCGATTATGATTTGTCGGATGTGATGTTCGTTACTACCGCCAATTCGCTCAATATGCCTCAACCCTTGTTGGATCGCATGGAGATCATTCGTATCCCCGGCTATACCGAGGATGAGAAGGTTGAGATTGCCAAGCGTCATTTGCTGACCAAACAGGTCGAAGCCAATGGCCTGCGCACGGGCGAGTTTACGCTCACCGATGACGGCTTGCGTGAAGTGATCCGCTACTACACCCGCGAAGCTGGTGTCCGCAGCCTTGAGCGTGAAATCGCCAATCTGGCCCGCAAAGCCGTGCGCGAAATCAGCCAAAAGAAAAAAGAGGCTGTCACCGTTACTGCAGACAACGTCAAGGATTATCTGGGTGTTCGCAAAGTTCGGTACGGGGAAGCTGAAACCGAAGATCAGATCGGAGCCGTGACTGGCCTTGCTTGGACCGAAGTGGGCGGCGACACCTTGACCATTGAAGCTGTCCAGATGTTCGGTAAAGGGCGGATGACTGTTACCGGCAATTTGCGCGATGTCATGAAGGAATCGATTCAGGCAGCCAGCTCGTTTGTGAAGGCGCGGGCACCCCATTTTGGGATCAAGCCGACCTTATTCGATCAGACCGACATTCACGTCCATGTACCTGAAGGGGCAACCCCGAAGGATGGTCCATCGGCTGGTATTGCGATGATGACTGCGATCGTCAGCCTGTTGACCAACAATCCGGTTTCACGTTCGGTGGCGATGACCGGCGAGATCACCCTGCGCGGCCGTGTCCTGCCAATTGGTGGTCTTAAGGAAAAGCTGCTGGCAGCTTTGCGCGCCGGCATCAAGACGGTTCTGATCCCGAAAGAGAATGAGAAGGACCTTGAAGACATTCCTGACAATGTCAAACAGGGGCTGACCATTATTCCTGTAACAACAGCCGATGAAGTCCTTGTGCATGCATTGACCAGGCCGATCGTGGCGATTGACTGGAATGCTGAAGATGCTGCCGCAGCCTTGGCCAAACGTCCAGCCGACGGGGAGGAGGGGGCAGGGGCCACAGCTCACTGAACTTTCCAGGCTTCAGAATGTCTCAGAAGGCCCTGACCGATTGGTTGGGGCCTTTGCTTGTGTGCGGGCTGACTGATCTGGGTCGTCGGTTGCGGCGTAACATGTGAGTGACCACCTTTAAATAACCTGCCACAAAAGGCTGCTCGGCATGCGTCTCAATCCCTTTCACATTGCTCTTTTGGCAGCCAGTGCGGCTGCGGTCGGCCCTGCTTGGGCTGCCTTTAACAGTCAGACATTCATCCCACCTGGCCAAACTTTCCTTTTAGGTGGCGGCCAACCGGGTGCTTTTCGCGTGCAAGGCCGCAACATTGGGACTGTCCCGGTTACCATTCGTTCTGAGTTGAACGGCGCGATTAGTTTCGTGGCCACGATTGCACCGGGCCAGTCGGTTGATACACAGTTTCAAAAGGGACAGATGGCGCAGTTTGAAAATACCTCAAAGAAGGAGACTGCGCGGGTTTCCCTACGCTTGACCCAAAATGTCAGCGGCCTCGCCATGCGCTACACAGGTCCGGGCGCGAACTGAGACAAGAACAGGTGATGGCTGCCACCGGGTCTTGCCACAGACCCGCTCCTGCCCCTATGGAAGCCATATCGGGCGGTTAGCTCAGCTGGAAGAGCATCTCGTTTACACCGAGAGGGTCGGGGGTTCGAGCCCCTCACCGCCCACCATCCACCCAGACCTTTGCATCGTGATGCGCCTAGCGGGCCGCCTCAGCCTCTTTGGTGCACATGAGGCGGAATGGCATGTCACCGGTGGAATTGATTTGATAGCCTGTCACCCGCGGATTGACGAGGTTTCGCACCGAATCAAAGATGACCGGCGTGATCCCTAATTGATCCAAGGCGCGGCTTTCCGCCGCCAGTAGCGCCTTGGTGCGTTGATTTTTATCAACAATGAGATCGGCCTTTGCTAGCAAGCGATCATAGTCAGGGTCCTTGAAGGCACCGACATTATTGGCACTTCCGCCGCGCAAAATGTCGAGATGTTCAATCGCGTCGCTGGTTACTGTTCCCCAGCTGGCATCTGCAAACTGATAGTCGCCTTGATCAAGTGCAGCATAGTGGACAGCATTATCATTGCCTTGCAAGGAGATTTGAACCCAAGGGGCAATGGATTGCCAATTGGCTTGCAAGACAGGGGCGGTTTTGGGAACGTCGCCAGAGTTTCGGTGCCTGAAGGTCAGGATCAGCGGCTTTTGCGGTCCGTATCCAGCCGCTTCAAGCAAAGCTCGTGCGCGCTTCACACGTTCGCCCTGTGAGAGAGGCTTTGACGCCAAAGTGACACTTCCACCCGGATAGGAGCCTATACCGAGTGGAACGATGGAGTAGGCGGGTTGTGAGCCATCAGCCAAAACCTGCCGAGCCACAAAGTCCCGATCGATGGCCATTGATAAAGCTTGTCGAACCCGAAGGTCCTGGAAGACAGGTAGACGCATGTTGAAAGAGATGTATGACATGCGTTGCCCAATAGAAACATGAGCATAGCCGGGCAGATTTTGGTTGATCTCCTTTAAGCGCGACCCTGAAAAATCAACACTGAGATCAAGCTTTCCTGACCGAACCGATCGCTCAGCAGCGATCACATCCCGGGTGGGGTAAAAGTAGAGATCGTTCAAACAGACCGATGCAGCCCCAAAGAACTTAGGATTTTTGCTCAGGTGAACAAAATCGCCCGCCTTCCATTGAGCCAAGAGGTAAGGACCATTTGTCACCATGTTTTCCGGGCGACTCCAGGCCTCTCCATATTTCTCGACCACGTGCTGGGGAAGGGGGGCCGCATTCGTCCAACTCAACAGCCGCGGCAAATAAGGCGCTGGACGGGTCAATTTGATCTGCAGTGATTTGGCAGTCAGCGCGCGAACGCCCAAGCTCTCAACAGGAAGCCCGCGGCTGCTGATTGCTTCAGCATTCTCGATGATGAAATAATTGCTACGAGCTGTGGAGGCTTGGGCAAGGCTCATCAAGCGTTGAAATGCGAAGACAAAATCCTGCGCGGTGACCTCTTTGCCGTCAGACCATTGTGCATCGCGAAGCGCGAAGGTCCAAGTCAATCCATCGGGGCTCGTTTGCCATGATGTTGCCATGCCCGGCGCGACATCGCCATTTGCCAGATTGGTGGTGAGGCCCATGAAGAGGCCATCTGCGATCCGCCCTTCCCATGAACCATCGAGCTTACTGTGATCAAGCGAGCCTGGTTCTGCAAAATTGCCGATTTGCAGTGTGTGGGCGCGGTCAGGTTCATTGGCGTTTTTGCATGCAGCTAAGCCCCAGAAGACCGGGAGAAGCGCGGCAAGTAGCCGTGGCGCAAAATGAGGCAAGCGCATCTCAACTATCTCTCTTTATTCAATTAAGCTGATCTAGCCACAGCAAAAAGGTGCGTGGCTTGTTGCGCAAGGAACATTTTTGACTTAGCTGTTTCTGAACGGTAATGAGTTGTAGAACAACATAATAGGGCTTAGGGTCAGGGGATGAGTGAGGGCGTCGATTTGCAAATCGGTGCGACGCTTGAGCATGTGCCTGCGTCAATCCGGACCACGTTGAAAGCCGCGGACTGGAACCGCGAGGTTGATCTGCAACCCCATTTTGTCGAAGCCGCCCGACGCTGGGCCGCCAATATGCTGATGCTGAGTGATCAGGATCGGGCGGTCGATGGCATTTTCAAAGATGCTGGGCGGTTTGTTGCCGCCATGTGCGCCGTATCGATGCGTGCCGACGGCGTGACCTTGGCCAAGTTGAAGGCCTTGTGCGCCCGATTTGGGCTGTTGAGTGCCGGGCGCGCGCGCGCTGTTCTCTTATTCCTCCGTTATCTGGGTTATGTGGATGTTTGGGGACAAAAGAGTGCCAATGGCACCACTTATTACCGGGTCAACCCGACTTTTGTCGCTGCTTGGCGCTTGCAATTGGAGGCCATCTACACAGCCCTTGAAGTGATTGATCCGCGTGCTGGACGGGTGCTGGAGCACCTCGATGACGACCGGATTTTTGACGCGATCTGTGAGTTCCAGATTGATGAATTGGCTTTGGATGTCGATGCGCTGAACCGCTTTCCCGAAATCACGCAAATCTTCGTCAATCGGGCAGCAGGCTCTCAAGTCCTGTGGTATTTGTTGAGCTATCATCGCGACAGGGTGTTCCCTTCTCCCAAACCTGTGCCGGTCAATCCGGTCATTCTGTCAGAGCGGTTCCACGTTTCCGCAGTTCACATCCGACGCATTCTCAGTGCTGCCGTGGAGGCTGGGCTGATCGCTTGGGTCGATGATGATCATCTCACTCTAACAGCCAAAGCCCAGTCCGAATTGAATTACTTCTATGGCGAGCAGATGTCCTGCTTGTTGCGGACTGCGTATCGCACTTTGGCACTCCTCGACTAAAATACCCCATCCGAGACGACCCGTGCATAACTGCGCGATGCGCGGCTGCGACAAGCTGCTGCAGGGCGATCTTACGATTTAGGCTCGACAACTAACTGTCCGGTCAGTTATATACTTCACATGAATGTGAACGCCCCTCTGGTGCCCGGTCCCAAATGGACCCGTAAACCCCAAGCACGCCCTGATGAAGTGCTGGAAGCTGCGCTTGATGTGTTTGCTGCCAACGGCTTTGCTGCCACACGTATGGATGATATCGCCAAGGCAGCTGGCTTATCCAAGGCCGCGATCTATCTCTACTTTCCCTCCAAGGACGATGTGTTTAAGGCTTTGGTGGAGCAGCGGATCGGGGTGGTACAAAGCCATTTTGATGCCGCCGCCAAAGACCAGAAGCACGATCCATTAGCCGGGCTGCAACGGGCGATCCGCTTATGGGCCAATTCCTTCCATGATCTGCGTCTAGCCGCTTTACCCCGCATCATCTTAGCTGAAGCGCTCCGCTTCCCTGAACTGGCGGATTTCTATCATCGCACGGTGATTGAACGGACTCAGGCATCCCTGATTGAACTGTTTCAAGCCGGCATTGATAAGGGGCTGTTCCGCCCTGTTGAGCCACTTGTGGCGGCGCGCGCTTTGATGTCCCCCCTCATGTTTGAGATCCTGCGCCGCCAAGCCTTTCCGGCCCACATCCCGCCCTTGTCCATGGATGAGTTGGTTGATTCGATTTTCGATCTGTTTCTGAAGGGTCTGGCCATGCCTGAAGTCGAAAATCATTCTGGAGTTGCCCCATGAACCGCAAAAACGTCTTGACCACCATCGGTGCCGTGGTGGGAGGAGGGGTGACCCTGGCGCTCGGCCATTGGTTCTTGATCGGCCGCCACCATGTCACGACCGACAATGCCTATGTGCGGGCTGACATCACCATGGTGGCAGCCAAGACAGAGGGCTATGTCCGCAAGATTAGCGTCCATGATAATGCGCAGGTCACCACAGGCAGCATATTGGTCACACTCGATCCGCGCGATACGCGCGCCAGCGTCATGGCGGCAGAAGCCGATCTGGCGCGCGCTCAGGCCGAAGCCGCCCGTGCCCGGGCCGAAGCCCGTCGCATTGGTTCTGAAGCCAACCGCATGGCTGCAGAAGCCGCTGCCTCCGCAGCGGGTGCCCGACAAGCCGTTGCTCTCGCCAATCAGGCCCGTGCTGATGCCACCAGCCGCACTCTGGGTGTGACGGTGGCGACCGAGCAAGTCGCTGCCCAGTCTGATCTGGTTTTGCAAGCCCAAGCCTCGCTGCAGGCCGCAGAAGCAGCCCATCAAGTCGCCCAAGCCGATCGCGGTCGCTTTGCCGCACTCGCCCGCCAAGGCTATGTCTCTCAGGCGCGCATGGATCAGGTTGAGGCTCAAGCCACAGCTGCAGCAGCACGATTGGCTGAAGCCCGGGCCGCAGTCACCGTGGCGCGACAGCAAGTTGCGGTGGTCTCCGCATCGCGTGCCAAATCCACCAGTGACGCAGGCTCGGCCGGTGCCGGCGCACAGGGTGCGCAATCGGCTGCGGAAAGTGCAGCAGCCCGTGCACGTGCCGCCGCCGCTGGCGCGGTTTCCGGGCGTACGGCCATTGGTTCGGCAGAGGCGGCCATTGCTGCGGCTGATGCCGCCGTGCTGGCAGCACAAGCGCGCTTGGATGCAGCCAAATTGGGGCAGGCCTATAGTGAGGTCACCGCCCCCATCTCGGGCATTGTGGCCAATCGCACCGTCCAAATCGGCCAATTGGTGCGCCCAGGCACAGTGCTGATGGCGCTCGTCCCACTCGACCAGGTCTATGTGGTAGCCAATTTCAAAGAGACCCAGATTGGCAAACTGGCACCGGGTCAAAAAGTCGCCCTCCGCATTGATGCGTTCCCCGACCAGAAAGTGACCGGCACGATTGAAAGCCTGGCACCGGCTTCGGGGTCGCAGTTTTCGCTCTTGCCCACCGACACGGCGACCGGAAACTTTACCAAAATTGTCCAGCGCGTACCCGTTCGCATCGCCATTGATCCCCAATGGCGGGCCAAGGCGATCCTGCGGCCGGGCTTGTCGGCCACGATTGATGTCGACACGTCCAGCAAGCCAACCACTGCCCCTGCCAAGGTCGCCCAGCGGTGAGCCAGACCTCGGCCCCAGCTGACCCCCCTCTCACCGGTCCCGGCGGGATTATTTATCCTAAGCCGACTGCGGCCCTGTGGCTTGGCTTTGCCTGTATGGCGCTGGGCAATTTCATGGCCATTCTCGACATTCAGATCGTCGCGAGTTCTTTGCGCGAGATCCAAGCCGGAGTTTCGGCCAGTGCCGACGAATTGGTCTGGATCCAGACCTCCTATCTGGTTGCCGAAGTCATCGCCATTCCCTTGTCGGGCTTCATGGGCCGGGCCTTGTCGATCCGCAATCTCTTCAGCGCGGCCGCTTTGGGCTTTACCTTGGCCTCGTTTGGTTGCGCGTTTGCGCAGAATATTGGCACGCTGGTGTTCTTCCGCATCATCCAAGGATTCATGGGCGGCTTCATGATGCCCACCACATTTGCTGCGGGCTTTTTGTTGTTTGCCGAGAAAGATCGCGCAACCGTCAATGTGATGATGGGCATGATCATGACATCGGCCCCGGCGATGGGACCTGCTTTGGGCGGCTTCATCACCAGCGCTCTTGGGTGGCATTGGCTCTTCCTCGTCAATCTCGTGCCGGGTCTTGTCTGCGCGGCCGGCTGTTTCTTCCTGATCCCGCTTAAGACACCCGATTGGCCCTTGTTGCGCCGGATCGATCTGATTGGTTTGTTGGCTCTGGCCGTTTTCTTGGGGTCGCTCGAGATCGTTCTGGAGGAGGGGCCGCGACAGGGTTGGCTTGGGTCGGGTGAGATTGTGTTGTTTGCCACCACGATGGCGGTCGGTGGCGGCGTGTTTTTCTGGCGTGCCTTCACCTTGGAGGAGCCCATCGTCAAGCTTGATGCCTTTACCGATCGCAATTTTGCCGTCTGTGCCTTGCTCGCCTTCACTGTGGGGATTGGGCTTTATGGTTCGGTCTATTTGCAGCCTTTGTTTCTGGGCCAGGTGCGGGGTTATAATTCGTTGCAGATCGGGCAGGTGATGTTTGTCACCGGCGTGTTCATGCTGCTCAGCGCACCCTTTGCGCGCCAATTGATCATGCGCATTGATCCGCGTGTCGCGATTTTCTGCGGGGCAAGCCTTGTCGGGGGCTCGTGTCTCTTGCAGGCGCATTTGACCGCCCAATCGAGTTTCTGGGACTTTTTCTGGCCGCAAGCCATGCGCGGCAGCGGGCTGATCCTGTGTTTTGCGACTCTGTCGACCATCGCGCTTGGCACCATGCCGCCGCACAAAATCCAAAGTGCCTCGGGTCTGTTCAATCTGACGCGCAATCTGGGCGGCGCAATTGGTCTGGCAGTGCTGTCGACCATGAATGATTATTACACCGTCTTTCATCGCACCCAATTGGGCTCGGCGATGAATATGGGCGATCCGATGTTGGCTGATCGCTTGGCGGCCTCGGCCGCCAATCTGGCAGCCCGCGGTGTGGCCAATCCCGATACGGCGGCTCTTGCACAACAAATCCAGATTCTCAATCGAGAAGCCGCTGTCATGACGTTCAACAATCTCTTTGTGCTGATTGCTGGGTTTTTAGCCTTGTCCATTTTGGTCATTCCGCTCTTGGCCAAGGCCAGACCTGCGCAAGGCTCTGGCGGAATCCACTAAGGCTTACGCGCCGGTCGCCGCCGGCAAAGGCCCTATCCAGACCCGCCAAAAGCGGCCAACACCCCCACCCCCGCTTGCACATCAAAGCGGGGTCACAGCTACAATAAGGTGATCATCGGTACTGGCCAGCGGCGGGGCGGGGGTAAGGGCGGGGGACGACTTCGGCTTTTCTGGGTGATTTGAAAGCCCATGGCATCGAAGGTTGCGCTGATTTCATGGCCGCGTCGGGCCATGATGCGGGGGCGCTCTTCAGGGGCAAGCATGGGGCCGGGACGGCGGCGCGCGAGGGAGTAGGCCAAGCGTTTGGCCTTGGCTTGGGGGTCGGCTGCGATGGCCTGCAGCAGGTCCAAGCGCCGCAACCAGTGGCCGATGGATACAGGGGCGGGGGCAAAGTAAAAGGGCCGCACTTGGCCTGTGACAGCGGTAGATAGCGCCTCAAACCGCTGGGAGAGCGTGTCAGGATGGGGCTGAAACGGGGCCGGAAACACCCGAAAACCTGGCGTGCGAACAGAAGGTTTGCGCGCCTTCTTGCGGCGCAGGTTTTCAACCTGCGGCTTGGCGATCAATTCATGCTCCAGATCAAGCGCCATCAGGATCAATATCCGGCGCAAGAAGGCCTCCAACGCGCGCACCCCCGCCCGCAAGCGTGCGGCCACCGCCTTGCGCACAAAGTGTGGCCGTTCCCACAAATTATCCTTTGCCAAGACATGGCTATGCAGCTGCAAGGCCAAGGACAGCACAAAGGCAAAGGGGGCAAGCGAGAAGGCCATGACACTATCATGGCTGGGGAAGCTGTGCTGTGGGATAGATTGGGATGCCCCCCACACTCACCACGCTGTCATCCCGGACGGCGATAGCCGATCCGGGACCTCATGCCGTACCTGCGCATGGCGGTCCCCGCTCTCCGCTTCGCTTCGGCGGGGATGACATTGTTAAAAAAGTTAAATTATACATAGCGGTGTCATCCCGGACGGCGAAGCCGATCCGGGATCTTGTGCCGCAAAAGCGTAAGCAGGTCCCCGCTCTCCGCTATCGCTCCGGCGGGGATGACATCGTTTAGAGTTGGTTGCATTTATAAGTGGGTGTCATCCCGGACGGCGCAGCCGATCCGGGACCTTGCGGCGCACGTGCGCGAGGGGGTCCCCGCTCTGCGCTATCGCTCCGGCGGGGATGACGTCGTTTGGAATAGGTATTTTGTCTGGAAGCGCTTTGGTGCCCACTCTGGTCACCAAACCGCACTTTCAATTGTTTCTGCGACATCTGGGTGGTCAAGTGCGCAGCTTTGCTGCGTCGCGATGCGATCGGTTTTCGAAGAAAACCGACACTTGACGACCCAGATGTCGCGCTCAAACTCGCTAAGCCGTTTTGGTGAAACACAGGTTTCACCAAAGCGGTTCTAGGTGAAAAAGAAAAACCCAATCACGGCTGTCATCCCGGACGGCGTAGCCGATCCGGGACCTTGTGACGCGAAAAGCCCAAAAGGCCACGCTGTGCTCCGGCTCGGATGACGCGCGGTTAGGAGAGTTGTGGTGGCTTCTCTGGTTATTTCGGCAACAGGGTTTGTATCATGTCGGCTTTGAGCAGACGCATAAGCCTCAGCAGAATCTGGACGCTGCTGCATCGGGTGGCGAACTTCCTGCAGAGAAGTTGCACAGGGGCGCTTGACCCGTCGCGGGCAGGGGGCTATCACGCCCGCCTCGCTGATGCGTCACAGCATCAACGCAGGGAAACAGCGCGGGCGTAGCTCAGTCGGTTAGAGTACCGGCCTGTCACGCCGGGGGTCGCGGGTTCGAGCCCCGTCGCTCGCGCCATTCCTGGCCCCGCTGGGTGTGAGCATGCTCCACCCATGCGGCGGACGGGAGGTTCGATATCAATCATTTGATAGGTTTAAGCAGCCAATCTACAGAGTGGCTACTGGTCGTGCGTTCTCAGGCACGTCTGAACATCCATGTCGCCGTTCTTTACGACCCAATTCCCATGTGCGTCTGCGTGTCAGGGTTGTACGGCTTAGCCACCAGCTTGTTCGGGGGCTTTGGCTCCCAAGCTGACAGCGCGGTTTTGACAATGACCACTTGCACGATCAACGTCATGCCATCCATCGGATAAAGGCCAATGGATTCGGTGAAACACATGGCGGTAATTGCGGTGAAAATGCCGATCATGGGGGCCATGGCTGGCACTTTCCCAGCTTGACGGAGCATGAGGATCCAGGTGCGCACAAAGGTGATGCCAATCAATGTCAGGCCGACCAGACCGAGTTGCAAACGAACATCCATCGGCGTGGAATGGGCATCAGGAGGGCGAAAGCCGTCCAACTGACTTTCAATGCGGCCCACCGGACTGGTGAGGGTTTGATCGGTCCAAAACGCTTGATAACCCCAACCAAGCCAAGGTCTGGCTGCGATTGGCTCTGCCAGAGCCTGCCAAATGTCGGTTCGCCCGGTCAGTGTCGGGGCTTTGCCCAGCATTTGGAACACCAAGGGCGACAAGATGGTGATGATGAGAAACAAGAGCGCAAGCCCGCTCACAATTGCCCATGTCGATAAGATGGCTGCGCTGGGATGGCGTTGCGCCAGCCAAATCGCCACCGGCATGCCCACGGCCACCACGCTGACCAGAATAGCAGTCGTTGCCTCGCTTTTGATCACACACACACATATGATGAGGAGGCCGGGCAGGGTCCATCTGGCAGATTTGGGCTGCATCAGGAAATAGCCCGTCACCCCGCCAGCGGCCACAGCCATGGCAACGCCAAGGGTTTGCTTAAAGCTCCAGATGCCCGACCATGCTCCAGGATAGATGGTCGTCATCACACCCCATTGCGGGGTTAAAATTGCCAATGCGGCGGATATCCCCGCTTGCAGGCAAAAGACAAAGGCCAAAATCCGGGTTAAGCGGACCCAAGTCAAATATTGGCTCAACATGCACGCCGCACCATAGGTCATGCACATCAACAGCCCCTGTCTTAGGGTCAAAGCTGGCTGGTTTGACCAGGTGAAGCTCAGTAAAGTCACCAGCACGAACACCAACATCGGCCCGCCAATCAGGGCGGTTCGCAAGCTCTGCAAGGGCCGATAGGCAAAGGCGACAACCGTCATCACCATCGTGGGTGCATAAATCAGCAAGGACCAGCTCGGGGCTTCCTGCAATTGCTGAACCTTCATGACAAAGGCCACCGTCGATCCAAAGCACAGCAGGATGTAAATGGCGATGACCAGATCAATCATCACGATGGACGGTCTGTTATCGGGATGGATGTTTTGGTTGCCCTGCACGGCCTGTCGATGCCGGGTCACTGCCTGTGACCGGCTTATAGCGTCGGCATGTGGATGAGACAGGGGAGATTTCACCAGCGGTCTTGGGCCTAATATGGGGAGATTTTCGGTTGTTATGGCCTGAAAATGCCCGTGAGACAAATCACAGCCCCGACAGTGTCCTTGCCACTTTCCCAAAGCCGCAGAGGGGCTTAAGCAGGTTATGGGCGTGGGCAGCGAAAGAAGGTGCTGAGCATGGAATGGGGTTGGGACAACGGACGCGCAATCCTCGGGGCCATCATGATAATCGGCCTGTGCTGGGTCATGAGCGAGAACCGAAAAGTGTTTCCGTGGCGGCTGGCGCTCGGTGCCATGGCGGTTCAGGCCTTTTTGCTCATTCTTCTATTTGCGGTACCGGCTTCGCAAAGTGTGCTCAACGGCATTAACTCAGCCGTTGACGGATTGAATGCCGCCACGGTTGAAGGCACCAAATTCGTGTTCGGCTATCTTGGTGGCGGCGATCCGCCCTATATGTTGGCCAGACCCGGTGCGCCACCGCCGTTCGTATTCGCATTTCAGGTCCTACCGCTCATTCTGGTGATTTCAGCGCTGTCGGCTGTGTTGTGGCATTGGAAAGTCCTGCAATGGATCACGCGCGGCTTTGGCTATTTGTTTGAAAAGTCCATGGGTCTGGGTGGGGCTTCGGCGCTAGCTACCGCAGCCAATATCTTCATGGGCATGGTTGAAAGCCCGATCGTGATTAAGGGCTATCTCGACAAGCTCTCCCGGTCAGAGCTTTTCATGATGATGGTGGTGGGGCTGGCCACGGTCGCAGGCTCAACCATGGTGGCTTATGCGGCGATATTGTCACCAACCTTGCCCAATGCCGCCGGCCATGTGCTGGTTGCCTCGATCATTACCGCTCCGGCGGGTATTTTACTGGCGCGCATCATGATCCCCGAGCAGGAAGGCCAGTATAGCGAGGGCATGGATTATTCCTCCGCGCTTAAATATGAATCGACCATGGATGCCATTACGCGTGGCGTGCAGGACGGCATGATGGTGGTGGTCAATGTCGGGGCGTTCCTATTGGTCTTTGTGTCTTTCGTCTGGATCGCCAATGGCCTGTTGACGGTGTTTGGCGAGCCTGGTGGAAGCGCACTGACCCTGCAACGCATTTTCGGCTTCATCTTTTCACCCTTGGCATGGATCATTGGCATCCCGGCAGATGAGATGCAGAAGGCCGGTGGCTTGTTCGGCTCCAAGCTGTTTTTGACCGAATTTGTCGCCTTCATCGAACTGGGCAATCTTCCAGTTGAGGCCTTGAGCGAGCGGTCACGCATGATCATGACCTATGCTTTGTGTGGCTTTGCCAATGTGGGGTCAATTGGCATCATGACCGGGGGCATGACCGTATTAATGCCCGAGCGGCGCAATGAAATCCTCAAGCTGGCGTGGAAGTCCCTCATCCCGGGCTTTCTGGCCACCTGCCTGTCGGCCACGATTGTTGCGGCCCTGCCGATGGGCGTGTTTGTTCACTGACCGCAACAGGATCACTCAGGTCTGACATGAAACTCTATACCGCCAAGCTCGCGCCTAATCCGCGTCGCGTTCACATGTTCCTCGCCGAAAAAGGCCTGTTGGATCAGATTGAGCGGGTAGAGCTTGATCTGGCCACCCAGACCAAAATTCCCGATCATTTGGGGCGCAACCCGCTTGGTCTGGTCCCGGTGTTGGAACTCGATGATGGCCGCTTTCTGACTGAGAGCCGGGCGATCTGCTCTTATCTCGAACATATGCATCCTGAGCCTAATCTGATGGGGCAAACCCCTGAAGAACGTGCCTTTATTGAAATGTTCGACCGTCGGGTGGAATGGGGCGTGCTCTTGCCGCTGGCCAATTGGGTGCGCCATGGCCATCCGGGGCTGGGCGTGCTGGAAAAGCCCCAGATTGCTGACTTTGCTGAGGCATCATCGCAGAAGGCCAAAGCCGCCATGGTCTGGCTTGACGAAGATTTGGCTGGGCGCGACTATGTTGCAGGCAATCGCTTTACCATTGCGGACATTACCGCGTTTTGCGCGCTGGAGTTTGCGCGTCTGGTTAAGTTCAAGCCGTGGGAGAGCCACCCCAATATTGCCCGGTGGCGCGATCAGGTGAAGGCACGTCCCTCGGCAGATGTGGGCTAGGCGCGCTGATGTTCGGTTCGGATAATCAGGCGGGGGCCCACCCCAAGGTGCTGGCTGCCATGGCAGAGGCCAATCACGGCCGCTGCGGCAGCTATGGCGATGATCCATGGACGCAACGCGCTCATGACTTGCTGGCTGACACGTTTGAGACCCGCGACTTTGATGCCTATTTTGTCGCCACGGGTGGGGCTGCCAACGGGCTGGCGCTCTCGGCCTTGTGCCCCAGTTGGGCAGCGGTTTTAAGCCATCCCCATGCCCATGTGCTCGAAGATGAGGGCAATGGTCCGGAATTCTTCACCGGTGGGGCGCGCCATATCGGCTTGCCCACACAGGCTCTTCTGGTTAGCCCGCAGGACCTCGAAGCCGCAGCCGCCCGCCACAGCCCGGATTTTGTCCATGGTCTACAGCCCCGCGTGGTCAGCCTCACCAATCTGACCGAGGCCGGGCAAGCCTATGGGGCGGCTCACATGGCCGATGTGGGCGAGACCTGTCGACGTCTTGGATGGCGCTTGCATGTTGATGGCGCGCGCTTTGCCAATGCGGTTGTGGCGACAGGGGCAAGCCCGGCTGAGCTGTCCTGGCGGGCAGGGGTCGATGCGTTGAGCTTTGGATTGACCAAGACTGGCGCGATGGCGTTAGAGATCATGCTGCTGTTCGGACCCGCCCGGACCCAAGCGGCGGCCTATTTGCGCAAAAGGGCAGGTCAACTCTTCTCTAAGCACCGCTTCTTGTCGGCCCAAGCCATTGCCATGCTGGAAAAGGGCTTGTGGCTGGAATTGGCCGGCCATGCCAATCAGATGGCCCAGCGTCTGGCACACAGCTTTGCTCAAGCCCAGTGTCCGCTCGCGGCTCCGGCGATGGGCAATGAAGTCTTTGTGCATTTGCGCGCCGGTCAGGCGCATGCGCTGACAGAGGCGGGAATTGGCTTTTACCCTTGGCCAACATTGGGTGCTGACACCCATCGCTTTGTCACCTGTTGGCAGACCAGTGACCGCGACATTGAGGCGGTCGCAAAAGCTTTGTCAGGCGCTGCCTAGCCCGTCCGGGCGACCAGGAATTCCCACACCTGCTTGCCCCCGTCCCACACCATGGTGGCGGCAACAAAATAGATAACAGCGACCCCCAAATAGCCGATCCAGCGATATTTCTGCAAAAGATTGGCAATCAGATCTGCCGCAAACGCCATAAAGCCAACCGCACACAACAGCCCCAACGCCAACACCACCATATGGCCCTGCGCGGCCCCGGCCACAGCCAGGACATTGTCCAGCGACATCGAGAGATTGGCAATCATCACCGTGATGATGGCACTGGTCATCGTCTTGGGATGGGCCATGGGTTGATCGGGCGTGCCGTCATGGTCCACATCGGCGGCATCTTGTTCGCGCAATTCGGTCAGCAACTTCCAGCCAACCCAGACCAAAAGCAATCCGCCCAACAATTTCAGCCCGGTGACCATCAGCAATTGGGTCGCCACCAAGGCGAACACCACGCGCAGCACCACCGCCCCAGCCAAACCCCAGAAAATCACCTTCCGGCGTTGCTCAACCGGCAAACCCGCCGCGGCAAGACCAACCGCAATCGCATTATCCCCTGACAGCGCCACATCAATGGCGAGGATTTCTAAGAGGGCAAAACCCTCTTGCAGCAAGGTTGGCACAGTCATGGCGTCGGTGTCTTTACGGCATTGGATCGGGAAAGCTGGGCCATATGAGCCGCATAGAGGGCAATGGCTGTGGCGGCTGAGACATTGAGGCTTTCCATGTGCGGATGAATTGGGATGCGGGCCAACCGGTCGCAACGTGTGCCCACCAGCTGGCGCAGGCCTTTGCCCTCGGCCCCCATCACCAGGACAACGGGTGAGCCATCCAGCACCTCATGCAGGTCATGTTCAGCATCACCGGATAGGCCGATGGTGGTCCAGCCATCTTGGGAGAGCTCAGCGATGGTCTGGGCAATATTGACCACGCGCACATCCGGCACCACTTCAATCCCGCCCACAGCGGCTTTGGCCAGCGAGCCGGTGATTGGCGGGGCCTTTCGATCTTGCTGAATGATGGCACGTGCACCAAAGGCGGCGGCAGAGCGAAAGATTGCCCCGATATTCTGCGGGTCGGTGACCTGATCGAGGATCAGTGCAATACCGTCTGCTTCTGGCAGGGCTTGATCAAGGCGCACCCCCTCCAGCGGCTGCACGCGGGCGGCAATCCCTTGATGGACGGCACCTGGCGGCAACAAGGCGCTGAGCGACTCGCCATCGGTTAAGGTCACTTTGGCTGGATCAATCGCGGCCTCGCCATGGCTTTCCAGCATGTTGCGGGTTGCGCGCACTTCCAGCACTTTCCGCTTGGGATTGCCAAGTGCGGCCAGCACGGCATGGACACCATAAATCCACGTCGTGCCATCGCTGGGCCGCTCGTCACGACCCGGACGCGGGCCCTTGGCTTTCCAAGGCTGGGCATGCTTGGGGCCGCTGCTTGGTCGGTCGCGACCTTGCTCCTTGGGACGGAAACGTGAATTCTTGGTCATGACAGTGTTTTAACGGGAAATCGGCTCCCATGTCGCCTATGAAGGCTGCATAAATTCGTCTTTCAGGCTGCGGGAGTGGCATTATGACTATGATTTTGAAACATACCCCGAAAATGCTTTTGGCTTTGGCCGGGGCAAGCGCATTGGTTTTGGCCTTTGGCCTCTCGGACCAGAGTGTGGCGGCGCAAGGTGAGGCGGCGCAAAACAATGGCAACGCGCGCCTTCTTGAACTTGATGGCGTTGTTGGTCAGGTCGAAATCCGTACCTCGCCGGGCGCGGCCTTTAATGTTCAAGTTATCCCCGGGGCCAAATTATCGGCCACGACCGAACGCGATGGCATCACGCTCCGGGTTAAGGGTCCTGTGACCGACGGCATGCGCACCAATTGCAGCAATTACACCCGCAATGGTCGCCGGGTGGAAGAGATTAAACTGGATGGCGTCCGCTATGGACCGGCAGATCTGCCGCGCATCATTGTGACGGGGCCGAGCTCGATGGGGCTGCGGATCAAGAAGTCGCTGGTCAGCGGCCAAGCCGGTGACGTGGCTGGGGCAACCATCACCATGATTGGCTGTGGTGATTTCAGCCTGGGTAATGTGTCGCGGGATCTGGAACTGGCCCTTACCGGAGCCGGTGATTTCAAGGTCGGCAGCATCGGCGGGAAACTATCGGCGCGTGTGGCCGGGTCTGGCGACAATCAGACCGGACCGGTGCGTGGCAATGTCGAGCTTGATCTTGCAGGCTCGGGCAATGCCAAAATTGGTGCCGTGGGTGGGGATGTCGAGATCAATCTGGCAGGCTCAGGCGATGTGGAGTTGGCCCAGGCTCAAAAAGCGCTGGAGATCAATCTGGCCGGATCGGGCAATGCGTGGATCAAGGCCGGCCGATCGCCTTTGTCGGCCAATATCGCAGGTTCCGGCGATATTCGCCACGATGGCACCGTGATCAACCCGCAAGTCAATATTATCGGCTCAGGCAATGTCACAGTGGCCAAGCTTGAAGGCAGTCCGCGGGTTTCCAAACTCGGCTCTGGCGATTTTGAGGTGCGTTAATTTCTGTAATGTCGAATCACAATCGCGGCTTTCTCATGCGGTGAGGGTCGCGACGGGGCCGAAATCACAGTGATAGATCGCAGGCTTGGCCGCCCAAAAGCGGACAAACATATCACGATGTGTTTCTGATGTGCGCGATCACAGCCAATCGCCATTGCGTTTGAAGCGGTCAACGCTATAACGCGGCGCTTCCAAGGCGGCTTGGCGTGCAGAGGGCGATTGGGCTTTGTGCAGGGCAGGCGGATTTGGAACTCCTGAAGCGCCGTTGCGGTTTGTGCTGTCATCGGTTGGTTCGGGTGTCATGTGGTGAGGTGGCCGAGTGGTTAATGGCAGCAGACTGTAAATCTGCCCTCGAGAGAGTACATAGGTTCGAATCCTATCCTCACCACCAGTGACATTCGCAGTCCAATTCGTATGTAGCCAGCCTGGGGCTCGTCGGTTCGGGAAATCGGTCGCGGGTATAGCACAATGGTAGTGCAGCAGCCTTCCAAGCTGAGGATGTCGGTTCGATCCCGTCTACCCGCTCCAGTTTTTTGAATAGAGCAGCCACCATTCGGGGCTGCACCAGTTGAGGCGAAGAGCACGACCATGGCAAAGGAAAAGTTTGAACGGACGAAGCCGCATTGCAACATTGGCACGATTGGTCACGTGGACCATGGCAAGACGACGTTGACGGCGGCGATTACGATGACCTTGGCGAAGGCTGGAACGGCCAAGGCGATGAGCTATGCGGACATTGACGCGGCTCCCGAAGAAAAGGCGCGCGGTATTACGATCAATACCGCCCACGTGGAATATGAGACGGCAAACCGTCACTATGCGCACGTGGATTGCCCAGGCCACGCCGACTATGTGAAGAACATGATCACGGGTGCAGCACAGATGGACGGCGCGATCTTGGTGGTGTCGGCGGCCGATGGCCCGATGCCTCAGACCCGTGAGCACATTTTGTTGGCCCGTCAGGTTGGCGTGCCAGCGCTGGTTGTGTTCATGAACAAGGTCGACCAGGTGGACGACGAAGAATTGCTGGAACTGGTGGAAATGGAAGTGCGTGAGCTTCTGTCCAGCTACCAATTCCCTGGCGATGATATCCCCATCACCAAGGGTTCGGCTTTGGCAGCGGTTGAAGGCCGTGACCCGAAGATTGGCGAAGAAGCCATTTTGGCGCTGATGGCATCGGTGGATGAGTATATTCCACAGCCAGAGCGTCCAT
>NZ_BFBR01000014.1 GCF_003112735.1 Candidatus Phycosocius bacilliformis
CTTCTCAGCAACAAAAAACCCAAAAAACTCGCTCTCGCCGCCGTAGCACGAAAACTCGTAACCATCGCAAATGCCGTCCTCAAACCAATACAAATCTCAATTCCACAACTGACTTGATGACAGCGTGTTTTATTGGCTGACTTAACTAAACGATGTCATCCCCGCCGAAGCGCAGCGAAGAGCGGGGACCCCATAGGGCTTTGCGCTCGGAGGTCCCGGATCGGCTGACGCCATCCGGGATGACAGCGTGTTTTATTGGCTGACTTAACTAAACGATGTCATCCCCGCCGGAGCGCAGCGAAGAGCGGGGACCCCATGGGGCTTTGCGCTCGGAGGTCCCGGATCGGCTTCGCCGTCCGGGATGACAGCGTGTTTTATTGGCCGACTTAACTAAACGATGTCATCCCCGCCGAAGCGAAGCGAAGAGCGGGGACCCCATGGCGCTTTGCGCTCGGAGGTCCCGGATCGGCTGACGCCGTCCGGGATGACAGTGGTGTGGATTGGGTTTTGTGCAAGACCGCTTTGCGCGCAACATCTGGACCTTTCGTGACGCCTTTTGAGCTACTTCTGCTTTGGAACGGTTCAAGCCAAGCTGGGCTTGCCTTGAAGCCGCCTGACAAGCGTCTTTGCGCAAGCTGGCAGGTCAAGGGGTGAAATCGGTTTCACCGACGCGCCATCGGCGCGCCCCTTGACCTGTCATATTGCGCGCTCAAACTCGAACTAAGCCTTTGCGTAGGCAAAGCCTGCTGCAAAGGCTGTCGACGCAGAAAACTATGACCTAAGCCGCGGTGAGTGAGGCGGTGCGGTCCTGTCGGGCTGCCCTACACGCCCTCACCCCTGATAATTCAGCCGCAATCCCGGCCTGTCCCAGTGCATTCTTGCCAAACGACCGGTAGAGGACAGCGTGATGTAGGCGTCGCGCATATCCGGCCCGCCAAAGGCGATATTGGTGGTCATCAAATCATCGGTAGGAACCAGGCTGTGGGCTCCAGTGGCGAGGTCCATGCGGCGATTGAGGGCCGCCTGACTGCTAATGCGTTCTGCAATCCTAGAAGACTAAAGGACCTTATCCGTTACAAGGAGGCCTGTAACTCCGTAACAAGTCCTTTTCTTCGCCCAATCTTGCCTGCTTTCCACCCACATTTACATGCACGTGAATGTGGGTAGCTTGATGATTTTTGATGCATGGCATCGCATGATGTCCATCAAAGCGCTCCGATAAATTCTCTGTTTGGCCCATATAGATGGGAATCCATCGTTTGTTTGTGTCGATTTTGCAAAAGACATAATTTCCCGGCTTGGCAGGAAGATCTTTTGGAAGCAAATAGACAGTGTACTGATATTTCGTTCCGGACACACCAACCCATTCGCAGATGTGATGGTCACTCATATCTTCGACCTCCCAAAAAATCTGGAAATTTGCCCAAGGAGGAGCGAATCAAGAGCTCATTGGCGAAAAACTTGATTTTTACTTCCCTGTTTTCTTCACAAACTGAAGGTCTTAGCCCTTAACTTACAAGTAACACCCTGTCAATTGGCAGTCTGGAAATTCACGTTACAGATCGAGCTCCCTCACCCCTGATAATTCAGCCGCAAACCCGGCCTGTCCCAGCGCATTTTTGCCAAACGACCGGTGGAGGACAGCGTGATGTAGGCGTCGCGCATATCCGGGCCGCCAAAGGCGATATTGGTGGTCATCAGATCATCGGTGGGAACCAGGCTGTGGGCTCCGGTGGCGGGGTCCATGCGGGTAATGCCGGGATTGATCAAGGTGGCGATTGCCACAGTGCCATCGGCTTCAACTGCCAGACTATCAAACAAGGTCCATTGGTCGACCCGCCCGACAACCCTGCCGGCCCGGAATGGGGTGGCGGGCGTGATCTTGCCAGGGCCTGCGACATCAAAGGCATAGAGCCTGCCTTCCATCGTGTCGGCCATATAGATGGTGTTACCATCCGGGCTCAGCCCAACCCCATTGGGCGAGGTATAGCCATGGTCAAGCTCATGGGCCGACTCTGCCCCCGGGGTCACATAAAACAAACCACCATAGTCCCGGTGGCGATGGTGGCTCTTGCCGTGGTCTGTGAAATAGAAACCCCCATGGGCGTCAAACACCAGATCATTGGGCCCGCGCAGGCTGTGACCATCAATTGTATCAAACAGGCGCTCAACCTTGCCCGTGGCAAGGTCAACCCGCTCAATCCGCCCACCGGAATAATCGGGGGGCTCATGGCCGGGAACCATCAGACCGCCAAAGTCTGACCAAGCAAAACCACCATTGTTACAGATGTAAAGCGCACCATCTGGCCCGAGTGCTGCCCCGTTCGGCCCACCGCCCGGTGTTGCGATGGTTTCGGTTTTTCCATTCCAATGACGTGTAATGGCACCAGATTTGATCTCGACAAAAATGACAGAGCCATCGTCGAACACCACAGGGCCTTCAGGAAACTGCAGGCCTGTTGCAAGGATTTCCAGTGTCATGGGCGCTCTCCCGATTATGATGAACCGCCCCGTCTTCCTGCGGTGGCCTGCGTGCATCTTCTGGCACCGAACCGATCCCCGCAAGCCCCTCTGCGATGTTACTCCTGCGTAATTCACTCAGAGGGGGTAAATCCTCAGATAGTCAGCATGCCGCAGGTTGGAATGGGCCTTGTCAGCCTCATGTCTGACCCCGGGGTCCGGTTTGACGGTACGCATATGTTACTCCTGCGTAATTCATCTGCTTGGGTGAAAATGCCAGATAAACAAAAGCCTGCCCGGCATCACCGGACAGGCTTTCGCAGGTCAGACGTGGATTAAACCCGGCTTAGCGCGGGGCCATGCGGATCGCGCCATCAAGGCGGACATCTTCGCCATTGAAATAGCCATTGGTGATCATTGTCAGCGCCAATTGGGCATATTCTTCGGGCTTTCCAAGGCGCTTGGGGAAAGGAACACTCATTGCCAACGCATCTTTGACCGCATCGGGGGCGGCATTCATCAGCGGGGTGTTGAAGATACCTGGCAGAATCGTGTTGACGCGAATGCCCTCGCCCATCAAATCGCGCGCGATGGGCAGTGTCATGCCAACAACCCCGCCCTTGGAGGCCGAGTAGGCCGCCTGGCCCATTTGACCGTCTTCGGCAGCCACAGAGGCTGTGTTGATGATGGCCCCACGCTCACCATCTTCCAACGGGTCCAAGCTCAACATGCCAGCGGCCGATTTGGCGATGCAGCGGAATGTACCAACCAGATTGATTTGGATGATCATATTGAAGGCGTCGAGCGGGAAGTGCTTGATCTCGCCGGTTTTCTTGTCGCGGCTGGCGGTCTTGATCGCATTGCCCGTACCAGCGCAATTGACGAGGATACGCTCTTGGCCATTGGCGGCGCGCGCCTTGGCAAAGCCTGCGTCCACGCTGTCTTCACTGGTGACATTGACTTCGCAGAAGGTGGCACCGATCTCGGCGGCGACTTCGGTGCCGCGCGCGACATTCATGTCAAACAGCGCCACTTTTACCCCATGGGCGCGCAAAGCCCGCGCCGTGGCTTCACCGAGGCCCGAGGCTCCGCCAGTGACGATTGCGGCAATCGTGTCATCAAGTTGCATCACGTTTCTCCCTGAGTTGATGGTTTCGCATTCGTTTGTGATTGATCGGCGCTTGATGCGGCGCGTTCGGGTAGGCAATGAACCGGCTGTGAGCTAAACGCAAGAATGCCCTGCCTCGTTTTGCTGGATTAAACCCACATTGTCGCCGACTGACTTGCCCCTGCCAGACCTGACCAACCGCACCATTCTGCAAGTTGTGCCGGAAATGGCCACAGGCGGGGTGGAACGCACCACATTAGAGGTCGCCGCCGCGATCATTGAGGCCGGTGGCCGGGCGCTTGTATTCAGTGCCGGGGGCCGCCTCGTGCCCGAGCTCGACGCCTTGGGGGCCAAACATATTCTCGGCCCTGCGGATTCGAAAAATCCTTGGACCGTCTTTGTCGCCAATGCGCAGCGGCTGCAAAACTTGATCGCGTGCGAGAACGTCGATCTGGTCCATGCACGCTCTCGCGCACCGGCCTGGAGTGCCCTGCGCGCGGCCAGGAACACCCGCACACCCTTTGTTACCACCTATCACGGGATCTATAATTCAGGCTCCAGCCTCAAGCGCTGGTACAATAGTGTGATGGCGCGTGGTGATCTCGTGATCGCAAATTCGGGTTTCACCCGCGACCATGTGATCGGCGAACATGGCCTGTCCCCCGACAAAATTGAGGTGATTTATCGCGGCGTTGATGTGGCAGCCTTTGATCCCGCCAATGTGAGCGAAGAACGGGTGCAGGCATTGGCAGAGCGGTGGCAGGTCCCGGCCAAGGCCGCCGTCCCGCGTTTGATTTTACCCGCGCGCCTGACCGGCTGGAAAGGACAAAAAGTGCTGATCGCGGCCATGGGACACCTCAAGCAAAAGGGTGTGGTTCTCGATTGCCTGCTGGTTGGCGACGCGCAGGGCCGGGATGGCTATCGCCAAGAGCTGTTGGATGCCGCCACAGCCTTGGGCCTGGAGGGCCATGTTCATCTGGTCGGCCATTGCAACGACATGCCTGCAGCCTTTCTTCTGGCCGATTGTTCGGTCACGCCGTCGATTGAGCCTGAAGCCTTTGGCCGCACAGCGGCCGAAGCCCAAGCCATGGGCCTGCCGGTGATCGCATCCGACCTTGGAGGTGCACGAGAAACTGTCGAACATGGGGTAACGGGCTTTCTGAGCCCGGCGGGTGATGCTATGGCTCTGGCCGACCAACTCAGCCGTCTTCTCGCGCTTTCACCTGCCGATCGGGCAGCGATGGGGGTGCGCGGTGCCGCTCGGGTGCGGGCGCTTTTTACCACCCGCGCCCTGCAGACAGCCACATTGGCGCTGTATCGGCGGCTGTTGGGCACAATGAAGTGACAGGAACTGACGTGGACCCGCAACGTATTCTCGTGATTGTCCTTGGCAGCATTGGCGATGCCGTACTGGCCCTCGCCCCGCTGGCGATGCTGCGCGCCCATCATCGCGATGCAGAGATCACCGTGCTGACCCAGCGCGGTAATGTGCGCTTTTTGTCAAAGTCGCCTTATGTGGACCGGGTCGATGTGCGCTGGCCACAAAGCAAATGGATCGACAAAGCCAAGTTCATTTGGTCGTTGCATCAAGAACGCTATGATATGGTCTATGATCTGACCAATTCTGGTGAAAGCGATCATTTGTTCCAACTTCTTTGGCCCTTGCGGCCTAATTGGTCAGGTGGGGCCGTTGGCTGTTCGCATCCACATGTCGACCGCACCCGGCTGACACTGCATCGGTTGGATCGCCACGCCGAGCAATTATTGACGTGCGGCATTGGCCCTAAAGAGGGCTTCGCCCCTGGCCTGTCGCCCCTGCCTGACCTGTCCTGGGTCGATTCGGTGGTGAAGGACCCTGCCAAATTGACCCCCCGCCATCATGGCATCGTCGAACCTTTCGCATTTCTGGCCCCTGAGGGACCAGCGGCAGAGCCCTCCAAACGCTGGCCGACTGCACGATATGGCGAACTCGCCCTCGACTTGGAACGCCGCGGCATCCAACCGGTGCTGGTGGGTGGACCCGCAGCCATTGAGCTGGCGGTCGAAATCCGGGCAATCGCCCCCAAGGCGCTGGATTTGGTCGCCCGGTTAGATGTGTTCCAATTCATTGGTTTAGCTCGGAAATCTATGCTGGCTGTCGGCTCAGAAGGCGATATGGCCATTATCGCTGCGGCTGCAGGTGCCCCGACATTGGCCATCATCAATCCCAATGAGACCAGTGTGCGCAAGGCGGCTCCACGCGGCTCGGCCACAGTTGGACTGGTGGCCCGCAACTTTGACACCATCCGTGTGCAAGACGTCTTAGCAGCAGCCCGGGCGGTAACCCCGACAATTCTTGAAGCTCAAGCATCTTGATGCCTTGAAGGATTGTTCATTTAAAGCCATTATTGGCATGTGATGGAACGAAGGTTCCAGACACAGGACTTTTGCGGCACCCAACCGCGCAATTCATGGAGAGACGAACATCCGACGCCCGATGGCTGCAACGCCCACCAAAGACGGTCCCCGTATCAATGAAGAGATCCGCGCACCCCGCGTCCTTCTGATTGATGAGAATGGCGAGAAGCAAGGCGAAATGCCTTTGGCCGCCGCGCTCGATGCCGCTGCTGAAGCCGGTTTGGACCTCGTTGAAATCGCAGGAACGGCCAACCCGCCTGTGGTCAAAATCCTCGATTATGGAAAATTCAAGTTCCAAGAGCAAAAGAAGCGCAACGAAGCGCGCAAGCGTCAAAAGGTCGTCGAGCTTAAGGAAATCAAGCTCCGCCCGATGATTGACGATCATGATTATGACGTCAAAGCCCGCGCTATGGCCCGCTTCTTTGAAGAAGGCGACAAGGTAAAGGTTACGTTGCGTTTCCGTGGCCGTGAGATGGCCCACCAGCATTTGGGGGTGGATCTGCTCATGCGGGTCAAGCGCGACTTTGAAACCATTGCCAAGGTGGAGAGCGAGCCACGCCTTGAAGGCAAGCAAATGACCATGGTGATGGCACCGCGCACCTAAGGGCGCTTTGGTGCTTCCAATGGACGATTAGAACCGCCCTCTTGCAGATGCAGGGGGGCGTTTTCTATTGGCGGGTGTGCATCTGCGCTGAAGGCAAGATGTCGCACGGAGGGCCATCCAAATGGCAACACCACCACCTGCAGAATGGGCCTATTGACGTTGTGCCGCACTGCATCCTGTTTGGCCGCAGGTCGCAAAGGAACACCAAGACGCCTCGACAGTGATGCGTTGCTTGCGTCATGTTCTGATACCGCCGATACAGAGCTTTCGCGGGGGTGATGAACATGACAAAAATCGTGGCGGCGGCAGTATTTGCGGCATTGATGACACTACCAAGTGCCGCAGTCGTTCAACCTCTTGCGACACGTGAGGCGACCCAGCCTGCACCCGCCCTGCCCCCAATCCTTAGCGCGCGCGACAGAGCATTGACTGAAAATCGCATCTTGGCCGAGCGGCTCGATACGATCATCCCCATGATCATGCGCGAACAAGGTATTGATTTATGGCTGTTGGTGGCGCGCGAATATTTTGAAGAGCCGGTGGTTGCATCCATGCTGGACGCTGAAAACATGCATGCACGCCGGCGCACGATTTTGATTTTCCATGACCCAGGAGAAGGCAAGCCGATCGAACGTCTAACCGTCAGCCGCTATGGGCTTGGCGGCTTATTCGCCCCTGTTTGGGACCCCACCAAGCAGCCGGATCAGTGGCAGGCCGTCGCCGACATCATTGCAACGCGCAAACCGGCAAAGATTGCGATCAATACCTCCGATCTCTACCAATTTGCCGATGGCATGACGCTCAGCCAATATCAGAAGCTCATGGCCGCTTTGCCGACGACCATGCAGGCTCGGATCGTCAGCGGCGAAGCGCTTGCAATCCGCTGGCTTGAAACGCGCACGCCAGCTGAAATGGCCATTTATCCGGCACTGGCGCAGACCGCCCACAAACTCATCCGCGATGCGCTGTCGCGGCAGGTCATAACCCCCGGTGTGACCACGGCCGAACAGGTCCAATGGTGGTACCGCGACCGTTTGCTGCAACTTGGCCTTGAGCCTTGGTTTCACCCCTCGGTTGGGATCCAGCGCAAGGGTGCAAAAGGCATGCTGGAGGGCGCGGAAGTCATCCAACCGGGCGATTTGCTATGGACTGATTTTGGCATCACATATCTTCGGCTGAACACCGACATGCAGCATCTCGCCTATGTGTTGAAACCGGGCGAGCACCAAGCACCCGAAGGGCTGAGACAAGGGCTTGCCAACTCCAATCGGGTGCAGGACATCCTTATCCGCCAGTTTGCACGTGGCCGCAGCGGGAATGAGATTTTGGCCCGCGCGCGCGCAGAAGCCGCAGCGGCGGGTCTTGATACCTCAATTTATTCTCATCCGATTGGCTTACATGGCCATGGTGCTGGTCCCTCAATCGGATTCTGGGACAATCAGAATGCGGACCCCCGCGGCAACGGTCTGATTGCGGCCAATACTGCGTGGTCAATCGAATTGACGACATTTGCCGCTGTGCCCGAGTGGGACGGGCAGCGCGTCGATTTCCGGGTCGAAGAAAACGCATTCTTTGATGGAAACACCGTGCGCTTCATCGATGGTCGCCAGACAGAGATCACCTTGATCCCGTCGGCACCTTAAGCCAGCCGCCAAACTTGGGCCCGACAAAAATGGCGCCTATCGGTACAAGAGATTGGGTAGCCAAGTTGCCAGGCTGGGGATGAACCAAATGATGGCAACGGCCAAGAGCTGTAGCCCGATGAAGGGGATCACGCCGCGATAAATGTCCAAGGTTTTGACCTCAGGCGGGGCAACCCCGCGCAGGTAGAACAGGGCAAAGCCAAATGGCGGGGTCAAGAAAGACGTTTGCAGAACCATTGCCATCATCACGGCCATCCAGATTGGATCAGCCCCCATCACGATCAAGGGCACTGCCACCAGTGGCACCACGACAAAGCAAATCTCGATGAAGTCGAGGAAGAAGCCCAAGATAAACATGATGGCGAAGGTGAAGAGAAGCGCACCAGTAAGCCCACCGGGAACTGCTTCCAACATTGATTTCACCCAATCATCACCACCAAGCCCCCTGAACACCAAGGTGAATAAGGCCGCACCAATCAGGATGGTAAACACCATGGCATTGATATCCGCGGTGGACTTCAACGCAGGCCCCAGTGACTTGGCCTGATGCAGAGCCCAAAGCCCAGCCACCACAGCAATCCCAGCCAACAGGCTCAATCCAACTGAGACAATCAAGATAAGCTGCCCCAAGAAACCGGATTTGCCGCCGAGATTTGGGATATCAACCAACAAGCGAAGCGCGACCAAAAGCGCCAGCGCGGCTGCACCAGCCAGAATGACACGGATCAACAGACTGTGTGGCCTGCCAGCATCTTGCTCGATCCGGTGGCCCGCAAGCATGGCTGCCCCTGCCGCACCAACGGCAGCGCCCTCAGTAGCGGTTGCAATGCCTGCCAGGATGGAGCCCAAGACTGCCAAGATGAGCAGCAAGGGAGCCAAGAGGGCGCGGACCACACGCGACAATTTGGGATAGTCGCCACCGGCTGCGGGGGCAGCTTTGGGTTGGCTCCAGGCAATAAAGACTTGATAGAGCAGATACAGCCCCACCAAGACCAGACCCGGAATAATCGCGCCGGCAAACAAATCGCCGACTGAAACGCCTTCACCGCCTGATTTGCCCATTTCGATCTGGGCGCGCTGATTGGCGTTGCCAATCACATCCCCCAACAGGATCAAGACGATGGAGGGCGGAATGATCTGGCCTAATGTGCCAGAAGCGGCGATGGAGCCGGTTGCAATTTTCACATCATAACCGCGCGCCAACATGGCGGGCAAAGCCAAAAGGCCCATCGTGACCACCGTGGCACCGACAACACCGGTTGACGCCGCCAGAAGCGCGCCGACGAGCGTGGTTGAATATAATAAGCCACCCCGAAACCGACCAAACAGATCGCCCATGGTTGTCAGCAAGTCCTCGGCAATCCGCGAGCGCTCTAAAATCACCCCCATTAAGACGAAAAGCGGCACGGCTGTCAGGGTCGCATTGCCCATGGTGCCAAAAACCCGCTGTGGGAAGGCCGCGAAATAGGACGGTTGAAACACGCCCATGGCCATGCCCAAAAGGCCGAATGCCAGGGCCACACCGGCAAGTGTAAAGGCCACCGGATAACCCATCATCAAGACGATGATGAGGCTCAAAAACATGGCGATATCTAAGATCCCGTGCAGGTCCATGTCTTAGGCCCCCACGTGCGGTGCAGATGTGGCAGGACCCGACACCTCAAGGCCACGCCAGCGCAGAGCCGCTTGTCCGGCATGGGCGACACCGGCCATCAACATGGTGACGGCAAAGAGGGGCATGGCAGTCTTTAGAAGAAATACGAAGGGCAAACCGTCCGTCTCGGGGCTTTTCTCGCCAATGCGCCACGCCAGCTCGACAACAGGGCCGCTGTAAATCAGCAAAAGCACCATCACCGGTGCAAGAAGGGTGCAAAAGCCGATCAAATCCAAAAGCGCCTTTGTGCGCTCGCTCACCTGTTCATAGACAATATCCACCCGGACATGGGCATTGGTTATGAGGGCAATAGGTGCGGCCATCAGAAAGCCCAGCGCATGCGCATACATCACGGTCTCATTGAGACGGGTGAAACTTTCCCCAAAAACATAGCGCAGCAACACTGTGGTCAGCATTCCAAACGCCAATACGAGCAAACAGCCTTGCGCAAAGCGGCCAAGCAAGGCTGCAATATCGGTGGCAATGTCGTTCAACACGCGCTGAACTTTTGCCGCCGGCTCACCCCAAATGGCGGTGGCAAGAGGCATGAAGAGAAAAGGCGACAGGCCGCCGAGAATGACAATGGCAATCGCCCCCAAGGGCTCTCCCAAAACCTGCGGACTCATGGGGCACCAAGGGTCAAGCTACGGGTGCGTTCGGCCAAATAAATCCCTTCAGCTTCCTCGCTCCAAGGCCGCATGGCGCGGTAGGCCTTCAGCCAACTTTGATAGATACGTCCGGCCAAGGGGTCAGCCGCGCCTGCCTCCGCCCACATGATTTGGGCGATCTTGGCCGCTTCCTTCACCACATCATCGGGTAGTCGACGCAAGGTGACATTATGCTGAGCCTTCATCGCTTCCATGGCGATGCCATTCTGATAGGTGAATTCACCGACAGAAATCGCGTAACTTTCCCGGCATGCCGCGCGCAGGATTTCCTGATGCGTGCGAGACAGCTTATCAAACTTGCCCTTATTGACCCCCACGGCCAAGATCGCGCCGGGTTCATGCAGGCCGGGCGCATAATAATAGGGGGCTTCGCGATAAAAGCCTAAGCCAATGTCATTCCATGGGCCGACAAATTCGGCCGCATCAATCACACCCGATTGTAATGCTTGATAAATCTCCCCACCGGGCATGGCAACGGCAGCGCCACCCAAGCGGCGGATCATTTCCCCGCCAATACCCGGTATTCGCATTTTAAGACCCTTGAGGTCAGCCAGACTCTTGATCTCGCGCTTGAACCACCCACCAGCTTGATGACAGGTGTTCGCGGCGGCCATTGGCACAATACCGAAGCCCGCGCTCAATTCTTCCCACAATGCCTGACCGCCACCATGATCAAGCCAGCCCATTTGCTCCATGGCCGTCATGCCGAAGGGAACAGCGGTAAAGAACGGATAGGCAGGATTTTTGCCCTGCCAATAATAATCAGCTGAATGATAGAGGTCGGCAGAGCCGGTCGCCACCGCATCAAAAACCTCAAACGCCCCAACCAATTCACCTGCGGCATAGACTTTGATGTCCAGCGTCCCACCTGAGAGTGCCAGTGCCCGTTGCGCGATCCGCTCCGCGCTCATCCCCAAGCCTGGCATGCCTTTTGGCCAAGAAGTGACCATATTCAGCCGCACCGCCCCGGCAACCGCGCCTTGGGCAGTGGTTGTGTCCCGTGCTGCGGTGCCAGTACCAGCCCCGGCAACGCGGGCCGCAGCGATACCTGCACCGGCACCTGAAAGTGTGCCAATCGCGACAGCCGTAACAAGAGTGCGACGATCCATTCCCCCAACTTCCCCCCAGACGTACCGCGGCCCCACTGGCTTATGCGCCATCAGCCAACATCGAAAGAGGCATCGCCCTATGGCACCTCGCCAGACTTGGCCGCGCGCAAGCCGATGCAGACTCACCGCGTGAGGCCTAACATGATTGCCACTCTCAGGGCGGTCAATTTTACTTTAACGCAGCGTCATATTTTCTGGGACATGTTCTCCGGGTCATGCTCTGTGGTTCATATTCTCTGGCGAGGTGTGTGTCTGGGACAATTGGCTGGGCGGGCTAAGCCACAATTCAGCTCGGATGACTTGGGGGACGTGGCATGAAGAAGCGCAAAAATGGGGTGGCCGGGGTGCAAGGCACGGCCTGAATGCACCCCGGGTCTGACGCGGAATACTATAGTTTCGTGCCGCCTGACGCATTCACAATTGTGCCGGTAACCCAAGCCCCATCTGGACCGGCCAGGAAGGAAATGGCGCTTGCGATGTCTTCGGCTTGGCCGACACGCTGAAGGGCTTGGATGGCATTTGCCGTCGCTTGACCCTCGCCAGTGCCCAGCCATGCGCTCATATCGGTATGGATCGCCCCTGGAGCCACGCCTGTGACGCGAATGCCCTTGGGTCCAAGGTCGGCCGCCAGATGCAGCAACAATGTATCGATTGCCCCCTTACTGGCTGCATAGGCGGGGATACCCGCGAAATGCGTTTTTGCCACAACTGAGGTGACAAACACGATCCGACCGCCAGAAGGGATCACATCAAGCAGCTGTTGGGTCAGCACATAAGGAGCCACCACATTGACAGCCAATGTCTCGGTCAGGGTGGCCACGTCGGTCTCTGCAAAGCCAATAAAGTGTGCAATGCCGGCATTGTTGATCAGAATATCGAGCGTATGTGCCTGTTTGGTGGCTTTAAGGATGTCCTTGGTGCGGGAGGCAAGTTTGATCACTTCGTCTGAATTGGCGAGGTCGGCTTGAACCAAGGCCCCATCACCACCGCCATCACGTATTTTCTTCAGGACCGCCTCGGCGGCAGCGGCATTCTTGCCATAATGGAGCACGACAAAAGCGCCATCCTTTGCCAAGCGTTTGGCAGTTGCCGCACCAATGCCGCGTGATGCCCCTGTTACCAAAGCTGTTTTTCCACCTAATGTCTGTGTCATGATCTGGTTACTCCAGACGGCCAATCCGTCCGATATGGCACAGGTAAGCTCGCATCTTTGTTTGTTCAATTAATCGGAACAATCGAAATTCTGATATCATGAATTAGGAAAAATAGGATCATCCATTGCCTTTACCCGCTGTAATCAGGCTATAAGAAACCATGCAGTGCTTTATTCATCCCGACATCAAGGACGTAACCCTCGAAGCGGTACTCTATGCGCTCGCGGATCCTGCACGGCGTGCCATCGTGCGCGCACTCGCGGCGGATCGGGCATGTGAGGGCGCGGGACTGTCCTGTCATGCCGCAGCCCCACCGGACTTGCCAAAAGCGACTGTGTCTCAGCATTATTCCAAGTTGCGCGCCGCTGGTGTGGTGCGCGCAACGCGCAAGGGCGTGTCGGTCATCCACACCCTTCGCTGTGACGAGCTGAACGCAAAGTTTCCGGGTCTTCTGCCAGCGATTTTAGAGGCGGTTGAGGCTTAGCCAGCGCCGTTTTCGTCCATAGAATCGCTGGACCGCTTCAACCCATGCGTCACGACGCGTGCGGTGTTTGGTCTCATCGGCTCAAAAAGCCGCGCGAGAAATCACCCTACCGACTGTTCTGATCATCCTTCAACGCGCGGTCGAGCAATTCCATATCAAGATCAACCGCCTCGAGATCTGGCCGCAGGACTGCCTCCTCAAAGCTGTTAAAGGCTTCGCGCAGGCGGGTGAGAGTCTCATCGATTTCGGTCAGTCGGGCAGGACCGGCATGATCGGCCAGGGCCAGCCGATCCGCAACCAGATCCGCAGTCGCAGGCAGATAATAGGTGAAAAAGCGCAAAATCGGATGGATCTTGTTGGGATGGACTGCCACCGCATCGAGAATGGTCAAACCATGCCGGGCTAAGGCTTGCACTGTTTCGGCAACTGGCAGAGGCAGTTCAGGCACGGCCTGTCGCAAACTCTGGAGGTGGTGATGGGCTTCGACCAACAGGCTGTGGTGGGGGTCTGTGTCATCCTCGGCTAAGGCCGGGGCGGTATCTACAGGCGTCGGGTCCGACCTACCAGCCAGCATGCGCGGCACCAAAATGGTAAGGAAACCATAGAAAGTCAGCGCCAGAATTGCTGCGACAACAGGCCCAAGGCGGAGCTCAAACAGCAATCCTGCCCCAAGCGCCAAAGACAGGGCCAAGGCACCGAGGACGGTCCACCACGATCCGCTTTTGGCAGATTTCTTGCCACTTTTGTTCGATTGTCGAGGTTCGATCACCGATCAACCCTTCGTTTTGTGGGCAAACTCATCATCGAGCGATTGATCAAGTAGGCGCAGATCAATCTCCAGACTGCGCGCATCATGGCCGCGTAACCGGCTGGCAAAATCCGTATAGGCCAAGTCCAGCTTGCCAATCATCGCATCAATCTCCGCCAATCGGGCCGCATCACCGTTGCCAGCCACCGCGCCGCGGGCCACCAGAAGATCGGCTGTCGCAGGAAGATAATAGGTGAACAGGCGCTGGACATCGCCAAATTTCGATGGGTCCGCCCGCAAACCGAGCTCGACCTCCTTTACCCGCGCCACCATGTTGCGCAGCCGCGCGCCGAGTTCGCCTTCAGCGACGCTGGCCGCCGCTTCAACCCGGACAAGAGCAGGCTTTGCATCGCCAATGACACTTTCATGCAGACGCGCACTGGCAGGGCTTGTTTCGACCGGGGCGGGAAGTTCGCCATTGTTGCGGGCTCGGGCTGACTCCTCACTCTCCCCGCCCTGATGACGACGGCGGCCATAGCCGTCATCCTCGTCATCCCAATCGTCGTCCAAACTGTCAAAGAAGTCGTCGAGCTCACCACGCTCGCCGCGTTTGCCCCCGCCAAACAGTCCGAGTGATCCACCAGCGGCAAAGAACAGCCCAATCCCGACCCAAGGATTGAAATTGCAGATCGCCCAGATGATGAACCAAAAAATCAGCGAACCCCACGCACCTGGCGAGCGCAAGCGCACAACCAAATCATCGCGCATCCAATCTTTCCGGCGCCGTCCCATCTGTTAGGACACGCGCCCCTGCACCAAAGCCTTGCGCAATTCCTGTGTCATTTCATCCATGCGCTTTTCGACCATGGCCCGCTTTTGCCGACCTTCTTCCTGTGTGGTTAAAACCCCCGCGATCGTATCGATCAGGTCGCGATTGGCTTGCTCCAAGGTCTCAAGGTCAACAATACCGCGCTGAGATTGCTCCTCGATGGCAATCGCCTGATCCTTCATCATGGAAGACGTTTGACGCAACATCTCATTGGTGGCGTCGGTCACTGCCTTTTGCATGGCCAGCGCATCTTCCTGACGGCGCAGACCCAGCAAAAGGACCATCTTTTGCTTCCACAAGGGAATGGTCAGACGGGTCGAGGCCTGCAGGCTTTCCACCAAGGTTTCATCACCAGCCTGGACGATACGGATCTGAGGCAATTGCTGAATGCCGATCTGGCGGGCCTGCTTGAGATAGAAAATGCGCTTTTCCAATCGTTCCAGCGCTTGCTGGGCATCACGATAGGCTTGGGCTTCAATCAGACCGTCGCCGGTCAATTGGGCTTCATCGGCGATGGTTTTGAGTTCTGGCAGACGGGTTGCCTTGATCTCGTCAGCAAACGCTTCCCCTGCTTCAATATAAGCAGTCAATTGCGCAATCGAGGCAGCGGTCTGCTCGTGCAAATCATCAAGAACCGCAATGTCACGCCGCAGGCCGTCCTTGCGCTTTTCAAGCTGAATGGCAATGGCGTCGATCTGGCTTGCGACATCTTCAAACTTGCCCTTGAACTTTTCAATTTCGGCGCGGGCACCGCCAAACAATTTGCCGAAAAAGCCCTTCTTCTGCATGGCAGCCGGATCAAGCCCTTTGGCCTTGGCAATAATATCGGTCAAAAGGCGGCCGGTATCGCCCAATTCGCGGTTCTGGGTCTGGGCCAAAATCCGATCGGCATAGGCGACCACATTGCGTTGGGCATTGTCACCAAATGTGGCGATAGACGCCCGGTCATCCAATGACAATTGACCGCGAATTCGCACCAAATCCTTGGATTCAACTTTGATCTCAGGGAGAATAGCTTCCGGGGCGACGGTTTCTGTCACCGTTGCCTTGCCCTCATTTGCGTCATCACTCATCGGCCTGAAGCCTCCTCATCAACCCTGATCCCGCGCCATTTCAAGGCCAGAACTTCGCCTATTTAAGAGTATCGGCTCGTTTTCGCACTAGCTTGCTTGAAAATTTGCAGTATTGGCTGCCGGAGCGCCAATGATGATTGCACCTTCGCCACCCCATAGGCGGGATTAAGCCCGATTGAGCGTCAAGGGCTGGCTTAGCCCCTCAACCACGCGCCCGTTCAATTCCAGTAACGTGCGCTTGCGATCACCCTTGCGCTTAAGACCCCAGTCAAAAAAGATCGAGGCCGCAGCAATGGTCGCAGCCAAGGGTCGGGCCTCGCGTGGCTGGCTCTTGCCAGAGCGACCACCGGGGGCAGGACAGCCAATCAATCCGCCAAAATGAGTGGTCTGCACGGGCAAAGCCAAAGTCAACAGATTGCTGCCGGGTGCGCCGATGGGCAGGCCTGATGCCGCACCAGCTACCAGCGCCAAGGTGCCTTGATCACCAGCACCGCTCCGCAGACGACCCGCGGACGGCGTTGTACTGGGGAAGAGCGCAAAAGCAGCCATGATCCGACCATCCCGGCCTTGATCAGCGCGGCCGCCTTCAACGCCCCATCCCGCCAGATGCAACGCTTTCCAAGCGCCTGTTCCATGACCGCTGATCCCAACCCGACTGGCATCCACACGGTTGGCGCGCGGCCCCAGCACTTTGGCGGCTTCCCCAATTTGATCAATAAGGAATTGCGTCTCGGCCAAACCCGCTTGGCCGGTGGCATGATCGGCGACGGTCGTTGCACCGCTGCGGCCCATGGTGTTCGACTGTTGCAGCATAGGATCGACGGCCATGACGAAATAGCCCGACGCCGCTAGCCCACCGATAAAGGCATCATACATCGCCCCGCTACATTCCTGATCGGGACAGAAAACGATCAGCGGCATGCGGTCAAACACCGTCACGGGATAGGCCAATCGCGCCCGGCACATCATGCCAGTTGGCGTGGATAAAGAAAAATCGGTCATACGGGCGGCAACCACACCCGTTGAGGCTTCATAGACTGTCTCAAAACTGTCCCGACCCCGGTTGAGCCAAGACAAAGGATTGAGACCACGCTCCTCGGATCGAGCCGAGGGCGCAGCACCCAAGGCCATTGACGGCCCCAAAGCACCCAAAGCGCAGCCGCCAACCCCCAGCGCGATCACCTCGCGCCGCGCCAGGCCATGACATCTCAGAGGGCCAAAAGGCTTGTTTGCAGTTTGAATCTGGTTGTCTGAGCTTGTGGTTGCTGGCAGATCTGTCGTCGCACGCATGTCTTTACTACACCCTCAATCCGGCCCCGTGTCCAGCCACCTGGACCGTAAAGCCCCAAGTTGGCGCAGAGCCAAAGTTTGTGGCCGCAGCGAAGCGCTGGTCAATTGCCATCTAGCCAAAAGAGGCAATTTGCGCTCAATTAGTCGTGATGATGATGAAAGGAAGTCTGATGATTTGCCTGACTGCGAGATGAACACGCCTTCAGACCATGCCCTGTCATGCCCAGAAAGTCTTCCCAACACCTCATCCCTCCCCAGCCACATCAAGTGGCAACCAAACAAAAAGATGCTCTTCACCATGAAAAAAATAGAAAACGCCGCTCTTTTCGCTTTGGGTCTCGTAGCTTTTGCGGCCCATACCACGCCCTCAATTGCCCAGACTTTGCCTGAAGCGGTCACGTTGGCTTTGCAGACCAATCCCGGCCTAGAGGCCCAACGTGCCAGCTTGCGTGCGCTCGGTCAGCGCCGCGTTCAAGCCAATGCGCAGCGCCGGATGACCATAGCCGGTGAAGCCACCTATGCTGATCAGACCGCTTGGACACGCTCGATCAATTCTGCTGGGGTGATCTCGGGCCGAATTGAAAGCAACACCACACCCACAACCTATGGCATTACGGCGTCACAACCGATCTGGCTGGCCGGACGGGTTAAAGCCGCCATGAGCCTTGCAGATGCTCAGATTGCCCAAGCCGACGCCCGTCTGGCGGCCAGCGAATTGGCGGTGATGCGCGATGTTGTCATCGCCTACGCAGATTTGCGGCGGGATTTGCGAGCCTTGGAGATTCGCCGCCAGAATCTGGCAACGCTCAATCGCCAATTGGAAGCAGTGCGCGCCCGCTTTGACGTTGGTGACGTTACCAAAACCGATGTTGCCCAAGTTGAAGCCCGCCAGGCGGCGAGCAAAACGGCACTCGCAGCCGCCGAAGCCGCCGTTGATGCCAGTAGATCGGCGATTGAACGGCTGATCGGACAGGCTCCAACGATCCTGACACCTGAGATCAAGGAAGTGGTCGGTCCTGGCAGCCTCGATCAGGCTTTGGTCTTGGCCCGCGCCAATAATCCAGACTTGGCTGCCATCCGGCTTGGCGAGACCATTGCTTTGGCCGGGGCCAAAGTGATTGAAGCCGAGAACCGCCCACGACTGACCGTACAAGCAAGCCAAGGGTGGGGCGAGAATTCCAGTTTTGATGGTAATCGCAGTGGCAGTACAGCCATTACGGCCCGCTTGAGCGTGCCAATCTTTACCGGCGGTCTGGTCAGTTCGCGTGTCACAGAAGCTCTCGGCAATGCCAATGCCGCGCGATATTCAGCAGTGGATGGTGAACGGCAGATTTCCGAGCGCACAACCAATGCTTGGAACCAGATCAAGATCGCCCGCATCGCTGTTGCCGCCTCAGCTGAGCAAGTCAAAGCCGCCCAAATTGCCTTTGATGGGGCAGAACTTGAGCAATCGGTTGGTCTGCGGACGACGCTGGATGTCCTGATCCAGCAACAGGAATTGCTGGAAGCCCAATTGGCCGAAGCCCGTGCGATCCGCGATTTGCAAGCTGCCACCATTGCACTGGCTGCAATTACCGGCAATCTCAAACCTGCTGACCTCGAGGCGACAAGCGCGACGGTGAAAAAGCCGGCGACGGTTTGGCCAACCCCGCCAGAAGTGCCTTTGATGGCCGTAGAAACCGCGTTGTCAGTGGTGCCGCTGCCCAGTGTGGTATCGCAAAAGGCCGCAGATCGGGCGGGTGGTCGGCCCCAAACTGCACCACCCAAGAAGTGATCGGTACGTCAATTTTCCGCTTCTCTTTTGGCGGGAAATAGGTCAGAGGTAATGCTATGGTCCGCCCGCTTCACACCAAGCTTTCCTCTGACGTGTCGCTCAACCCAGCTGCAGACGCGCTTAGTTTATTGCATGCGACCGCCTGTCAAATCGACGGGGCGGGGCGGCTGACCTGGATCGACCCAACTAAAGCTTGCTTGTTTCTGCAATCTTCCCAACCACCAAGCCATTTTGATGAATTGGACTTGGCGGTTGAGGGGGCCGCATTTCAAGCCTTACGGCGGGGCCATCCAGTTCGGATCCGCCGTCCCTCCAATCTGGAGGTGATTGCCAATGTTGCGCAACAGATCATCGTATTCCGTGAAATTACGGCCTTGCCACCCGAATATGTCCCCCATGTTCCACGGGCAGCAAATGATCCTGAGGCCTTGATGCTGAAATCGGCTTTGGCCGACAATCGCATGTGTCTGTTTCGCCAGCCCATTATTTCAAGCGCCGACAATCAGGTGGTGCGCTGGGAGTGTCTATCCCGCTTGATCCAAGTCGATGGTCGCATTGTTGGGCCGGTGGAATTCATTCCCGCCGCAGAACGGGCCGGTTTGGTTGGGGAATTAGATATTGAAACGCTCAATCTGGCTTTGAGCGCGCTCACACGGGAACAAGATACGCAATTGGCGATCAATGTGTCGGCCGGCACGATCGCGGATGCAGCCGCCTGTGGGGATTATCTGGAAATCCTCGGCCATAATCAGGCGATCTCAAACCGGCTGACTGTTGAAATCACAGAGTCGATTGCCATACACGATCTGGATGCTGCCGCCCGCTTTGGTCAATCCGTCCGCTCTGCGGGTGCCCGCTTGGCATTGGACGATTTTGGCGAAGGGCATACATCATTCCGCTCGATCCGGGCCTTGCCACTCGATGAGATCAAAATCGATGGGGCCTATGTCCAAAACATTGAATCCAGAGACGATAGCCGTGCTTTCGTAATCGCCATCGACCAATTGGCCCGTGGTCTTGGCATGGAAACGGTTGCCGAGCGGGTTGAAACGGCGGAGGAAGCCGAAGCCCTGCGTGAGATTGGTGTCATCGGCCAACAGGGCTATTTTTACGGCAAACCCCGCTCTACAGGAAAATGATCCCTCGAAATCAGGGATGATCAGCGGTTTTTTGGAATAATCATGCGCAGATCGGGCGAAGATTCGTCTTTGCCTTCCTGCGGCTGTGCGCTATGTCATGCTGCAGATGCGAAATCAGAGGGTCTCACCATGAACGCCGCCACACCCAAGCTTCACTTGGAATTGTCGCCAGTCACCGTCCCTGCTCTTCTGGCAGAAGCGGCAAATGCTTTGGAACCAATCAAGGCTGCCGCCCTTGCCTTTGTGCGCGCACGCGTGGCGCCTGCTGGCAAGATTGACCGCAAGCTGATTGATGTTGAGCAACATATTGTTCACGGCTTGGCATGGGTGACGACCTATGTCGAAACCTTGCGGGAAGTGGCCAATTGGGCGCAGGCACTGCAAAGCAACAACCAGTTTGGCCAGACTGAAAGCGCCTTATCCTGCCTGTTGTTTGCCCATTATCTTGGCGACCTCAAAGGTGGGATCGCCATGAATCAGGGCGAGACGATTCGCCCCAGCGAATTGGGTCTTGAGGATGTGGTGGCTGATGCTTTGTCCGGCCCTGCCGCCGTCGCGCTTTTGGGGGCTGGAACCCAAGAACTGAAGACCCAAGCAGCCGATCTTGTCGCTCAAGCCCAAGGCAAGGGGACGATTGAGGCCACCGGACTTGATGAGACCTATGAAATGATCCGCGACACATTCCGCCGCTTTGGGCAGGAAAAAGTCGCCCCCTATGCCCATGGTTGGCATTTGGCCGATGAATTAATCCCCATGCCGGTCGTCACCGAGATGGGGGATCTGGGCGTGTTTGGCCTGACCATTCCGGAAGAATATGGCGGCTCGGGCATGGGCAAGACTGCCATGTGTGTGGTGTCAGAAGAATTGTCGCGCGCCTATATCGGTGTGGGGTCGTTGGGGACACGCTCAGAAATTGCCGCCGAACTCATTCTCAATGGCGGGACCGAGGCGCAGAAGCAGACTTGGCTGCCCAAGATTGCCAGCGCGGAAATCCTCCCAACTGCGGTTTTCACCGAGCCGAATACAGGTTCAGACCTTGGGGCTTTACGGACCCGCGGGGAGAATAAGGGCACACATTGGGAAATCACGGGAAACAAGACGTGGATCACCCATGCCGCGCGGGCCGACTTGATGACGCTTTTGGCCAGAACCAAACCTGAGACCACGAATTTCTCTGGCTTGTCCATGTTTCTGGCAACCAAGCCGCGCGGCACCGACGACACGCCCTTCCCAGCAGAAGGCATGACTGGTGGCGAGATCGAAGTTCTGGGCTATCGCGGCATGAAGGAATATGAGCTGGGCTTTGATGGCTTTAAAGTTGACTCCGACAACCTGCTCGGGGGCGTTGAAGGCATGGGGTTCAAGCATCTCATGGCGACCTTTGAGAGTGCGCGCATTCAGACCGCTGCACGCGCCATCGGTGTTGCCCAAAATGCTTTGGATCTGGGCTTGAGTTATGCGCTCGACCGGCAACAATTCGGCGTTGCCATCTTCAGCTTTCCGCGTGTCCACAACAAGCTGGTACAAATGGCTGCCGAAATCCTTGGTGCGCGCCAACTCACGTATTTTGCCGCCCGCCAGAAAGATGAAGACAAGCGCTGCGACCTCGAAGCAGGCATGGCCAAGCTGTTGGCCGCACGTGTTGCCTGGGCAGCAGCTGACAATGCGCTCCAAATCCATGGTGGCAATGGCTTTGCCTTGGAATATCCTGTGAGCCGCGTGCTGCAGGACGCCCGTATCCTCAACATCTTTGAAGGGGCTGGCGAAATCCAAGCCCAAGTCATCGCCCGACGTTTGCTGGAAGACTGACACCAGAGGCCCAACCACGAAAAAGGCCGCGACCTGTTGCGGGCGCGGCCTTTAGCTTTGGCTCATTTATAAAGAGCGTGCGCCCTGGACGGATCAAGCCAAGGCACCGCGCAGCGCCGTCAGAAGCGGCATGAAGCCTTAGAAATTGGCCAGTCGGGCAAGACGGCGTACTTCTGAGGCCGCGCGATCTTCTTTGCTACCACCGCCCTGACGACGGTTGATCGCAGGCTGAAATGCAATCGCAGCATGCTCGGTGCAATAGACAGCCCCGGTCGCACAATGGGCCCCGCAGAAGCCGAAATCTGGATCGCCGGGATCGCCGATGGGCCATTTGCACATATTGCTGCCAAGCTGCAGCACCCCGATCAGATCACCTGACTTTTGTGGCGTCGACACCGGCTTGCTGGGCTTCACGATCGGGGCCGGGGCAGCCGGTGCCAAGGCTTTCACAGCCGATTCAACCTTAGCCGCCACATGTGGCGGGACAACCAGAACTGGACGGGTCCGTGCGGTTGGAACCGGAATGCGCTTGACGGGCCTTGACGGCGCAGCCCGACCAGCCAATCCCAGACGATGCACCTTGCCGATCACCGCATTGCGCGTAACACCGCCCAATTGCTTGGCGATCTGGCTGGCAGAAAGGCCATCTGTCCACAACTTCTTGAGGAGTGTGACGCGATCATCCGTCCAGCCATTGGTCATGCAAGCCCCCATATCTTGTTATGCCACCATCTCGGCGGCCGATTAAATACCCAGCCATAGTAGCCATGCGATCACCTAACACAAGGGCTAGTGGTTGGGTTTTCCACAAATATGGGCGCTACTCTACATGTTGATAACACCAGATATAGTATGCGGCAGGACAGACTGGACGGGCAGGAAAATCGGCCAATGGACCGGCCTTGGGCTTCACTGAGCCAGCCCTATGCGTGTCCTACGCCGAATCGGGGCAGAGATACGTCATGCTCATTGATGCCTCCACACTTGTTGCCCTGATCTCCTCGCGCATTTGCCATGATCTGGTCTCGCCCATTTCGGCCCTGACCACGGCCTTGGACATTCTTGATGATGATCATGGTGCGGACATGCGCGACCAAGCGATGGAATTGATCCGCAATTCGGCCGGCCAAGCCGCGGTGAAGCTGGAATATATGCGCGCGACCTTTGGGGCAGGGACCACAGGCGTGGGCACCGCCGATCTCGGCGAATTACGTGAATTGGCCCGCCGGTTCATCGACAGCCAAAAGCCGGAATTGGTCTGGACCTTGCCCGTGCAGACCACATCACGTGCGGCAGCTCGCATCTTGATGAATCTGATCCTTGTCGGCCTTGATTGCCTGCCGCGTGGGGGCACATTGGAAGTGGCCGGACATGAAGAGGATGGAAAACTCACGCTTCATGTGATCGCCACCGGCCCTCGCGCCAGCCTGAAGCCCGCTGTTCGTGCTGGCTTGGCCGGTGAGTTGCCTGAGGGTGGTTTTGATGGCCGCTCCGTCCAGCCCTATATGGCCTTTTTGACAGCCTCTGCAGCCCGGGCGGAACTGGCTGCCCGCGAAAGTGACGAGCGCATCGAACTGATTGTGCGTATCAACGCATAATACTGCAGGTCCCGCGCAGAATTTAGTCCTGTCTTAACCGTCGACCGTCATGCTGCACAGTAACGTGGCGTGTAGCGTCAAGTCCAACGCGTCGACAAAGGGCTAGCTTCATGGATGAACTACTTGGCGAATTCATCACCGAAACCAATGAATTCCTCGAAACAGTCGATACCCAGCTTGTGGCTTTTGAAGCCGATCCCACAGATGGGGATACGCTCAACAGCATTTTCCGGCTGGTTCATACCATCAAAGGGACATGCGGCTTTTTAGGATTGCCGCGACTGCAATTTGTTGCCCATGCTGGGGAAACCCTGTTGGGCAAGTTCCGTGATGGCACGCTGGTCGCCACACCTGACCAGGTGCAATTGGTGCTGGAAAGCATTGATCGCATCAAAGAGATTTTGGCCGAATTGGAAGCCACGGGTGTTGAACCCGAAGGCGATGACAGCGCCTTAATCGGAGCCCTTGAACTGGCTGCAGAAGGCCATGTTGCAGCCGAGCCACCCGCAGAGAGCGCCAGCCCCGCCCCAGTTGTGGAAGAAATTGTCGTCGAAGCGCCACCACCTGCCCCAACCCCAGCCGCTCCGGCTGCGACAACCAGTTCGCGCTGGGATCCCGACCTTGGCCGCGAATTGCGCCCAGGAGAAGTTTCCTTGGCTGAGCTGGAAGCTGCTTTCCTCGCAGCTACGCCAGATGATGACCTCGATACACCCACGACCACTGCCGAGCAGGTCTCAACCGCACAACCAGCGGCAGCGGCTGCGGCAGTGCCAGCGGCTCCTGTGGTGGAACGCCGGGCTGCACCCGAACTGCGGGCTGTAAAGGACGAGGAGGATGATTCCGCTGCCAAAGGTGGCGCGGTGTCCAATCAGACCATCCGGGTCAATGTCGAAGTGCTTGAGACCCTGATGACGATGGTCTCTGAGCTGGTGCTGACCCGCAACCAGCTTATGCAAATGGTGCGCAACAGCACCGACAGCGAATTCAAAGCCCCGCTGCAGCGTTTATCGGCTGTGACTGCTGAACTGCAGGACAGTGTGATGAAGACGCGGATGCAGCCCATCGGCTCGGCTTGGAAGAAGCTACCCCGCATCGTGCGCGATGCCGCGCGCGACCTACATAAGAAAATCGACCTGGTCATGGATGGCGAGGCCACCGAACTCGACCGTCAGGTGCTGGAGCTGATCAAAGATCCCCTCACCCATATGATCCGCAATTCCTGCGATCATGGTCTGGAGTTGCCCGCTAACCGGCTCGCAGCCGGTAAGTCGGAAACCGGCACGATCCGCCTTAATGCCTATCATGAAGGCGGTCACATTGTGATTGAAGTCTCCGATGATGGCTCGGGTCTGTCGACCTCGCGCATCCGCGACAAGGCGATCAAGAACGGCCTGGTCAGCGAAGAACAAGCCTGGACGATGTCGGATTCCCAGATCCACCGCTTCATCTTTGCGCCTGGTTTCTCGACGGCGGCTGCGGTAACCAGCATATCGGGTCGTGGCGTGGGCATGGATGTGGTGCGCACCAATATCGAGTTGATTGGTGGGACCATCGATCTGCAATCAACCGAAGGCAAGGGCACCAAATTCTTCATCAAGATCCCGCTGACTTTGGCCATTGTGTCGGCCTTGGTTGTGGGTTCGCGCGATCAGCGGTTCGCCATCCCCCAAATCTCCATCGTCGAATTGGTGGGTGCTGGTGGAGGTTCCGAACACAAGGTCGAAATCCTCAATTCCGCGCGCGTCCTGCGTCTGCGTGACCGGCTGCTGCCCTTGGTTGATCTGTCCGAGGTATTGGGTGAGCCACCGCGCGATCCGGTGATTGATGACTCAAACTCAGCCTTTGTTGTGGTCATGCAGCACTCAGGTCAATTGTTTGGCGTGGTGGTGGATGAAGTATTCGACACCGAGGAAATTGTGGTCAAGCCATTGTCCAAGGCACTTGCCGATGTGGGTACTTTCTCAGGTGCCACCATCCTCGGTGACGGCTCTGTGATCATGATTATTGACCCAGGTGCTGTGTATCGCCGCGTCGGCCAAGCCGAGGAAGTTGTCGAAGAAGCTGTCGAGGCCGTCCAGACCAAGCGTGGCGACCGGCCCGAGACCACGTCGATGATCGTGTTCAATGCCGGCGGCGACCAGCCAAAAGCAGTGCCTTTGTCGTTGGTGACACGTCTGGAAGAGCTCGATGCGGGTACGTTCGAACAAGGCGATGGCCGCATTTTGGTGCAGTATCGCGGCGAACTCATGCCAATCGTGGCCGCAGATCCCTATTCCCAAGTCGCCAGCAGTGGCACGCAGCCCGTTCTGGTATTCACATATAATGGCTTGGCTGCTGGGATGGCCGTCGACAAGATCGTCGATATTGTCGATGAAGCCCTCGATATTGAAATGACGGCCGATCGGCCCGGCCTGCTTGGCGTCGCGGTTATCAAAGGCAAAGCAACCGAAATTCTCGATGTCAGCCACTATCTCAGCCTGACATTGAACAATTGGGATGATCCCGGTCTAAACAAACCTGCCAAGCATATTGTGCTGGTTGAACGGAACCCATTCTTCCGCAACTTGCTGTCACCGCTCTTGCGTTCGGCGGGCTATGAAGTCGAAGCGGTGGAAACTGTCTCTGCTGCATTGGTCTGCGCGGAATATCGCAAGCCGTCAGCCGTGCTGACCGATATTGATGCGGATGTGACTGCGGCCCGTCGTCTCTTGAGCGATGACCGCTTGGCGGGCACCAGCATCGTGGCTCTGTCAGGGTCACCTGATGCCGATGCGACTGGCTTTACCACCTTGGTCCGCAAATCTGACCGCGACAGCCTGATTGCCGCCGTCGAGCACGCCTCGAAACTGGAGATTGCCGCATGACCGCTCTGGCAGCCCGCAGCGATACCGAACTGGCCCTAGCCGCCGCCGGGACGAAGGAATTCGTCACAGTTCATGTCGCCGACCAATTGTTTGGTGTGAAAGTCACCGACATTCAAGATGTGTTCTCGCTTAAGGGACTTACACCTGTCCCTGGTGCACGACCCGAGATTGCCGGGGTTCTGAACCTGCGCGGCCGGATCGTGACCGCAATTGATGCCCGCTGCCGTCTGGGCCTGCCGCAGCGCCCGCAAGGCTTTGCCGGCATGATGGCAGTTGGCGTGGAATATCAAGGTGAGGCCTATGGCATTCTGGTCGACACCGTGGGTGAAGTTCTGCGTCTGTCGGACTCAGATTTCGAACCCAATCCTGTCAATCTCAATCCCAATTGGAAGGATGTCAGCCAAGGGGTCTACCGCCTCGACGGCCGCCTTTTGATGACGCTGGATATTGATCATTTGCTCTGTGTCGCCACAAGCTGAACCGGGAAACAAGACCATGAAAACCTGCCTCGTTGTTGATGATAGTCGCGTGATCCGCAAAGTCGCCCGTCGCATCCTCGAAGACTTGTCCTTCCATGTCGAGGAAGCTGGGGATGGGTCCGAAGCCTTGAATTTCTGCCGCGGGAATATGCCCGATGCCATCCTGCTGGATTGGAACATGCCGGTCATGAATGGGATCGATTTCCTGCGCCAATTGCGCAAGGATCCAGGTGGCGACCGTCCGGTGGTTGTGTTCTGCACCACCGAAAACGACATCTCCGCCATCGCCCAGGCCATTGAGTCGGGCGCAAACGAATACATTATGAAGCCCTTTGACAGCGAGATTGTGCAGTCGAAGTTTGCTGAAGTCGGCTTGGTCGTCCCCGCATGATCCCCGCCAGCACCCCCATCAACAACGCATCTGGTCAGGCCCGGAAAATCCGGGTGCTGGTAGTCGATGATTCAGCCGTCATTCGTGGACTCGTCAGCCGCTGGTTGAAGAGCGAGGATGACATTGAAGTTGTGGGTGCCGCGGTAAATGGCAAAGATGGCGTCGAGCACGCCGAGAAACTCAAGCCCGATCTGGTCATTCTGGACATTGAAATGCCGGTGATGGATGGCGTGACTGCGCTGCCAGCTATTCGCAAAGCCGCGCCAAACTGCCGCGTCATCATGGCATCGACCCTGACCCAGCGTGGCGCGGAAGTGACGATCAAAGCGCTGGCAGCGGGGGCTTCGGACTATATTCCCAAGCCTGACGCGAGCCAATTGGCTGGTGCGGCCGATTATAAGCGCGAACTTTTGGCTAAAGTACGGGTGTTGGGTGCCCGGGCCGTCATGGTTCCAGCAGCCTCTGCCGCTGGGGTTGCAACAGCCGGCGGGGCCCGTCCGGCTGCGTCTGGCGCACCGGTTTTGCGCGCTGTAAGCCAAAAGACCCGCCCTGAGGCCATCTTTATAGGCTCCTCGACCGGTGGGCCGGAGGCTCTGCGGGTTGTGATCGAAGGATTGGCGGGCAAGGTACAAGTCCCCGTCTTTATCACCCAGCACATGCCGCCAATGTTCACCAAAATCCTGGCCGAACACTTAAGCAAACAGACCCGGGCCAAGGTGGTGGAAGCAACCGATGGCCTGCAGGGCCAGCCAGGTGTGTTCTACATTGCACCGGGTGATCGCCACATGGTCATTCATCGCAACCTGACTGTGACCCGAATAAACCTGACCGACACGCCGCCTGAAAACTTCTGTCGTCCGGCTGTTGACCCCATGTTCCGCTCCGCTGCAGAAACCTATGGCGAGAAGGCTCTTGCTGTCATTCTCACCGGCATGGGACAGGATGGACTTTTGGGTGCCAAACCTTTGGTGGCTAAGGGTGCACAATTGATTGCACAGGATGAGGAAACCAGCGTCGTCTGGGGCATGCCCGGTGCCGTGACCAAGGCAGGGCTGGCAACAGCCTGCAAACCAATCCAGCAGATTGCCCCGGCGATCTTGAGCATTTTGCGTGGAGTAAGCGTATGAAACCCGCCGACTTTGACTTCATCTCTTCGATGGTGCGGGAACGCTCTGGCCTCGTCTTATCTGCTGATAAGACGTATCTGGTTGAAAGTCGGCTGGCTCCAATCGCCCGCAAAGATGGCTTTGGCTCAATCGACGATCTGATCAGCGCCATTCGCATCCGCCGTGACGCCCGCCTGATTGAAGCGGTAGTCGACGCGATGACGACCAATGAGACGTTCTTTTTCCGAGACAAAACCCCGTTCGATATTTTCGAACAGACCATTTTGCCCGATCTTGTTGCCCGTAAGCGTGGCGGCACGATCAAAATCTGGTGCGCAGCCGCCTCGACCGGTCAGGAACCCTATTCTTTGGCGATGATCGCGGACTCCCTCGGACCAAAGCTGGGCGGTTGCCGTCTGGAGATTCTGGGAACCGATATTTCCGAACGTTGCTTGGAAAAGGCCAAAGCTGGTATTTACACCCAGTTTGAAGTCCAGCGTGGTCTGCCTGTGCAGATGTTGTTGAAATACTTCAAGAAAGATGGCGATTCTTGGAAGATTGATGATCGGCTCAAAGCCAGTATCCGCTTCCGCACGATGAATCTGCTCGACGATTTCCGCGCTTTAGGCCGGTTTGACGTGATCTTCTGCCGCAATGTGCTGATCTATTTCGACATGCCGACCAAGAAAATGGTTCTGGAGCGCATGGCCCAGCAAGTCGATGGGCCAGGCTATCTGCTGCTGGGTGCTGCAGAAACTGTGATGGGTGTCACAGATGCATTCAAGCCTGTGGCGGGCAGCCGCGGACTTTACGTGCAAGACCCCGCCAAGATCGGCGCAAAGGCAGCCGCCTAAGCTGGCTGCTCTTGCCGATCAGCCGGCCAGAGCATCCATTTCAGGTTCAAACAAGACATCCGATCCTGCCGTTACCGAGGCCAGAAGGCCCGGAACTTGCGCCAAGACATTTTCGGCAAAAAAGCCGGCAAGCGAAATTCGCGCCGTCATATAGGCAGTATCGGCTGATTTGGACTTGAGATGGCCAAGCGCGGCCAAGGCACCTTTCGCCAAAGTCCAGCCTCCTGTCACGTCGCCTGCAAGCTTCAAAAAGGGCGTTGCTCCGGCCAAAGCGTCGCGCTTGGCATTGCCGGCTTGGGCGCGGATCAGCCAATGGGCTGCATCGGCAAACACATCCACTGCCTCGCTGAGGCGTTTGCCGATCCATTTAACCTGTTCATTGCCGGATTGCTCGCACGCAGATGCAGTTGCGCGCATGTCTGCGATCAAGGCTTCGACGGGGGCGCCATCGTCCATGGTCAGCTTGCGGCTGACCAAATCAATCGCCTGAATACCATTGGTGCCCTCATAAATCGCGGCGATCCGCGCATCGCGATAGAATTGGGCGGCACCGCCTTCTTCTACAAAGCCCATGCCGCCATGGATTTGGACACCCAATGAGGCGATCTCCACCCCCATATCCGTTGACCAGCCCTTGGCGATTGGGGTGAGCAATTCTTCACGCGCTTTGGCTTTGCGGCGGTCATCTGCCGTATGGCCTTGCTCGGCGACATCCGCGGCAAGGGCGGTCATGTGGCAGATAGACCGGGCGGCAGAAACCTTCGCCTTCATTGTCATCAACATGCGGCGCACATCGGCATGGTGGAAGATGGGGCTGGGGCCGGCTTCGGTCCAACCCTCCGCCCGACCCTGTTTGCGTTCACCGGCATAGGCATAGGCCTTCTGAAACGCAGCATCGCCCACCGCTACACCCTGCAGACCAACATTGAGGCGGGCCGAATTCATCATGGTGAACATATAGCTCAAGCCCTTATTCGGCTCGCCAATGATCCAGCCAATCGCCCCGCCTTGGTCGCCATAGGACATGGTGCATGTCGGGGAAGCATGTATCCCCATTTTATGCTCCAAGCCGATGCAGCGCACATCATTGTGGTGCCCAGGCTTGCCCTCAGCATCAGGAATGAACTTCGGCACGAGGAAGAGCGATATTCCTTTCACGCCAGCGGGCGCATCAGGCAGTCGGGCCAGAACCAGATGGACGATGTTTTCGGCCATCTCATGCTCACCCCATGTGATGTAAATTTTCTGCCCAAAGATCTTATAGGTTCCATCTGGCTGAGGTTCGGCACGGCTGGTCAACGCACCAACGTCTGAGCCTGCCTGCGGCTCGGTCAAATTCATCGTACCCGACCATTGGCCGGTGACGAGCTTGGGCAGATACAGCGCCTTTTGCGCATCTGTGCCATGGGCGGATAAGGCCTCCACAGCTCCCAAAGTCAGCATGGGGCACAGGCCGAAACTCATGTTAGCGGCATGAATCATTTCATGGACCGCGAGGGCTACCCCTTTGGGAAGGCCCATGCCGCCAATCGCGGGATCAAACGGGATCGATAGCCAAGCCCCGTCGACAAACTGCCGATACGCCTCGGCAAAGCCATCAGGCGAAACCACTGAGCCATCCGGCGTCAATTGGGTTCCAGCCCGGTCACCTGCTGCATTCAGCGGGGCCAGCACATCCCCCGCCAGCTTGCCGGCCTCAACCAAAATCTGTTCGATCAAATCCGCGCTGGCCTCGGTAAACAGGCCTTGCTTGCGCAAGTCTGCCAATCCAGCAATCTCTTCAAGCGAAAAACGGATATCGCGGACGGGGGCAGCATAGGTCATAATGGAATTCCCAAGACGTGACGTGTTGGCAGATTGGCGAACTTCACCATTCCAGGCAACGGACTGTTTCAGATATTTTGGCCTAGGCCTCTCGGCAAGGCGGTGCTTTGGCTCTATCTATCCTATGTCGGCAGCTTTGCCAGCGCGAGGCTGACTGAGCCAGATAAACAAATCGACATCCAAAAGAGGAATTTCCCCATGCGTCGCACCACATTGCTTGCCCTTGCAGCCCCACTCGTCCTGATCGCAGGCTTGGCGGTTACCGCAACCGCAGGAACGCCTGCCGCTGACCCCGCCAAAGCTGCCAATCTGGCGGCTCAACCGGCTGGTGTTTATGAAGTTGAGCCAACGCACACGTCCGTGCATTGGCGCCTCGATCACAGCGGGTTGTCCACCTACACCGCCCGCTTCGACAAAATCTCGGGCACCATCAATTTCAACCCCCAGAATCCGACAGCCTCTTCTGCTGACATCACGATTGATGCGACCTCGGTGAATACCGGCCTGCCAAAGTTTGACGGCGAAATTGCCAAGCAAGTTTTCAAGGCTGAAACCAATCCGACCATCACGTTCAAGTCCACCAAATTGGTCGCCACATCAGCCACCACCGGCCTCATGACGGGCGACCTTACCGTGGCTGGCGTTACCAAGCCTGTCACGTTGAATGTCACGTACAATACAGGCCGATTGAGCCCGTTCCGCGGCGTCCAGAATGTTGGCTTTTCGGCCACCGGATCGCTCAAGCGGTCAGATTGGGGCATGAACAACTGGATTAATTTCGGAATTGGTGATCAAGTAGATCTGATCATCGAGGCTGAGTTTCTGAAAAAGGGCTAAAACATGACGCACGAGACAGGGGCAGGAACACCATCACGTCAAACCTACACACTGGTAGCCGTTGTGCTGCATTGGGTGATTGCTGCAGCGATCTTGATGCAGATCCTCGGTGGCTGGGCGATGGAAGACCTGAAGGGGGCTGAGAAGTTTGCCGCTTTCCAACTGCACAAAAGTGCAGGCCTGACCATTCTGCTCCTGTCTTTGTTGCGCTTGTTCTGGCGCCTGGCCAATCCCCCGCCGCCTCTGCCCGAGACGATGAAAGCGTGGGAGGTTACAGCCGCCAAAGCCACCCACATCGCGCTCTATGCGCTGATGATTGGCATCCCGCTTGGGGGTTGGGTGATCATTTCCACCTCGCCCTACAATATTGCCACCCATTGGTGGGGTCTGTTTGAATGGCCTCGCCTGCCTTTGGCCGATCTGCCTTTCCGCAAGGAATTGAACGAAATGGCCAAAGCTGGACACAGTGTGGCGGCTTGGGGGGTGATTGTATTGTTTGTCATTCATGTGGGGGCAGCCCTCAAGCACATGTTCATCAATGAAGATGACGTGATGGCCCGCATGCTGCCTTTCATGCGCTCGGAATAGGAATAAGCCCATGTCGAAGTCCTTGGCGGTCGCGTGTCTCGCGCTCGCAACCCTGATTGTGCCTGCCAGTCTGGCCGGAGCCCAGCCAGCAGGCCGCCCTGCTGCTGGCAAAGCAACTGCCGCCAATCCTGCCGCAGGCTGGACCATTGATGCCCGCCAAAGCCGGATCGGTTTTTCGACCAAATGGGCCGGCAATGCCGTCAATGGCAGTTTCCGCCAATGGTCAGGCGATATCCGCTTTGACCCCGCCAATCTGGCTGGCAGCCAAGCTCTCATCACCATCAATACCGGCAGTGCTGTGACTGGTGTCAAGGAACCAGACGACAATCTGGCGACCCCGGACTGGTTTGACGCCCGCAAGTTTCCCACGGCCCGCTTTGCCACTCAGTCCATTCGGTCAACGGGGCCGGGCCGTTATGTTGCCGACGGCATCTTGACCATCAAAGGCGTCAATTATCGGGTCAACCTGCCATTTGCGCTGACCATCAATGGCAATGTGGCCACAATGACCGGACAGGCCCGGCTCGACCGGATCAATCTGAAACTCGGGCTGGAGTCTGATGCCGCTGCTGAGTGGGTCGCCCGCGAGGTGGTCGTCACCGTCGCCGTTCGGGCAACCCGCAAATAGATGCGAAAAAGGCTGGGTCCGATGGACCCAGCCTTTCTGAGATAGCAAGCAATGCTGATGCGCTGCAATCAGCCTATTTGGTTGGTTCTGGCATCATCGACGAGTGCAAGTGATAGATTTTCCACGCACCCTCTTCATATTTGTAGATGAATGAATAACGCGCTTTCACCACAGTCACAGCCTTGGTTTCTGGATTGGTCAGCGCGACGTCCCAAGTTCCCAGACGGGTGGCGGTCTTGCAGTCAATCGCAATCGTGCTGGTTTGGATTGTGCCAACCGGGCTATTCTTCAAAAAGCCGACAAAATAATCATTGATGGCTTCTGGTGTTGTGCGCGGCGTATTGGAAACTGTCGCAAGCAAAACCGCATCCTTGGCGAACAATGGGGTTACCTTGGCGGGATCCTTGGTCGCCCAAGCAGCATTGAACCGAGCGAATTGGCCTTCGATATCTGCAGCGGTGGCAGCGGGGCACTGAGAATTGTGGCTGTGGCCCTTGTGTTTGTGGGCTTGGGCAGGCGCCACAAATGCAAGGGCGGCGGCCGCTGCAAGAGCGAAAGATACAGAATATGTCATGAGTAGGCCTCCAAATGTTGCTCGTGCGCATATGTCGATCCATGGACCGCCTCACAAGGTGTTGATTCAAAAGTTGAAGGCGCGTGAACTCTTCGTGATATGTCGAGTCATATGAACTCTTGCTGCTGTGGCATTTTGACTTTCCCGGCCAAGCTGTCACAGGACGGCCATGGACCCTGAATCCGCCCCTGCTTTATCGACCGTCACAGCAGCCGTTGCCGCCTTGTCACGCGGCGCCTTGGTGGGCTTGCCGACCGAGACCGTCTATGGCCTGGGAGCCGATGCAACCCAAAGCACTGCTGTTGCGCGCATTTTTGCTGCCAAGGGTCGACCACACTTCAATCCACTGATTTCACACGTGCCCGATCTGGCCGCAGCCCAGAAGTTGGGGGTTTTTTCGCCGCTGGCGACGCGCCTCGCAGCGGCTTTCTGGCCCGGCCCGCTTACCTTGGTGGTGCCGCGGACAGCTGATTGCCCGGTGTGTGAGCTGGCCTGTGCCGGCCTGCCAACCATTGCGCTGCGCGTGCCATCACACCCTGTGATGCAGGCCGTTTTGCAAGCATTTGCCAAACCTGTTGCAGCCCCGTCGGCCAATCTATCGGGCAGGCCATCACCCACACTGGCCGCCCATGTTGAATCCGAATTGGGCGCTCATGTCGCACTGGTTGTCGACGGAGGACCCTGCGCTGTGGGGCTCGAAAGCGCTGTCGTGGCCGTCGACGGAGAGCGGGCCACACTTCTGCGGCTCGGCGGGCTATCACGGGAGGCGCTTGAAGCGGTCGCCGGTCCGTTGATGTCCCCCCATGAAGTTGATCAGGCCGCCCCGCCTGCGCCGGGGATGGTGCTGCGCCATTATGCGCCGCAGGCCCTGGTTCGCCTCAATGTAACAGCTCCGGCTCCAGGAGAGATTTGGATTGGCTTTGGCCCCGATTGTGCAGCAGCGGACTTTAATCTGTCGCCGACCGGCGATGTGACCGAGGCCGCAGCCAATCTGTTTGCTTATTTGCGCGCGGCTGATGCCCAAAAACCCAGAGCCATAGCGTTTGCACCAATACCAGCCACCGGTTTGGGAGAAGCCATTTTGGACCGCCTACATCGGGCCGCGGAGGGCTAGCACACCCACCAATGGGCGGCCGCCATGCTGAAAAGACAAGGCCTTTGGCCTTGCACCCACGTTCCAGCACCGTAAAAGAGGCCGGGCTTTCTTAGCCGCCACCAAAGGACCGTTCCGATGACCCCCTTCAAGTCTGCCGCCCTCGCCCGCATCAAGCCATCGCCAACCATGGCGGTGACCCAAAAAGAGCGCGAACTGAAGGCAGCAGGCCGCGATACCATCGGTCTGGGCGCAGGTGAGCCGGATTTCGACACACCTGACAATATCAAAGAAGCCGGCATTGCAGCCATCCGGGCAGGCAAGACCAAATATACCAATGTCGATGGTATCCCGGAACTGAAAGCGGCAATTTGCGCCAAATTCCTGCGGGAAAATGGGCTGAATTACAAGCCAGAGCAAGTCAGTGTGGCCCCCGGCGGCAAGCCCATCATCTATAATGCGTTCATGGCGACACTGAATGTTGGCGATGAAGTCATTATCCCTGCCCCCTATTGGGTGAGCTATACCGACATCGTCCATCTGACCGGTGCGACCCCGATTGTGGTGCAAACCACGGCCGAAGAAGGCTTCCGATTGACCCCTGAAAAATTGGAAGCCGCCATTACCCCGGCGACAAAATGGTTGATTATCAATTCGCCCTCCAATCCCACCGGGGCGGCCTATGGGGCCGAACATTTGCGCGGATTGGCCGACGTGCTCTTGCGCCATCCCCATGTGATGATCCTGACCGACGATATGTATGAGCATCTGCTCTATGACGGCTTCAAATTTGCCACCATCGCGGCCGTCGAACCTGCTCTTTATGAGCGCACATTGACCATGAATGGCGTATCCAAAGCCTATGCCATGACGGGTTGGCGTATTGGTTATGCGGCGGGACCGGTTTGGTTGATTAAGGGCATGGCCAATATCATGAGCCAGTCAACCTCCAACCCAACCTCAATCAGCCAATATGCCGCGGTTGAAGCTCTCAATGGCCCGCAGGACTTTCTGCCTGCGCGCAATAAAGTATTTCAAGAGCGCCGCGATTTGGTGGTCTCCATGCTTAACCAAGCGACCGGCTTGTCATGTCCCAAGCCAGAAGGGGCATTTTATGTCTATCCGTCCTGTGCCGGCTTGATCGGCAAGACAACACCAACTGGGGTTGTGATTGCCAATGATGAGGATTTTGCCCGCGAACTGTTGGAAGCCGAAGGTGTGGCCGTCGTTCATGGTGCAGCCTTTGGGGGCAGTCCTGCGTTCCGGATTTCCTACGCAACCTCTACCGAGCAATTGGAAGAAGCCTGTCGGCGTATCCAGCGATTCTGTGCCAGCTTAAGCTAAGGACGCTGTGAGCCAGTCATTGAGCTTTTTTGCTCAGAACCACGTCGTGAAACCTGCACTGTCCTCGTCGCCGGAACGCGGCGCAGAGCGGGGACCCGTTTGCGTTTAGCGTCATGAGATCCCGGATCGGCTTCGCCGACCGGGATGACACGCTGTTGTGGAAGTTCACTTCCACTTAGAACCGCTTTGGTGAAACCTGCGTTTCACCAAAACGGCTCATCGAGTTTGAGCGCGACATCTGGGTCGTCAAGTGTCGGTTTTCTCTGAAAACCGATCGCAGCGCGACGCAGCAAAGCTGCGCACTTGACCACCCAGTTGTCGCAGAAACAATTGAGGCTGCGGTTTGGTGACCAGATTGGGCACCAAAGCGCTTCCAGATCAGAATCCTTCCAAAAACGATGTCATCCCCGCCGGAGCGAAGCGCAGAGCGGGGACCCCCTCGCGCCTGTGCGGCACAAGGTCCCGGATCGGCTGCGCCGTCCGGGATGACACCCATTTATAAATGCAACCAACTCTAAACGACGTCATCCCCGCCGGAGCGAAGCGCAGAGCGGGGACCTCCTCGCGCACGTGCGCAATGAGATCCCGGATCGGCTTCGCCGTCCGGGATGATAGCATTGTGGGGGTGGGGGCCATTCCAATCTATCCCACCGCACAACATCCCCAGCCATGATGGTGTCATGGCCTTCTCGCTTGCCCCCTTTGCCTTTGTGCTGTCCCTCGCCTTACAGCTGCATGGCCATGTCTTGGCAAAGGACAATTTGTGGGAACGGCCACACTTTGTGCGCAAGGCGGTGGCCGCACGTTTGCGCGCGGGGGTGCGCGCGCTTGAGGCCTTCTTGCGCCGGATATTGATCCTGATGGCGCTTGATCTGGAGCATGAATTGGTCGCCAAGCCGCAGGTTGAAAACCTGCGCCGCAAGAAGGCGCGCAAAGTGC
>NZ_BFBR01000015.1 GCF_003112735.1 Candidatus Phycosocius bacilliformis
AGGGGTCGGGGGAGAGGGGGCCCGGCGCAAGCACTATTAGGTTTGTGGGAAGAGGGATTCTAAACCGCAATCAAATCTGTGAGTCTAAGCCCTCACCCTAACCCCTCTCCTGGAGGGAGAGGGGCTCTTCGGTGACCTATGCTCTATTCCGCCGCGACGGCACCATAGCCCATGACGGCTTTGACTTCGAGGAATTCTTCGAGGCCGAAGTCGCCCCATTCGCGGCCATTGCCTGATTGTTTGTAGCCACCAAAGGGCGCGACCGAATCCGTACTTGCCCCATTGATATGGATCATGCCCGCGCGGATTTGTTTGGCGACCTGGCGCGCGTGGTCCAGATTCTCGGACTGCACATAGCCTGACAGGCCATAGACCGTATCATTAGCCATGCGAATGGCATCTTCTTCGGTATCATAGGGGATCATGGTCAAGACAGGGCCGAAGATTTCTTCCCGTGCAATCGTGGTGTCGTTTGTTTGGCTAACAAACACGGTGGGGCGCACGAAATAGCCTTTATTGAAGCCTTCGGGGCGACCCAGACCGCCAGTGACAAGCTCTGCCTCTTTCATGCCGATCTCGATCAAGGATTGCACCTTCTCAAACTGGCGGCCATTGGCAAGCGGGCCCATGGCAAAACGCTTGTCGCCGGCAGGATCTGCCACAACGACCGATTCAGCCGTTGCTTTGGCGATGGCTGCGGCTTCACCCAATTTCGGGCGGGGCACGAACATGCGGGTTGGCGCGTTGCATGACTGGCCCGAATTGGTCATCACTTGCATCACGCCGGACGACACAGCCTTTTGAAGATCGGCATCTTCCAGCACAATATTGGGCGACTTGCCGCCGAGTTCTTGGGCGATGCGCTTGACGGTGGGTGCCGCGCTCTTGGCGATTTCGATCCCGGCGCGGGTTGAGCCGGTAAAGGACACAAAGTCGACTTCCTCGTGGGTAGACAAGACGCTGCCAACGCCTGGGCCGTCACCATTGACCAGGTTGAACACGCCCTTTGGCACACCCGCTTCATGGATGATGTCTGCCAAGATCATAGCGTCAAGCGGGGCCAATTCGGAGGGCTTCAGCACCATGGTGCAGCCAGCAGCCAAGGCCGGCCCCACTTTGCAGCCAATCTGGTTCATCGGCCAGTTCCAAGGGGTGATCAAGCTGCACACGCCAATGGCTTCATAGCGAATGCGGGTATTGCCGCGGGAGTGTTCCCATGTGAATTCTTTCAGCGCATTGAGTGCGCCCATCAATTGGCTCAAGCCAGAGGGGGCTTGGGCAGCACTGGCCAGCCACATCGGAGCGCCCATTTCTTGGCTGATGGCTTGGGCAATTTCGGGCATTTTGGCCGAGTAAAGCGCAATGATCTTTTCCATCAAGGCAATTCGCTCGTCCAAGCTGGTCTCGGAGAAGGCTGGAAAGGCAGCGCGGGCCGCCAAAATGGCCTTAACGGCATCCGCCTCGCTCCCCAGAGAGATGACGGCAATTGGCTCTTCAGTTGCCGGATTGATGACGTGATGATCGCGTGGCGTCACCGGATCAACCCAGGCTCCATCGATGTAAAATTGCTTGCGTTCAATCATGGCAGACTCCCTTTTGCTGATCTGGTCGCGACGTGCGCGCATCTTATGGGTCCTGCCCGGAAGGCAGGCCACCAGCTTGTTTTGTCATATCAAGCCTGACCGATGATGGCGAGGGACATGGGCAGGAAAATCCTCCTGCTGAGCGACTTTTACCTGATCAGGCTTTGTCGCTAGCGTCGCCGAAGCGATCCCAAAAGCCCGCGCATCAATTCCCGCCCAATGGTCGAGCTGGCCTGACGCACCATGCTTTTGACGGCTGTTTCAGCCAAACTCTGCCGATTGCCACGTCTGCCAGTACCAAAGATCACCCCCATCAGGCCACCATCATCAGGACTTTCCTGGCGGGAGCTGCTGGATCGGGGGCTGGGGGCCGCTTCACGGGCTTCAAGCTCAGCCTGCTGGGCCTCAAGCTCGGCTGACTTGCGTGCCAGGATCTCAAAGGCGCTGTCGCGATCTGCGACACGGTCATAGCGCGGCCCAATCGGGCTTGCTGCCATCACGCGGGCGCGGGCCTCGGGGCTACACGGGCCAACTTGGCTGACCGGCGGGCGGATCAATGTGCGCTCTACCATGGTAGGCACACCCTTGTCGTCCAAGGTCGAAACCAGCGCTTCGCCCACACCCAAAGAAGTGATCATCTCTTCTGTCTTGAAACGCGGATTAGGTCGGAAGCTTTCGGCAGCTGTGCGCACGGCCTTGGTCTCGCTTGGCGTATAGGCGCGCAATGCGTGCTGGATGCGATTGCCCAATTGCGCCAGCACGGTTTCGGGAATGTCTTGCGGGTTCTGGGTAACAAAATACACCCCCACCCCCTTGGAGCGGATCAGGCGGACCACTTGCTCAATGGTCGACAACAGGGCTTTGGGGGCGTCTTTGAACAACAAATGGGCTTCATCAAAGAAGAAGACCAGCTTTGGCTTGTCGAGGTCGCCGACCTCGGGCAAATGTTCGAATAATTCCGACAGCATCCACAACAGGAAGGTGGCATAAAGCGTCGGGCTTTGCACCAGTTTGTCGGCGGCCAGAATATTGACAATCCCACGGCCTGACAGGTCGGTCCGCATAAAGTCGGCCAAATCAAGGGCAGGCTCGCCAAAGAAGCCACCTGCCCCTGCCTGATCAAGTTGCAGGATTTTGCGCTGCAAGGCGGCGATCGATTGGGGTGTCACAAGCCCATATTTCTTGGACACCACATCATCATGCTCGGCCATAAAGTCCAGAATGGCTTTGAGGTCTTTGAGGTCGAGCAACAAAAGCCCTTCCTCATCGGCCATTTTGAAGGCGACTGCCAGCGCGCCTTCTTGGGCATCAGTCACCTCCATCAAACGGGCAAGCAATGTGGGCCCCATCTCCGAAATGGTGGTGCGCACTGGATGGCCCTTTTGCCCATACAGGTCCCAATAGACAGTGGGGGTGGCATCGGTTTGATATTCAGTCAGGCCAATTTGTTCCGCACGCGCCTTGAACGGGGCCGAGGGCTCCCAATTCTGACTGATGCCAGACAAATCACCCTTGATGTCCGCGGCAAACACCGGAACCCCCGCCCGAGACAATCCTTCGGCGAGAACTTGCAACGTCACGGTCTTGCCCGTCCCCGTTGCCCCCGCGACCAGACCGTGGCGGTTGGCCCGCTTCAACAGGAGTTCAATCGGGGCGAGCGGTTCGCCCCCGGCACCGATCAAAATGGACTCACGCATGGGGGCTCCCCGAAAAAGTTGGCTGGCATGTTGCCCCGACTTTAGGGTGCTCGTGCGGCCTTGTTAAGGGCCTCAATTGCGTATCAACGGCCCGATCAGGCCAACTGCCAGCGCAATCGTGGCGATGCCGCACAGATTGAGGAAAAAGCCAACCCGCAACATCTCCCTTTGCTGGGGCGCACCTGTGGCATAGGCAATGGCATTGGCGGCCGTGGCAATGGGCAGCATGAAGCCGAAGCTTGCAGCAAATGTGGCGGACGCCCCAATCATCAGAGGGTCTCCGCCAGAGCCTGCGACCATGGCGGTCAGCACGGGCAGCATCGCCGTCAAGGTGGCAACATTGGAGGCCAGTTCCGACAAAAACACCGTCGCCCCCACCAAAATCAGAACCACAAGAAGAACCGGCAGCGCCCCCAGTCCAGTCAGCTGCGCGCCAATATAGCTCGACAGGCCAGTTTGTTCGAGCGCCGCAGCAATCGATAAGCCCCCACCAAACAGGATGGCGATCCCCCAGGGGATACGCTCAGCCACATCCCAATCCAACAAGCCTTTGCCGGGATTGGTCTTGTCCCCCGCTGGGACGATGAACAGGGCAACAGCCCCCAGAACCGCAATCACCATATCGGTCAAGCCTGACAAGCCCGGCAGCTTACTGAGAGGTTCGCGAAAAATCCAGGCCAGTGCGACCAGCAGAAAGATGACCAGAACCCGACCTTCTTTCCGGCTGATGGGGCCGAGGGCGCGGGCCTCTGCAGCGATCACCGCGCGGGCGGTATCATCGCCCAAATGTTTGGGTAAGCGATAGGCAATGCGCGTCAGGACAAACCAGGTCAAGGGCACCATGATCGCAATGATCGCCCCGCCAATCGCCATCCATTGAGGAAAGCTCAATCCCACGCCATTGGCCTCAAGCCAGCGTGCGCCGATCAGATTTGTCGGGGTGCCAATTGGCGTACCCACCCCACCGATTGAGGCACAATAGGCCACGCCCAGCACACAAGCTGCCATCAAGGAACGGCGGTGCGGCCCCTCTGGGGCTGCAGCTTGGCAGACGGCCAGCGCAATCGGGGTCATCATCAAGGCGGTGGCGGTGTTGGAAATCCACATTGACAACAAGGTCGTGGCCAACATGAAGCCGCCCACAATCGCGGCAGGACTGCTGCCCACCAGCAAAAGCACATGGATGGCGATACGCCGGTGCAGACCTGATTGCTCAATAGCCGCTGCAATCATGAAGCCGCCGATGAAGAGAAAAATGATCGGGTCGGCATAGGGGGCGGCCGCCTCCACCGGCTTGAGCACACCCATCATCGGCAGGATACACAGAGGCAATAATGCGGTTGCGGCCACCGGAATGGCTTCACTCACCCACCAGACGATCATCAAAGCCAATAGACAAAGGGCCAGCCAGGCTTTGGGGTTTAATCCGTCCGGTGCGCCCAGCCATGCCATCGTCCCGGCAATGGCAAGGCCCAGGAAAAAGCCGATCCGCTGGCCAAGGCCTGAGGTGGCATGACCCTCTTCCAAAAGGGTCTCTGGAGCAGGTTGGGGCATCTTCTGTCCTCAGTCTGGCATGGCAAATACGCGGATACGCAAGGGTGGGAGGCCTCGACAAGCCTTCAGTGTCTTGGCAAGGGTGGGCCATGACATATTCTGATCTGATCGCCCGTGGCCAGTCCGCATCTTCTGCCAGCCTCCCTGATTTGGTGTCCGATCCTGTCCGGCATCAACGCCTGACAATCACGGCCCAAGGTCTGCATTTTGACTTCTCGCGCGCCTTGCTCTCTGAAGCTGATTTCGACGCCCTCCTTACCCATGCCCAAGAAATTGGACTTGAACAAGCGCGTGCCGACCTTTTTTCCGGCAAGCCGATAAATGCGACCGAGGGCCGCGCGGTGCTGCATATGGCTCTGCGTCAGCCAGGGCGCGACTTTTTTGCCAAGGGCGAGGCGATCAGCACGGCTGTGCGGACGGGGCGGGCTGCTGCGACCGCTTTTGCCCATGGGGTGCGTGATGGCAGCATTTGTGCAACCGACGGCAGGCCTTTTAAAGCGATTGTTCACATCGGCATTGGTGGTTCTGACCTTGGACCACGACTGGTTCATGAGGCTTTGGCCCCAAGTGCTGGCAGCGACATCATATTGCGCTTTGCCGCCAATATTGAGCCAGGTGAATTGGCCGCAGCACTCGCCGGGCTTGATCCGCGTGAGACCTTGATCCTGTGCGTGTCGAAAACCTTCACGACGCTGGAGACGCTGGAAAATCTCAAGGCAGCACGGGCGTGGCTACAGGCCGCGATTGGGCCAGATGACAGCGCCCATCTTGTTGCGATTAGTGCCGCACCAGAACGGACCAAGGCTGCAGGTTTCCGGCCAGATCGGGTGTTTGACTTCAAGGAATGGGTCGGTGGCCGTTTCTCTCTGTGGTCGGCTGTTGGGCTCTCGTGCAAGATTGCGTTGGGGCCAGATGTGATTGCCCGCATGCACGCCGGTGCTGCGGCGATGGACCATCTGTTTGAAACCTTGCCTCTGGCCCAAAATCCGGTGGTGATTGCAGGCCTGATCGGCTGGTGGAATCGCACGTGCCTTGATTTCAAGAGCCGGGCTGTCATTCCTTATGCCAAGCGTCTGCGTCTTCTGCCGCAATTCCTGCAACAGCTTGAGATGGAATCCAACGGCAAGTCGGTCAATTTGGCCGGTCAGCGCGTTTCAACGTCCGGTCCGGTTGTGTGGGGGGCAGAAGGCACCAATGCCCAGCATGCCTTCTTCCAGCATCTCCATCAGAGCCCCGATGTGACCCCGGTCGAGTTCATTGCCATTGCCACCGACAACGAGGATGCGCCTGCTCGCACCCGCATGACCTTGGCCAATGCGCTCGCTCAGGCCGAAGCCTTGACCCATGGCAAAACGCGCGCAGACGTCGAGGCCACGATGCGGGCCGCCGGTGCTGATGATGCCTCCATTGCTGCCATTGCGCCGCATCGGGTGTTCAGCGGCAACCGACCATCGAGCTTTGTCTTGATGGACCGATTGAGCCCGGAGAATTTCGGTGCCTATCTGGCCTTTTGCGAGCATCGCACCTTTGTTGAGGGCAAGCTGTGGGGCGTCAATTCCTTCGACCAATGGGGCGTGGAATTGGGCAAAGTGATTGCCAGCGAAATTGACGCGGATCTGCAGAAGGGGCCGAGTTCTCATCGCGATCGGGCCAGTGTCGCCTTGATCGAAGCCATCCGCAGCTTGCGCAGCTGATCTCAACCAAACATCAGTTTGGCTGCTGCTGCCTTGACGGGCAGGGTCTCCACCTTGGCATCGTGAAGGGCAGCGATGACATCTTCGAGATCTTGCGGCCGACACCCATAAGCCGATGGGTCCGGCCCGACATCATGGGTGAAGAAAATGATCCAGGCCTGTGTGGCAACAGCCTCGGCAATCAACGCGCGTACCTGGCCCATATCATGCTGGCGGCGCTCGATCCCGATGGCGCGCAGGTCGCCAAAATCCACCCGTCCTCTGTTCAGGCCGCGATAGACGCCACGGCATGTGAAGAAATGGCGGGCATAATAGGCCTTTGCTGACAAGCTGACCGCGCCATATGGATAGGCAAAGCTGGATAGCCGAACATCCCCCAATGTCTGTGCGATAAAGTCCGCATTGGCCAAGCGGTCTCGATCGCGGGCTGCAGTGTTGAGGCGGGTCACGAACGGATGAGCAAAGCTGTGGCAGGCAATTTCATGGCCGGCCTCGTGCAGGGCAATGAGGTCTGATCGCTCATGCTGGGGGCGGTCCTCGAAACTCTTGCCCGTATGTCCGCCGCAGACATAGAACGTGCCGCTCATGCCAGCTTGGTTCAGGATGGGTGCGCCAACGCGGGCTGCCGAAAGAGGAATGTCATCAAAACTGATCGAGGCTATGGCTTGAGTTAGTTTTGATTGGATGGGGTTGAGGGGGATGGCTCGGGCCAATGCCGCCCCGGCGCGCGCCACAAGTCCTTGGGCCATGTCTTAGACCATCTCCTGTGCGGCAAGCGCAGCCTGCGTCGCTTGGGTGATTTGCACTTTCACAATGTCGGCCCCGGCCACATCGGTCGGTAGAGTGAGACGCAAGTCACCTTCCCCTTCTCCAGTCGTCCGCAGTGTGAATCCCAAAGCCTCAAACATCGCAAGTGCAGCATCATTGCGCGCCGTTTTTCGATACTGGATGGTGAGCACCTCCGCACCAGCACAGTGCTCGGCCAACCATCCTAAGAAGGCAGCTTCAACACGTTTACGCTGCACACGGCAGCTCATGAAAAAGTCGAGCATTTGACCCACATCGGGTTTGATGTGGGCAAATCCGATAAGACCGTAATCGCCGAAGCGGTCGCGGCAGCGCATCGTCCATGCTTCAACCCCGTTTTTAGGCGTTGCCAAAGCGGCAACTTCCTCGCGTGTGAAGCGGGTGGCTGCCACATTGAGCTGGTTGGTTCGTTGGGACAATTCATACACACGTTCAATGTCATCTGATCCCAAAGGGGCGAGATCTAAGACAAGCGCGCAATTCCGCAAGAAGTCGTCCATATTCCCGTCCGCGGCCTCTGCGGCTTGGGCGCGCGCAGCCTCAACCGCATAGAGGGCCCGTCGACCACGGCTTTCGGCCGTGATTGGTACGTCAAATTGCGGCCTGTCCAAAAGGCTGAGGGCGTCGACCTCGTTGAATACAGTGACGCTCGGGTGCGTTTCGCCAACCTCACCGCGCTCAAACGGCTGGTCATCAATGAAGACAAAACTGTCGAGCCCCAGATTGAGGGCATCTGCAATCCGCGTCAGGCTGGCACTTTTGGGGCCCCAGCCAATTTGGGGTACCAGCAAATAGTCAGACAAACCATGGTGGCGCAGCGCTGCCATGGCAGGCGCGTGATCGTTCTTGCTCGCAACCGACTGCAGGATTCCGCGCGCATCGAGTGCCTCGATCACCTCACGTATGCCCGGTCGCACCCGCAGGCCTTCCGCCCCATCCTCAACCAATATGCCATCCCAGATCGTGTGATCGAGGTCCCACACCACCACTTTGGCTTTTGTGGCCGGCATGATGGGGGCTGCCGTTTGGTTCGCTGGCCGATTATCGGCTTTGGCAAGGCTGACAAAGTCGCACAAGCCGAACAAAGCTTCGACACCTTCTGCCTCACCTACTGGTTCGATCTGGATCAAATGGTCAAATGATAGGTCAAGGTGGCGCGTGATGTCGGCCAGCGGAATTGTCGTCCGTGACCAGTCGCGTGTCAGACTGAAGCGGGTTTGAAACAGAGCCGGATTCTGCTTGTCGGTGGGCATGATCGTCAAAGTGAACGCCAAATCGTCGCCCGAAAGCGCGGCCCCCTCAACCATGAAGCTGTCAAAGCCTTCAGCCTTGCCTTGCGCCAAGGCACGATGGTGATTTGTCTGATCGCGCGCCAGCTTGCGCGCCAGCACCGCGAGGCCCAGACCCAATGCTGGGCGAACGGCCTGCTCCAGACGTGCGGCTTCGGCCAGACCAAGTGCACGCACCGGACCGCGCCCCTCAAGCTTGCCCCACCGGCGAAAGCGAATGCGCGTCAGAGGTATGTCCGTTGGACCCCCGTGCTCAACGGTCTCAATTCCATGTACAAAGCGCCGACAATGTCCGTCCGGCCGCGGGGTGTAGAAATTGCAGGCCGTATAACAGGCCGGTGCCGCGCACTCAGAGCAATGCTCACCCCAAACAATTAAGCTGCGCTGGGCCACTAATTTAGCTGTTTTGGCCCGTTCCCCAGCCAGCCGCTCGGGCAGCACCAGCGGCGCGCGCGCGACATCGAGGGCAACGGTTTCCTTCATCTCTACACCCTATGCCGTGGCGCTCGTGTCCGTTGGGCTTCCTGAAGATAATCAGCCTTAATCAACAGACAAATGATCAAAATCGAGACGCCAAACCTCGTCCAATATGAACCAACTAAGCTTTAGCAGAATGGCCTTAAGAAAGCATTTTTCGGGCCAGTTTGACTGGGCCTGCAACAGGACATGCAATTTTCCTGCATCCATGCTAGAGTGACTTTCTCGTTGCAGAAAGGCTCATCCCCTGTCGTCCGAAATGACTGATAATCTCCCCGTTGATCTTAAGAACATCATCCTCACATCGTTGGATGATGATCAGGCCGAAGATGTTTTGTGCATTGATCTGACTGGAAAAAGCTCCATCGCTGATGCCATCATCGTCGCCTCCGGGCGATCCCAGCGCCATGTCGCCGCGATAGCTGATCATATTGTGCGCAAGTTGAAAGATGCTGGCGTTGGCAAGGCGCGGGTTGAAGGCTTGCCCAATGCGGATTGGGTTTTGATTGATGCCGGTGATATCGTGGCGCATATTTTTCGGCCAGAAGTGCGGGCCTTCTATGCGATTGAGCGGATTTGGACCGGGGAAACCCGCCATGCCGCAGGTGCGGCTTGAACCTGACTCTGGCTGCCATCGGGCGGCTTAAGTCCCAAGAACCTGAACATATTCTCACCCTTGATTGGATGGGGCGGGCTGATGCCATGGGTAAGCCCCTGGGATTTAAGTCCGTGCGCTTGATGGAGGTCGATCCGCGACTGCGCGAACCCGACCGTGACAAGGAGGCTGCTGCGCTCTTGGCTGCCATAGAGCCGGGGAGTTTTATCATTGCCTTGGATGAACGCGGCGACACGCCAGGATCTGTCAGATTTGCTAATCGGCTGGCGGCCCTGCGTGATCAAGGCACTCGGCAAGTCGTCCTCGTGATTGGTGGACCAGATGGTCACGGGGAAGCGTTGAAACGTGCAGCTCATCAGAGCTTGGCCTTTGGGTCTTGGACTTGGCCACACAAGCTGGTGCGGGCCATGGCTGCTGAACAAATTTATCGCGCAATCGCCATTTTATCGGGCACACCCTACCATCGGGTTTGACGGCCTGATGCGGGGGGATGACCCTGCGTGCAAATCTGGCTATTTCATCCCTATGCGCAAACTTCGGGCACTTCTTCTGATTGGCCTTTCCCTCGGCGCAGCCATGCCTGTCTATGGCCAGAGCTCGGCGGAACAGGAATTGAAGCGGCTGGACGCCGAGCGCCAGCGTCGTGAGGAGCGTGTCGGCGCTTTGGTTGAAGATGCCAATAGACTGGCCAATGACGCTGAAACCCTTCGAAAAAAACTGGTCGCGGCGGCTGAAGATCGTGATCGGCTTGAGCGCGAAGTGGAAAGCTCCGAGACCCGCCTGATCGATTTGCGGGCACAAGAGCGTCGCCTCAATGCTAAGCTGGAAAGCAATCGTGATGCATTGGAAGATGTTGTTATTGCGCTTATCGCGATGGAGCGGGACCGGCCGCCCGCTTTGGCAGTACGGCCTGAAAATGCAGCTGAGGCAGCCCGGGTGGCTATCTTGATGGGCGAAATCGCGCCTCTGCTCGATGATCGCGCGCGCCAAGCTGCCAATGACATTGCCCGACTAAAGCAAGTCCGGGAATCGATCCTGATGCAGAACACACGTTATCGGGAGGCTAATACGCGCCTGATTGTGGCACGTCAGACGATCGGTGGCCTTATACAAGAGCGACGCATGCTCCAAGCCCGCATCATGCGGGATGCTGAGTCAGAGCGGGCCCGCATTTCAGAGATTCTTCGCCGCTCAAACGATCTCAAGGAATTGGTGCTGCGTCTGGGTGGATCAATCCCTGGCTTGTCTGGGTTACAAGAACCAGATGGGTCCGACTTCGCGCAAGGTTTTGACCGTGCTTTGGGCAATGTCAGCTATCCAGCTTATGGGCAGATTGTCACCCGATTTGGTGCCAATCTTGAGAGCGGTGGTCGCAGCGAAGGCATCACCATCCGCACGCGCAGATCAGCCCAAGTGGTTGCCCCTTATGATGGTGAAATTGAGTTTGCCGGTCCGTTTCGTTCCTATGGAAGGGTGATGATTCTCAACGTCGGCAATGGCTATCATATTGTTTTGGCAGGGATGGCCACAACCTTCGCCGAAGCTGGCCAAGAAGTCCTCGCCGGAGAGCCCATTGGGGAAATGACGGACGACGTCCGCCTAGATCCAGATCTCTATATGGAGATCCGCAAGCAAAGTACGCCGCAAAATCCAAGCCTGTGGCTGCGGCAACCAGACGGTATCTAAGGCCGGAACGGGTCATATCGTCGAATATGCAGATTAATTCCGCGCAATGAACTGCGGTAGGTGGTGCTTAACCAGTTTCATTTGACTATATAGCTTGAAGATCATCTGGCCGCGCATGGGCCAACGACTAATGCTGAACCTGGAGACAACCCCGATGACCAATTCCCAAAAGACACAGCGCTGGTGGATCGCGCCTGTCCTGGCCGGAACGCTGGGTTTAGGGGCAGCCTTGGGTGCGACGGCCGTGGCTTGGTCTGCCGGTGGCAAGTCAGAAGCAGCCAGAAGCGCGGCCAATAGCAGCGACACCTTACGCCAGCTGGAATTGTTTGCCGATGTGCTGGCCAGTGTCAAAAGCGATTATGTCGTGCCCGTGAAGGACGACAAATTGATTGCCGCGGCGATCGATGGGATGTTGCAGTCTCTTGACCCACATTCCAGCCTGATGACTTCCGATGACTTTAAGGATCTGCAATCGGCAACCAAGGGCGAATATGGCGGTCTTGGCATTGAGGTGACCTCAGAGGATGGGGCAGTCAAGGTGATTTCGCCGATGGACGAAGGCCCCGCGGCCAGAGCCGGGATCAAAAGCGGTGACAAGCTGATCGCGGTAGATGGCGTTTCCATTTTGGGTTTGCCGCTTGATGAAGCTGTCAAGAAGATGCGCGGGCCAGAAGGGACGTCGGTCGACGTTACAATTGCACGGGAAGGCCAAGAACCTTTCGTGGCAAAGCTCAAACGCGAAATCATTGTCCTGAAGCCCGTGACCAGCAAGATCGAGGGTGATTACGGCTATATTCGTATTTCGACCTTCGTCAATGAACGCACAAGCGAGGGCTTGAACAAGGCAATTGATGATATTCAGCGCAAGCTGGGTGGGCGCTTGAAAGGCATTGTGCTCGATCTGCGCAATAATGGTGGTGGGTTGCTGGACCAGGCTACCGAAGTGGCGGACGTGTTCATTGATCGGGGTGTGCTGGTGCAAACCCGTGGACGTCGGCCCGATGATGTCGACAGTCGCCTCGCGACACCGGGTCAGCGACTGGAAGGTGTGCCAATGGTGGTGCTGATCAATGAAGGAACGGCATCGGCCTCTGAGATTGTGGCCGGGGCACTGCAGGACCGCGGACGGGCCACGATTGTTGGCATGGGTTCATTCGGTAAAGGCTCGGTTCAAAACATTATTCCCTTGCGCAACGGTTCTGATGGTGCCCTGCGCTTGACCACGTCGAAATATTACACACCAGCAGGACGCTCGATCCAAGGTGCTGGGATTGAACCCGATATTGAGATTAGCGCCGTTAGAATAACCGAAGAACAGCTCAATGAGCGCAAAGCGCTGTTCCGGGGTGAGGAAGATCTGCCACACGCGCTGGATAATGAAAGCGGGGTCAAACGCAAGCCGCCCCATATGCCCGCAGAAATGCCTCCGGTTGGTTGGAAAGAATCGGAGGATTATCAGTTGAAGCGCGCATATGAATTGCTGGCTGCGGGCCTGCCGAAACGTGCGCCTGCGCCGGCCACGCGTCGGGCTGAGGCCAAACCTGCAAAGGGTGTGGGCGCGCCGGTTTCCGGGGCTCCGATCTCGCCGAACTGAGGCTGGAAACATGGCGGAACATTCGACCCGGCTGGCTTTGCCTTCCGGGCGTTCCCTTGAGGTTCATATCACGCCCCGTCGCGGTGCTAAGCGCCTCAGCTTGCGTATGGATCCCATTTCGCGCTGCCTTAAGGTGAGTGGACCGGTCCGACTGTCACAACGTCAAGCCATGGCTTTCGTCCAGGATAATCTGGGTTGGATTGATGCCCGGTTGGACGCATTACCGCCACCTGCCACTTTTTTAGAAGGCCGCCTCATCCTATTTCGCGGCAGACCAACAAGGCTCGTCCGCATTGAGGGGCGCGGTGCTGCCAGCTTTCAAGATGGCTGTGATCCGGTTCTGGTAATCGCCTCCAGCTCCGCACGTTTTGCTGCCCGCACGCTTGCCGCACTGAAAGGCTTTGCCCAGTCCGACGCGCTCGATTATGCAGACCGTCTCGCCGTGAAGCTGGGCCGCCGACCGACCTCAATCCGTTTGGGCGATATGCGTACGCGGTGGGGGTCGTGCACATCTCAAGGCGATATTCGGCTCTCCTGGCGCTTGATCGGCGCCCCGCCGAAGGTGTTCGAATATGTGGTTGCTCATGAGCTCGCCCATTTGTGCGAACTCAATCACTCCCCGGCCTTTTGGGCTCATGTCAGCCGCTTGATGCCCGATTGGAAGCCCGCACGCGCTTGGCTCAAAGCGGAGGCTGCCAGCCTACAAGCGCTGGGACAGAGTTGACTTGCGCACCCACCCAGCGCCTTAAGCAAATCTCCCATAGGGATTATCTATTATTGTAATGAATGAATCTAGCGGATAGATAGAAATAAGTGTGTCTTCGTAATGCCTTGATTAGATAATTCAAAATTCCCGATGCCACTTGTTACAAGCCACCAAACACCGCGCTGTTTGCCACGAAAGGCGGTCAGTTATCGCCACGGCGACGGTCAGCCGGGACAGAAAAGCAGACAGCCAACTGCAAGACATGTTCCCTGATCGCAACCGCCGCCTCAGGGCCAACCTTTCACCCCTTCTGTCCGGAAATATTAATTGTGAATCTTGTCCTATGGTCTGCTTTGCGCCAAGGGTTGCCGTTTGGGGTGGGTTGGTGGTTGCTTGAAAGCGGACGTTCATGAGAGATAAAGAGGCTGACTCGATCAAGTCGAATTTCCAAAGGAGCTTTGGCTGGTTGTTGAGAGGCTGAAGCTAGACATGTTCGAAGAGCAGATAGGACTTCCTCCCGCCATCGCATTTAACGCAGACCAAAGGGTGATTGGAACATCGCCCTATCCCTGCCCGTGGATCGAATTTAAGCAACGCTTTGCCTTCAATCCTCATTACATTCCAAAATTGGCCTTAGCTCCATATGCGGAGCACCTTAGAGGCATTGCAACGACTTGGGTGAACGTTACGGCTGACAAACCAGGGATCGGCCCTGGCGATGTGCCGGCCGCCTTCTGGAGGAAGACACCACAAGTGATCCAAGAGAAGGCGACACGCACTGTCTCCGCACGAAATGCAGATCATGCAGACTTTGATAAAATGATGTTTGCCATCGGCGCGAAAGGATTGATTGAAGGAGTTCGAAAATGACAGTGGCCACCAGAATTGGGATTATTTCTCTTGCTGTGTTCCCGGTCTCTGGATGTACCACGCGCGATACTCATATTGAGATTCAAGACGCAGCTATGCTTGCGGGCCCAAGGGGCCAAACAATGGGTTATGTTGCAGTGGATGCTGTCGATGCAAAGCGGATTGCTTGGGGACCAAATCAAGTACGCCTGAAGACATGCGTTGAAGAGCAAAGTATTTACCCTTGTTCCGAATACGTTGTCGGTTCTGTGAACAGCCCATCAGCTCCATTCGGTCTTTCAAATCGCATATATTTTGAATACGACCCAAATGGCGAAATCAACGTTACAACTGGCCGCCAGGAAACAGATTTTGATGTTCGGAAAATAAAGTGCATTAAAATTAGGGTGCTACCTGGTGACTTCAAACCCGCTGGGGAATCTGATTGGTTTTGTAATTTGCGCTTTGAAGTTGTGAAGGACACAGTCACCGATACTCGCTAGCGATGCAGCAACGCTCTCTGTGAAAAGGGTGATATTTCGCGGGTATCTGGAAACGCCTACTATATCAGATCGGTGCGAGTGCAGGCACTGGATTGTTGCTGGAGCGCATAGAACAAAGAAACATGAGCTAGCTAATTGTGTGTCGTGAGCCTATGGCTCACGCAAGATCGCCTGGCGTCAGGCACCACCCCAAGATATACGTGTAAGCAAAGTGGCCCCTCAGCTTACTTTGAAAATTTTGCCGTATGATTGGTACACCTATTCGGAATTGAACGTCCCCTTTCGGCCAACTTTTGCCGAACTGCCGCCGCTCAGAAATGCGCCAGAGGTTGCCGGTGAAGGGGAAACCGGGCTTTCCAGAAAGCCGACATTGGTCGCAGCGCATTGACGTCGCTAGAAAGGTCGCAACTGGTGGGCTGAATATGTTGCTCCTGCACCTCGTTGCTCTATGGTTTAGCCATGGACGCAAGCCTAACGATCCGAGCGGCGACAAAAAGCGATCTCGACCAGATCGCCTACGTTTGGCATGCGAGCACTTCTTCGATCGATGCCATAGCGGCGCAGCTTCCTACGCAGGACAGTATGCGATCACGCATAAACGCGGAGTTGGATGCTGGTTGGGAGTTGTTTTTGGCGGAGCGCGTCGGCCAGATCATAGGCATGTTGGCGCTCAAACTCAGCGCGAACGTTTTGGATCAGATTTTTGTGCTTCCAGAGGCCCAGGGGTCAGGCGTAGGAGCCGCGTTAATGGCGCACGCGAAAACAATGATGCCCAACGGGTTTACACTACGGATGGCTGAAGAGAACCGACAAGCAGCCGACTTCTATGAGCGCTCTGGACTGAAGCAATTTGGATCCGGTTTAGCGGGCGCGATGACAAGGCCGCTAAACCGTTGTCTGTAAATCCCAGTTTGCCGTAGAAGCCGCTCAATGGGCGGCTTTTTTGCATGTCAATCAAGGTCGGGTAAAGTCGCTTCACCCAAACTCTGACGCAGAGGCCAGAACCCGGTACGGGGGCCGACCCAGTGCGGCAAAGCCGATGACCACCCCGATTAGACCAAAGGCAGTCACGGCTCCGGCGACAATCGACACCAATAGGTTGATATTCAACACCCAATCGGCCTCCAGCATCGCAGTAACAATCCAATAGGCTGCACCAAGGCCCAAGCCCGCGCCGATCAGCGCGGCAATCAATCCCGCGCACGCCTGCTCAAGGGCTAGGGCTACTACAATCCGGGCCCGGCTTGCGCCCAGGCTTTTGAGAATGGCTGCTTCATACAATCTGCGCCGACTGCCGGCGGCCAAGGCCCCGGCCACGGCGGCTGCACCGGCTGCAAGTGCAACAGCTGCGATGGCTTGGACTGCCATAGCCAGGCTATCGAACAAATCGCCCGTGGCGGCCAAGGCATCGCGTACCCGGATAATGCCAACTGCGGGAAAGTCCTTCGCCAGCGCAGTCGTCATGCGGGTCTCTTCGTCGGGTGAGAGGCGGGCAATAGCAAAATGGCGGAACTGGGCCCCCTCAAAGGCACCCGGGGCAAACACCACAGCCAGATTGGGGCCAAATCCGCCCCATTCAATCTTGCGGAAATTGTCGATCTTGGCCTCGATTTCCCGGCCTGACACCAAAATGCCCAATGTGTCGCCCACTTTGGCCCCGATCCCCTCGGCGGCCTCAACTTCAAGGCTGACACGAGCTTCAAACGGATCATTCCAGTCTTGCGGCCACCAGCTTCCCGCCACAATCTCGGCCCCAGCCGGGGGTTTGGCTTGCCAGGTCGAGCCGATTTCTTGTTCTACCAACCAGCGCTCGGAAGGCTTCACCTTGGCGGGGTCAAGCTCCTGTCCATTTAGGCTGATGATGCGGATCGTCATCACGGGGGTGCGGATGTAATCCTCGGGCTTCAAGCTGGGGACCACGGCTTTTATAACAGCATCAAAGCGGGCCGCGTCGGCATCGGGAATTTCAGTATAGGCCACTGTGGGGGCTTTGGCGGGTGCGGTATCGCGTACCTGAGCCACCAGATTGGACTGGATCTGGCCGAGCGCGACCAAAAGTGCCAGTCCGAGGCCTAAAGCCGGGGCAGCAGCCGGGGCCAAAGAACCCGGCCCTCCCAAAGCCGCGAGGCCAAGGCCCAACGCACCGCCAGGGCGCGGTAGCCGGTGGGCAATGATCTGGGCCAATTTGCCCAAGCCATAAAAAGCGAGCCAACCCACTCCAGCTCCCCCAGCCAGCATCAATGCCATCATTGGATTGGGGCTTGTGGCAGCAAACAGACCAGCCAGTGCCACCAGACCAATGACTGCGGCCACACGCTCGGGCAGGGGGCTGGCGTGGTCACCACCACCACCGCGCAGGAGATGGGATGGCGGGGTTGCGCGGGCAGCACCGAGTGGTTGGGCTGCAAAGGCAAAGGCGCACAAAAGGCCAATGCCGACGGCCGCAGCCAACGGCCTTGGGAACAGGGCGAGTTCGATCGGGACTGGCAAGGCGTCGCCATATGCCCAGGCGGTCAAAAATGGGGCAGCCCCGCCGATCGCAACGCCAAGTCCTGCGCCCAGAAGTGCCAAACAAAGAATTTGGATGCCATAGGCGAGACGAACATCGCCGCCCGATGCACCCATGGCTTTCAAGATGGCGATGGAACTGCGCCGGGTCTGCAAATGGCCGCGCACGGCACCGGCAACACCTAAGCCCCCTGCTAACAGGGCAGCAAATCCAACACAGGACAAAAAGAGCTCAACCCGATCCAGCGCGCGGCCAAAACCTTCTGCAGAGCGTGCCTTGTCTCGCAAGGCGCGCGCATCAAGCGCAAAGGCTTTGTCAAAGGCTATCTTTGTGGCCGATGCGTCTGCTGGATTGGTCAACTTGATCCGTAATGCTGACGAATAAAGCGAGCCCGGTTGGGCAAGATTGAGCGGCTGTAGCGCCTTGGTTGACACCATCAGGCGCGGAGAAAAGGCAAAGCCGCGCCCCAAAGCATCGGGTTCCTTCACCAGAACTGCGCGGATTTGTACCCCACCATATGGCAGAGCCAGTGTATCGCCCACCTTCAGCTTGAACGTGTCGAGCAGGGCTTGTTCAGCTACCGCCCCCCAAACACCGTCCTTTTGAGAAAGGAGATCTTGCAGCTTACCTGCCGGAGCCAAAGTCACCTGACCTTCGAGCGGGTGCAGGCCATCAACGGCGCGCACCTGGACCAGACGGCGGATGTCTCCGGCGCTGCCCATTGTATTGCTCTCAATTGCCAGAGACATCGTGCCACGGGCCGAGAAAAAGGCGATTTGCTCAGGGCTTGGGGTGCGCTGGCGCAGACTGAGGACCAGATCGCCCCCCAGAATTCGACGCTGCTCGGCATCCAGCCCGGCGCGAAAGGCTTGTGCCATACTGCCTGCTGCTGCAATGGCAGCTACGCCAATCGCCAAGCACACCATAAACAGACCAAAGCCCTTAATGCCGCTTTTGAGTTCAGCGACGGCAACGGAGAGGGCATAAGTCCAGCGCGTCATGTCGCCACCTTGCCGTCTTCCAGCCGCACGATACGGTCGCAGGCTTCTGCTAAACTGGCCTCATGGGTCACCAAAACAAGGGCTGCCCCCTGACTGCGTGCCACCTCAAACAGAAGATCGCGCACCGATTGGCCGGCCGACTGGTCAAGATTGCCGGTCGGCTCGTCCGCAAAAATCAACTTCGGCTGAATGACAGTCGCACGAGCAACGGCCACACGTTGTTGCTCACCCCCGGACAGCTGACTGGGATAATGTTTCAGGCGATGACCAAGCCCGACTTTTTCCAAGGCTGAAGCAGCGGCTTTGCGTGCAGTCTGTCCGGTGGCGATGTCGGCAGTCTCAAGCGCGGTGGCGACATTTTCCAGCGCCGTCATATTGGGCAGAAGATGGAAGGCTTGGAATACAATGCCGACGCGGCCGCGACGCACCGCTGCCAATTGGTCCTCGTTGAGGCCAACCAATTCTGTTCCGAGCAATTTGACTGACCCACCACTGGCCGGCTCCAGACCCGAAGCCACAGCCAGCAGGCTAGATTTTCCCGATCCAGACCGACCCGTGATTGCAACAATCTCGCCCGCCCTGATCTGGCCATCAATCCCCTTGAGGATATGAACCGGTCCATCTGCACCGGGCAAGGAAAGCGTCACATTGTCGAGCGAGAGGAGGATTTCTGATTGGGTCATGGACTGCACATAATCTGGAATGGGGCTGTCGCAATGGGCTGGAAGTCTTAAATAAACGTCATGCTGCAAAAGAATCCCCAATCGCCATCCCGCCGCACCCTCTTGATGGGGGTGGCAACGGTCGGTTTGGGTGCTGCCACGGCGCAGGCCCAAGCGCAAAGGGCAACCCCGCCAGCGCCGCGACCTTTCACCATTGTTGCCTTCGGTGATTCATTGACGGCTGGGCTTGGCGTCAAGCGCAGCGAGGCCTTTCCCGCGCGCCTTGAAGCCCGCCTTAAAGCAGCGGGCTATGATGTTCGCATCGCCAATGCCGGCTTATCGGGCGACACGAGTGCGGGGGCCTTGGCGCGTTTTGACTTCGCGGTTCCGCGTGGCACAGATGGGCTGTTGTTGGCCATCGGGGCCAATGACATGCTGCAAGGCCGCAGCCCGGAAGATGCGCGCAAAAATATCGATACCATGATTGCCCGTGCAAAAGCCCGTGGGATCAAGATTGCCCTTTTGGGTATGCGGGCACCCAGCAATTGGGGGCCTGATTATCGGGCCCGCTTCGATGCGATTTATCCAGGCCTTGCCCGCAAACATGGCGTCGCGCTCGATCCGTTTGTGCTCGAAGGCGTTGCGCTCAATCCCACGCTCAATCAGGCCGATGGCATTCATCCCAATGCAGTTGGGGCCGACCGGATTGCTGCCCGACTGGCGCCATTTGTGGCAAAGTCATTTGGTCTTAAACCCAAGCGCCCCTAAACCCACGCCCCAGAGCGAGCCGCTACAAAAGGAAATTGTCGATGATCATGAAACCTCTGGGCCGCACCGGCCTGTCTGTTCCGCTGATCTGCCTTGGCACCATGACGTGGGGTGAACAGAATACCGAGGCTGAGGGCCACGCCCAGATGGATTATGCCTTTGAGCGCGGCCTCAATTTCTTCGACACCGCGGAGCTTTATTCCATCCCGCCGCGCCCTGAAACCACCGGCTCAACAGAGCGGATCATTGGCACATGGATGAAAGCGCGAGGCAATCGCGACAAGATTTTCCTCGCCTCCAAAGTGGCAGGCCGGTCACCCATGAATTGGTTCCGTGATTCAGGGGAAGGCTCGCGCGTCAATAAAGCCAATATTGATGAGGCCATTACCAAGAGCCTCTCGCGGCTGCAAACCGACTATCTCGATCTGTATCAGATCCATTGGCCCGATCGGCGGGTGAATATGTTTGGTGGCTGGAGCTATCGCGATTACAAGGATGATTACACAGCATTCGAGGACGTGTTGGCGGCCTTGGCTCCTTGGGTTGAAAAGGGTGTGATCCGCCATATCGGGGTGTCGAACGAGACCGCATGGGGCGTCATGCGCTATGTTGAAGAGGCCGAACGCAATGGGCTGCCGCGTATCGCCTCAATCCAGAATGCATATAATTTGGTCAATCGAACTTTTGAGATCGGGCTGGCAGAGGTTGCCATGCGCGAGCAGGTCAGTTTGCTGGCCTATTCACCTCTGGCCCAAGGTTATTTGACGGGCAAATATCTGGGCGGTGCCCGCCCGCCTGGAGCCCGGTCGACCTTGTTTGAGCGTGGTCAGCGTTATCAAGGGCCTGGGGCCGAAACTGCCTTGAAAAATTATGTCGAGCTGGCAGCTGCCCATGGTCTAACCCCGGCGCAATTGGCACTTAAATTCTGTGCAACACGGGAATTCATGACTTCCGTCATTATCGGTGCGACCAGTATGGAACAATTGGCCCATGCCATAGATGCCTTTGATGTGGCCTGGACGCCAGAACTGGAAGCTGCTGTTGAGACCCTGCATGCGACCATTCCCAACCCTTGCCCCTGATCAGGCAGGCCACGCCGATGTTGCGCCTATTTGTGGCTTTACCGCTGCCTGATCATATCGCTCACGTGGTGCAGACCACCCAGGGCGGGCTGGAGCATGCTTCGTGGAGCCAGCGCGACAATCTGCACATCACTTTGCGCTTTGTCGGTGAGGTTGATGAGACTGTGGCCTCAGACCTTGATTTGGCATTGGGCGATATTCGCGTCGCGCCGTTTGAGGTCAGCTTGAAAGGGGCAGGCTTTTTCGGCCATGAACGGCCTCATGCGGCCTGGATGGGTGTGGCTGAAAGTGCGCCCCTCATTCACTTGCACAAGGCATGTGAGCGGGCATGCCGGGATATCGGGCTGTTGCCCGACACACGCGCCTACACACCCCATGTGACCACGTGCTACTTAAAGCCAGCAGCATCACTTGCCGAAGTGATGGCCTATCAGGCACGCCATAATCTGTTCAAGGCAGGCCCGTGGCTGGCGGATCGTTTCTATCTTTATGCCAGTCATCAAAACCGGCGGGGCCAGAACCATTATTCGATCGAGGCCGAATATCCGTTGCGGGCCTGAAGCATGTTTGGTTGCTTTAGATCCAAAGCACCAAGCTGTGCGTCTAAATTTTGACTGTGGGTTTCTGAACGAGGAGGGTTGGTGACCCGCAACCATGACCCACCTGAAAACGGCGGCTTGATTGTTTGAGGCAGTCCGCCGCTCAATTCTCTCTTGACGTCATGCGTTGACCCGCAGGACCCTCGCCATTTTACGAGGCCTTGCTCTAAAGAAACGCCCTGATCTGCCACCAGGCCAAGCGGGCGTTCAGCTTATCGGCAATCTCGGGAGATTGGGCGCGGGCGAGCAAGAGCGCTTCGGCTCCATAGATTTCAGGTGTTTCCGACAAAATCGCCGTGCCACCATGGGCCACCAGAAGATCGCTGGCCACACCCAGGGCCGGATTGGCTGTCACCCCTGACCAACCGTCTGAACCACCGCATGGCAAGCCCAGCTTTAACGCATTTAAAGGGGCAGGCTGGCGGCGGGCGGTATCGGCTTCGCGCAGGAGCTCGGCGACCAGAGCAGCGCCATGCTCTATGGCCCGGCTGGTCTCACCCACATCTTGGATGGTGAAACGATGCAGATTTATAGACGGGGATAGGCCCATTTGGTCGCGGACCCGGTCGCTCTGTGTCACCTTATAGCCCAACCCGATCAATACAACTGAATGGAAATTGGCATGGCGGGCATAGCCTGCCATGCCACAGCCTCGGGCTGCAACAAGCATAAAAGGGCATTGGTGAGCGCCCGGGTCGAATTTCAAGCCTGGGCCGCAGGCCTTGAGGAAACAGCCTGATCAGACGACGCTGGGTGACCAAGGATGAAGCAAGAATGGACCATCAGCCTGTTTCTAGTCCGCGATAGCTAAAGCGATGAAAAGTCGCCGATCCTGCTTTGCAGGTGTAAAGAGCCGGCCTCAGGCTCAAGAAGTCACCATCAGTGTTGTGATGATAGCCAGACACTTCCATTTGTACTGGAAACTTCTCCCAAGTTTGACCATCGGCGCTCAGATAGATTGTCACGATGTGGCGATCGTTTCGAATGCGCAAATAGAGGCGTTCGCTTGGCTTGGTTGCACGGCGCATCCGGCGTTGCCGACCGTAGCGATGTAGGATCAGGCCTTGGTCGTCAAATCCCACCCCAACATAGAGCCGCTTGGAATAAAATAGCAGCAGGCCCGCTTCGGCCCCATTTTCCCGCGTGATGGCGCACTCAATCATATAAGCCAAGTCGCCTGCCGTAACACACAAAGGCGATGCGTCTGCGGGGCTGTTCCCCTTGGCAGTCATCGACAATCCGTCGGGGCGCAGGGCAAGTCGGTTGGCTTCATCGCGGCTGGGTTCATAAAAGGTCCAGCGCGTGCCAAGGGCGATGTCGGCAAAGCGGTCAGAACGTCCCAAACCGTGCTGGGCCACGCCAAGCCTGACTGGTTTGCGCAGAGGGCGGGAAAGATCCCCGCCGATGGCTGCGGGCCAACCATCAGCGGTCCAGCGCACGGGGTCAAGAAGCATCTGCCGCCCTAAGGTCCAAAAGCCATTTTCATAGCCATGATAGGCCATCCACCAACGCCCGTCAGGTGCTTCAATCAGGGTTGCATGGCCGCGGGACCACCATTTCTCTGCAGCCGACCACGTCCGCACAATCGGATTATGCGGGCAATCTTGCCACGGTCCAGCCAATGTCTTGGCGCGCGCAACAATCACCATATGGCCGGTGGGTGGACCCGCCGTACCGCCGACGGCGGTGATCATATACCAATATTCGCCGCGCCGGGTGATTTTGGGGCCTTCAGGCGAAAAGCTCTCCACGGTCCATGATTCAGGATAGCGCCAAGGGTCATAAATATGCTCCACCCCTGCCCGGGTCGAAAGACCGTCAGGGCTTAGCGCCACACGGTCCCCACCGCTTAAGAATAGCCAGCGCTGACCATCTTCATCCACCACATGATCGGGGTCGATATGGGCTGGCAGGCGCAGGTCTATAGGCTCGCTCCAAGGCCCTTCAATCCGATCGGCATGAATGACATAGATAGAGCGATAATCGGCTGTCCGGGCAGGAATATAGAGATAGAAACGCCCGTCATGATGGGCCAGTGCCGGGGCCCAGACCGAGCCAATATAGGTTCGAAGGGCGGCGGTGACCGGGGTCCAATTGATCAGATCGCGGGATTGCCAGATCAACAGGCCAGGATAGGCCTCGAAGCTTGAAAACGTGAGATAAAACACCTCCCCGACCCGGATGAGGGCGGGGTCGGGGTGGTCACCGGAAAACACGGGATTAAGGAATTGGCCATTGCCGAGATCGGCCCGCCGCTCACCTTCTAACCCACGCGCCCATCGCAAGTGTTGCCATGCAGCACCATGAGCGGACAGTAAACCCTCTTGGCGCGACTTTGCCCCGCTGTCTGAAGGGGGAAATGAAGTCGCCGCCACGAGGCTCAGGCTTCCCCCAATCAGATCGCGACGGTCCACGAGACCTAGAACTTCATCCGTGCGCCAAAGTAGAATTGGCGGCCGGAATTGGAGACATCAAACAGCAGGTCGTTCGCAACATTGCCTTGCGCTGTATTGTAGGTGATGCGGCTGTCTTGGGCTTCATCGGTCAGGTTCGTGCCTTCCAGCACGAAGGTGATACGATCATTGAGCTTGTAGGAGATTTGCATATCCAGCGAGCTCACCCCTTCTTTGCCCCACAGATCGGCTGACGATCCGGGGAGGAGGACCGAGATATAGCCGTCGCGATAGGAGTAGGACACCCGACCCGACAATTTCTTGCCTTCATAATAAAGCGTCGCATTGTAGGAATTGGGCGACATGCCGATCAGATTATAGGCGGCATAGGTTGTTGCGGTCGCTGTCGAGGAGATCACATAATTGATCGTCGATTCCACCTGCGTGTAGTTCAAAATCACGCCGGTGTCCGACAAGAAGCTTGGCAAGAAGCTAAACGGCTGGTTGACCGAGATTTCATAGCCTTTGAGTTCGCCGCCCCGGGTGTTGACAGGCTGGGTGACCGTATAGGCCGTGGCGAGACTTTGGCCCGTGCCATCCAATAGCGAGACATCATAGCCCGTTTCACCAAACGGAATGGTGCGCACTAAGGATTGGATCCAGGATTCCAAATCCTTCTTGAACAAGCTGACGGTGAACAAGGTGTCCTTGGAAGGATACCACTCAATGCTCATGTCATAGGTGTTGGCACGGATCGGGTCGAGATTGGGGTTGCCGATGCTTAGCGTATTGCTGGTGGTGTTGATCGACCCTGCCGGCGAAAGGCTCGCCAAGGTCGGGCGCGACATGGCTTTGGCAGCTGCAAAGCGGACCAAGACATTTTCCATCGGCTCAATCGTCAGATTGAAGGCTGGCAAGTAGTCTTCATAAGAGCGTTTCAGTGTGATTTTCTCTAAGACCGCACCGCGCGAGAAGAATCCGTCCACGGTTTGCGATGTGCCGACATAACGCACACCGATATTGCCGCGGACCGGCATAGAACCAAGCTCGGTCTGGAAGTCAGACTGCACATAAAGGGCTGTATCTTCTTCTTGAGCCGAACGGTTGTTTGCCCGCGCATTATTATTGATCTTATTGACGGTGAACTGACCCCATTGATTGGTGCAGTTACAATTATAGTCAAACTTGGCGCGGATCTTATCCAGATCGGGAACCAAATAAGTCAGACCGGCTACGGTAACGGCTCGGGCATAATTGATCAGATTGCCGTTCAATTCGGCAACGATGCCAGACCCTGGTGTGGCGGCTTCGTTAGAGGTTTGGTCTGAAGTCGTGTAGCGACGCCATTCTTGGGTCTCAAACGAGAACACCTTGAACGAGCCACCAAACTTGAACTTCACAGAGTCGTTCCACTCATATTTGAAGTCCATCGCGCCGGTATTATAGGTATTTTCAACCGTCTGAGGACGCAAGCGGATCAAGGATGCGTCGCCATTGGCGTTGGTTGCGGCGGTGGTTGAAGAAGCTGCAGCATATTGCCAATAGCAACCTTGAGAAATGTTACAGCCCGTCGCGCTTCTGCCAAAGTCGATGATCGGCTTGGTCATGTCCGTCAGGTCATATTTATAGCCTTGGACATTGTAGGATTCAAAGGTGAAGGTCGTTTGCTCTGGGTTGTCGAGATAGGAGCGCGAGCTGCCAATCAAGAGCCTGCCCGAGAATTTATCGTTGAATTGCTGATCGAGCGTGAAATTGACCTGGTTGAACGTGGTCTTCAGCGCGTCAAAGCGCATTTCGCTGCGGATATCGACGTCATTGAAAGACGCCTTGGTGATCACCTTACGGCTATCGATCGTGTAATCATAAATATCGCTTTGCGGCACACCCGCTGTGTTGCGCGAGAAGGAGATGGGTTCGAGGTTATATTCGATCCGGTCTGCGCTGAACTCAGAATGCAATACATCCAAGGTGAAGGTGGTGTTTTCGGTCGGGCGATATTGCAGCGAGCCTGTTATCCCCAAACGTTCTGCATCGGTGATGAATTGGCTGGTGCGTAAGAAGCGTGGGTAGATAGCCTGCGTCACGGCCAAGGCCTCACCCGTCAAAGTCGGGTTGGTCGCGCTGACTTCGGTGGTGCTGCACACGCGGGTGGTTGCCGTGGTGCACGGCGTGATTTGAATGAAGGTGCGGCCGCCATCGGTGGAATAGGATTGCAGGCGGCCTGCATTGCCGGCGGAATAGGCATTTTGCCAGCGGCCTGAGTTCGGTCCTTCTTCAAAGTTTTGTTTGGTCGAATAAGCAATCGAGAACAGAGCGCCCAATTTGCCATCTGCCCAGCGGTTTGAGACCATGAAGGTCCCGCGCTTGCCGACATCTTCAGACAGATCATTGTAGCCGGCTTGCAGAGAGCCGGCCATGGTAAAGCCCTTATAGTCGAAGGGGCGGGCTGTCCGCAGGTCGACGGTTGCCCCCAGCGAGCCTTCTTCGGTTTCTGCCGAAGTCGACTTGCGGACGGTCAGCGAGTTGAACAATTCAGAAGCAAAGACGTTGAAGTCGAAGCCGCGGCCACGATTGGCCCCGCCATCCTTGTCTTTACCGCCCGTGGTAGAGATTGCTTCCAGTCCATTCAGGCGAACGCGGGTAAAGTCAGGGCCTAGGCCGCGAACCGTGATTGTCTTGCCTTCACCACCTTCGCGGTCGATGGCTACACCGGGGATGCGCTGAAGGGATTCTGCAAGGTTATTGTCGGGGAATTTGCCGATGTCCTCGGCCTTGATCGAATCGACAATGTCGATTTCAGCCCGCTTGGTTGCAATCGCTGAGCGCAAAGACTCGCGGAACGACCCCCGTACGATGATCACGTCAACTTCAGGCTGGGGCTCCGCTGCGGCCTGGCCTTGCGTCTGGTTGGATTGGGACTGGTTGGATTGGGCTTGGGCCATACCCGCCATGAGACTGGCTGCAGCGACACCCATCATCAAACCAGCTGTCAGACGAAACTTGCGTGACATTGTTTTCTCCCCTCGAGGCTTGGCCCCTATCTTGTCTTGCAGGCTTGCTTGTCCATTGCACGCCAAGCCGCCAGACCGTCTTTTGCTACCGGTAGCATTTTCGAAAATGTCACCGGTGTCAATCCTTATCTTGACCCAAGCGAAAAAACTGCTGCAGTGCCATGAGAGGTCGAGCTCAAGCTGGCCTTGATTGACGTGCGCCGCGAGGCAAGGCTAATCCAACTATCGTATGCAGAGGTCAACGTGAGCCACTCCCCCGACAGACATGATCAAACAGCTGCTTCAGGCAGCGGTGAGGGGCAGAGCCGCGGCAAGCCCACGATCAATGATGTGGCCCGTTTGGCGAAAGTGTCCAAAAAAACGGTATCACGCGTCATCAATGAATCGCCCTTTGTCAAACAGAAGACGCGCGATGCGATAAAGGCGGTGATTGCCGAATTGGGCTTTACCCCGGATCCGCAAGCGCGGGCTTTGGCACGGCGCAAATCCTTTCTCATCGGGCTGGTATATGACAATCCCAGTCCACAATATGTGGTCAATATTCAGCGCGGCATACTTGATGCTTTGGAAGGCACGGACTTCCAACTGGTTCTCCATCCTTGCGACCGCACCAAACCTGATCATGTCGCACGCGTGCGGGCTTTTGTGCAGCAGCACAAACCGTTCGGCCTTATTCTGCCGCCATCTGTTTCAGAAGACGAGCTGTTGGCGCGCACCCTGGATGAGGCGGAGGTGGATTATGTTCGCATCGCTTCGGTTCAGCTTGATAGTCCTTCCCGGATGATCCGGACACTGGACGGGGAGGGGGCCGCAGCCGCCGGTCGCCATTTGGCCGAGTTGGGCCATCGCCAAATTGCTCATATTCATGGCCCGTTGAGCTTCCGCTCAACCCATGAGCGCCGGGCGGGGTTTGAGCGCGCGCTCCATGAGGCGGGCCTGTCTCTTCAGCCTGATATGGCTGTTGAAGGCGGCTATACATTTGAAGGCGGCGTCACGGCCGCCGAGCAATTATTAAACCAACCCAGCCCGCCTCAAGCTATTTTTGCGGGTAATGACGAAATGGCAACGGGGGCTTATGTCGCCGTGCGTCGGGCGGGTTTTCGAATTCCCGAGGACATCTCCATCGTCGGTTTTGACGATACGCCGATTGCGGGGCGGCTCTGGCCAGCGTTGACAACTGTTCGCTTGCCCATCCGCGAGATGGGAAGTGCGGCTGCGCGCCTTTTATTGGCGACGGCCAATGGTGCTGTTGCACGACAACTCGTAACATTCGAGCCAGAGATTGTCGTACGCGGCTCAACCGCAACCCCACACAAGGCCTAATCATTCGATCGGATTATCGATCCGCTCCTCTTGCCAGCATCAGATTTCTCCGATAGGACTTGTTCAAATGACACCGGTTACCATTTGGGCCGGATCCGCCGCGGGAGGGCGCTAAAGATGTTCGACAAGGTTTATCATGCCACACATCCAGACATGATGGCCGGGGCCGATAATGATGCCTTGCGAGCCCGCTATGTTGTCTCCAATTTGTTTGAGCCTGAGGCGATCCACCTGAATTATTCCCATAATGAGCGGATGGTGATTGGCGGGGTGATGCCGGTGACACAATCTGTTGTCCTGCCGCACCAGAGCGAACCTGCATCCGCCGCCGGACATCCTTTCTTGGAGCGGCGCGAACTTGGCCTCATCAATGTCGGCGAAGGTGCCGGTATCGTCAGTGTTGATGGGCAAACATATGAGATCAAGCCGCGCGATGGTCTTTATGTTCCCATGGGATGCAAGGATGTTGTGTTTGCTTCGCAGTCTGCACAGGCACCGGCGAAATTCTATCTGGTCTCCACCCCGGCGCATGCGCGTTACGAGGTCGCCAAGATATCAATTGATACGGCCGTGCCTCTGGAGCGTGGCTCATTGGCTGAATCCAACGAGCGGGTGATTTATCAGTACATTGTCCCGGCGACGGTTAAATCGTGCCAATTGCTCTTGGGTCTTACCCAGCTCAATACGGGCAGCGTCTGGAACACGATGCCGCCGCACCTGCATGATCGCCGCTCGGAAGTCTATTTCTATTTCGGGCTGGGGGAAAAGGATCGGGTGTTCCACTTTATGGGTGAAGAAGACAAAATCCGCCACATCGTGATGGAAAATGACGAGGCGGTGATTTCCCCACCTTGGTCAATCCATATGGGGTCCGGCACGCGCAATTATAGCTTCATCTGGGCCATGGGTGGGGAAAACCTTGACTATACCGACCTTTCGGTCTGCGACATCTGCCAGTTGAAATAAGCGTTTGGAACAAACCCAAGGGGGACCCAGCATGATCCTGTCATCCTTCAGCCTTGCAGGCAAAGTCGCCCTTGTCACCGGGGCCAATACGGGCCTTGGTCAAGGAATTGCACTCGCCTTGGCCGAAGCCGGTGCCGATATCGCCGCGGCGGGTATCGTGCCGGCTGAGGAAACCGGCGAAAAAGTGCGCGCTTTGGGCCGTCGCTTTCTCAATATCGAGGCCAATCTCATCAGTATTGAGCCTGTTGAGCGGATTGTCTCTGAGACCGTCGCAGGCTTGGGTGGTCTTGATATTCTCGTCAATAATGCGGGTCTCATCCGGCGTCAGGACGCGGTGGACTTTACTGAAAAGGACTGGGATGATGTGATGAATGTCAACATCAAGTCCGCCTTTTTCATGTGTCAGGCAGCCGGTCGTGTCATGATCCCGCAAGGCGCTGGCAAAATCATCAATATCGCCTCCATGCTGTCCTTCCAGGGTGGTATTCGTGTGCCCTCATACACCGCATCCAAAAGTGGCATTGCTGGGATTACCCGGCTGCTGGCCTGTGAATGGGCGGGCAAGGGGTTGAATATCAATGCCATCGCGCCCGGCTATATGGCGACCGATAATACCGCACAATTGCGCGCAGATGAAAACCGGTCGGCTGAAATCCTCGGCCGCATTCCTGCTGGGCGGTGGGGCGAGCCCGCTGACTTGGGCGGGGCGGCGGTCTTTTTGGCCTCGCGGGCTGCTGACTATCTCAATGGCGCTGTCATCCCTGTCGATGGCGGCTGGCTGGCGCGTTAGGTTTGGTGATGCCGGGCGCTGTCGTCTGCTTTGGAGAATTGCTGATCCGCTTAAGCGGCCCCGGGCATGAACGCCTGTTGCAATCACCCCGCCTGGATGTGGCGATCGGTGGGGCAGAAGCCAATGTGGCTGTCGGGCTCTCACGCTTCGGACACAAGGCCTCCATGGCCAGCGTGGTTGCAGATAATGAACTCGGCCGTGGTGCCATTGCCGCATTGCGAGCACAGGGGGTGGACACAAGTCTGGTTCGCCTGGCCCCCGGTCGAATGGGTCTCTACTTTCTCTCCCAAGGGGCAGTAAGCCGACCCTCCAGTGTGCTCTATGACCGGGCTGACACGGCTTTTGCGCGACTGGCCAAGAGCCTGACTGATCCAGCTGAGGTTTTGTCGGGCGCACGCTGGCTGCATGTGTCGGGCGTGACACCCGCAGTCGGCCCCCACGCGGCGCAGGCCGCTGTGGACTTGGCAAAAGCGGCCAAAGCACAGGGCGTTCATGTGTCCTTTGATGGCAATTATCGCGCGCAATTATGGGCGAGTTGGGACGGTAACGGCCCTGATATACTGCGTGAGATTTTGTCATGCGCGACCTTGGCCTTCATCAATGAGCGCGACATTGCGTTGATACTTGGTGAGGGATTTGCCAGCCGACACGCCGCGTTCGCCCGCACCTTTGAGGTTTTTCCCAGCCTTACTTGGATCGCCGCAACCACCCGAAATCTGTCCTCGGTCAATCATCAAGTGCTGTCGGCAGAATTGGTGAGCCGCACCGAACGCTTTGTTTCCAGAGCCCATGAATTGGCTGGCGTGGTTGACCGGATCGGGGCAGGCGACGCCTTCGCCGCAGGCCTGTTGCACGGCTTCCTCTCCGGACAAGGCCCGCAAGCCAGTCTTGAGTTTGCCGTGGCTTCGGCGGTGATCAAGCATTCCATCCCCGGCGACTTCAATCTAACCTATGTTGAGGAGGTTGAGGATATATTGGCCGATGGCGGGCTCGATGTCAGGCGCTGATGGTCCCACCCGCCGTCGGGCCCTCGCCGGTGGGTTGGCCAGTTTTTTGATCTTTGATCAGGCGTGGGCCGATGTAGGCCAAGGCGTTGTGATGTCCCGCTTCGGCCCGGTGCGCGGGGTCAAAGAAGGCGGTCTGCAGATTTTCAAAGGCCTCCGTTACGGCCAAGATACAAGGCTGACACGCTTTGCCCGACCCCAGCCACCTGTGCCTTGGCAGGATGTGGTCGATGCCGATACGTATGGCTCTGCCTGTCCCCAACCGGGCCGGGAGCCGAACCAGTCAGAAGACTGCCTCTTCCTCAATATCTGGACACCGGGACTGGATCCCCGCGCCAAACGCCCTGTCATGGTCTATATCCACGGTGGGGCCTATCATACTGGTTCGGGCACATCGCCCCTGACCGATGGCAGCCTGCTGGCCAGTCAAGAGGATGTGGTGGTGGTCACACTCAATCACCGCCTCAATCTATTTGGCTATCTCTATCTCGCGCAGCTCATGCCAGACACCTACCCCGATAGCGGCAATGCGGGGCAATGGGACCTTGTGTTGGCGCTCAATTGGATCAAGGCCAATATCGCCCGGTTTGGCGGCGATCCACAGCGCGTTATGGTGTTTGGCCAGTCCGGCGGCGGCGCCAAGATTGCCAGCCTGATGGCCGCCCCGGCGGCGGCGGGTCTGTTTCATGCCGTTGCGACTATGAGTGGCCAGCAGGTGACCGCCTCTGGACCGCTCAATGCCACACGCCGCGCCAGCACCCTTCTCGATGCCCTCAAGACAAGCCCGCAGGAAGTGGTCAATCTGCCCGCCCAGCGCCTTTTGGAAGGTCTTGTGGCGGCAGACCCAATCAACCCAAGCCAGAAGCTCTATATGGGCCCGGTGCTTGACCAACGCCATTTGACTCGTCACCCATTCTGGCCCGATGCGCCCGCACAATCTGCTCATCTTCCCATGATTTTGGGCAATGTCGCTGATGAGACCCGTGGCCTGATCGGCCGAAGTCAGCCCGAGGCATTTGATCTGACGTTTGAAGCCCTGCCGACCTGGCTTGCGGCCCATATGCGCACCGACATTGCTCCCGCCCATGTCATTGCCACCTATCAAGCCGCCTATCCGGGGATCAGCGCCAGTGACCTGTTCTTCAAAGCCACAACCGCGGCGCGATCCTGGCGCGGTCAGGTCGAGGAAGCCGATGCCCGCGCCCGACAACAGGCCCCGACCTGGGTTTATCGCCTTGACCTCAAGAGCCCGGAAGATGGCGGCAAATGGGGGGCCTATCACACAATCGACATCCCCCATGCTTTTCGCACTCTCGCTGCATCTGGCCCGATGACGGGCACAGGCCCCGACGCACAGCGGGTCAGCCAACAATTGTCCTCCGCCCTTGTTCACCTGGCCCGGACGGGATCGCCCGCCACCAAGCACCTGCCACACTGGCCACGTTATGACCTGCCAAACCGGCAAACCATGATCCTCGATGCCACCAGCCGGGTTGAACGCGATCCGCGCGGGGTGGAGCGGGCTTTGTTCCAAACCGTGCCTTTCATCCAATGGGGCAGCTGATGCCAACAAGCTCAGCGACAGCCCTGTTGTTTGGCTTGATCACTCTGGCAAGCCCCGCCGTACCGGCATCGACCAGCCCGGTCCAAAAGGCCTTTCCCGGTGCCGAAGGCTATGGCGCCTATACGCAAGGCGGGCGCGGCGGGCGCGTGATCAAAGTCACACATCTGGGCGATGCTGGACCCGGCAGCCTGCGCGCGGCAATTGAGGCCAAAGGTCCCCGCATCATCCTGTTTGAGGTCGCAGGCACCATCGATCTTCAGTCCCCCTTGGTGATACGAAACCCCAATATCACCCTTGCCGGGCAAAGTGCTCCAGGTGGCGGTATCACGCTCAAGCGCCACGGCTTGATCATTTCGGCAGGCGAGGTCATCATCCGCTTCATACGTGTGCGACCAGGTGACATTTCGGGGACAGAAACCGATGCCATCTCGCTGACAGCAGGCCGCAACATCATCATCGACCATTGTTCGGCTTCGTGGTCGACCGATGAGACCTTGTCCGTCTCCCAACACTTGAGCCCGCCTGAGCGTCAGCTCGATCGCGTGACCGTGCAATGGTCGATCATCGCCCAGTCGCTGGATCAGTCGGTCCACACTAAGGGCGCACATGGCTATGGCTCTTTGGTGCGTGGTTCGGCAGGTTCGCGCTATAGCTTTCACCACAATCTGTGGGCTCATCATCGGGCCCGCATGCCGCGGCCCGGCAATTTTGCCGATCCGACCAGCGATCCCGTTGGCCCGGTGATCGAGTTTGCCAATAATGTCTTCTACAATTGGGGCGGGGGGAAGGAGTCCGGCTCTGGCTATAATGTCGATGAGGCGGCGATCAGCCGCTATGATTTCCGCGCCAATAGCTATCGACCCGGCCCAAATTCGCAATCGGCCATCGCCTTTGTCGACTCCGCGCCCGGTGCGCAAGCCTTTGTTGAGGCCAATGTTATGGGTGGTGACGTACGACCAGCCCGTGAGATCTTTGTGTTGAAGCGCGCCGAGGAGGGCTATTTTAGCCCAGCACCCTTGGCAACGTCCGGCCTGAAAATTGACCCGGCCTTGCCGGCCGAGGCGCAGGTCTTGGCCCATGCCGGCGCGTCGGTCTGGCGTGACAGTCTGGATCAACAAATTGTTGCCGATGTGCGCGCCGGCACGGGACGCATCATCAATTCGCAGAATGAGGTTGGCAATTGGCCTGAAGTGCCCAGCGGGAAGGCTGCGGCAGACCGCGATGGGGATGGGATGCCTGATCTGTGGGAGGTCGCCCATGGCTTTGATCCTGACAATGCTGCCGATGCGTCGCGCGATCCAGATGGCAATGGCTATTCGGCATTGGAAGACTGGTTGAATAGCTTGGCCGCAACCTTCTAACCCCCATGTCTCGCTGCCGAAGCGCAGCGCGGGAACCTTTTTATTTATTAGCGCGATGAGATCCCGGATCGGCTTCGCCGTCCGGGATGACAGCGTGGTGGGTTTGGCTTTTCTACTCAGAACCGTTTGGTGAAACCTGTGTTTCACCAAGACGGCTCAGCGAGTTTGCGCGCGACATCTGGGTCGTCAAGTGCGCAGCTTTGCTGCGTCGCGACGCGATCGGTTTTCAGAGAAAACCGACACTTGACCACCCAGGTGTCGCAAGAACAATTGAGGTTGCGGTTTGGTGGACCATGGGGATCGCCAAAGCGCTTCCAGACAAAAATCTTCTCTAAACGATGTCATCCCCGCCGGAGCGATAGCGGAGAGCGGGGACCTCCATGCGCATGTGCACCACACGATCCCGGATCGGCTACCGCCATCCGGGATGACAGCCGATTATATATTTTCACCAAAGCGCTTCTCACTCTGAACCCAACACCCCCACCCCCGCTTGCACATCAAAGCGGGGTCACAGCTACAATAAGGTGATCATGGGTACTGGCCAGCGGCGCGGCGGGGGTAAGGGCGGGGGACGGCTTCGGCTTTTCTGGGTGATCTGAAAGCCCATGGCATCGAAGGTGGCGCTGATTTCATGGCCGCGTCGGGCCATGATGCGGGGGCGCTCGTCAGGGGCGAGCATGGGGCCAGGTCTGCGGCGGGCGAGGGAGAAGGCCAAGCGCTTGGCCTTGGCCTGGGGGTCGGCTGCGATGGCCTGCAGCAAGTCCAAGCGCCGCAACCAGTGGCCGATGGGCACAGGGGCGGGGGCAAAGTAAAAGGGCCGGGCTTGGCCTGTGATGGCCTTGTCCAGCGCCTCGAACCGCTGCGCGAGCATGTCCGGATGGGGCAGAAACGGGGCCGGAAAGACCCGAAAATCTGGCGTGCGAACAGAAGGCTTGCGCGCCTTCTTGCGGCGCAGGTTTTCAACCTGCGGCTTGGCGATCAATTCATGCTCCAGATCAAGCGCCATCAGGATCAATATCCGGCGCAAGAAGGCCTCAAGCGCCCGCACACCTGCCCGCAAACGTGCGGCCACCGCCTTGCGCACAAAGTGTGGCCGTTCCCACAAATTGTCCTTTGCCAAGACATGGCTATGCAGCTGCAAGGCGAGGGACAGCACAAAGGCAAAGGGGGCAAGCGAGAAGGCCATCACACCATCATGGCGGGGGAAGCTATGCTGTGGGATAGATTGGGATGGCCCCCCCACCCCCACCACGCTGTCATCAAGTCAGTTGTGGAATTGAGATTTGTATTGGTTTGAGGACGGCATTTGCGATGGTTACGAGTTTTCGTGCTACGGCGGCGAGGGCGAGTTTTTTGGGTTTTTTGTTGCTGAGAAGGTTTTGGTAGAAGTGTTTTAATTCTGGGTGGCAGCGTGATGCGGTCAAGGCGGCCATGAAGAGGGTGCGTCTGATGAGATCGCGTCCACCGGTCATGGGATATTTCTTGAAGCTGTTGCCTGACTGAGCGGGATGGGGAGCAAGGCCTGCCAGACAGGCGATTTGTTTGCGGGTTGCATGACCAAGTTCGGGCAACATGGCGATGAGGGTATGGGCGCTGACGGGGCCGATGCCTTTGATGGCGCGCAGGCGCTTTTCTTGAACTTTGATGCGTGGATCGGACTTTATAAGGTCAGCGATCTGTTGCTCGATCTTATCGATTTGGGTGTTGATAAAGCTGATTTCGGCG
>NZ_BFBR01000016.1 GCF_003112735.1 Candidatus Phycosocius bacilliformis
CCGTGAAGCGCGACAGGTTTATTGACGTGTTCCGCGCAGGGCGGAGGCGATGTTGCGGTCTTGGTTTGTGGACCAAGCGTTGGGATTGGCGCGGGGTGCGGCCCCAGCGGCGGTGGCATCGGAGCGTGGGACGAAAGCACCGGTTGTGCCGATGGGTCCCATGGGATCGCCGCCGGGTCCGAAAGCGCCTTGGCAGGCACTGGCACCGGGGACGCCATAGATGTTGGACATCATTTCCACCACAGCCCGCTCAATGACCGAGCGGACAGCCAGTTGGATCGGCTCTTGACTGCGCCCGCCGACCCCGAGGTCGAGGGTGATGTTGTCGAGGAATTGGAAATAGCCAAGCCCAATCTCGCGACCGATGATCTGCTTTTGATAGGAGATGACATCGACAACCTCGAGGGTCTTGGTGTCGATCAGCCGCAGGTCGAGCCCGACATTCATGACATAGAGCTTGCCATTGGCGATACCCTTGCCATTGGTGGGGTCGCGGTCGCCGATGAAAGTGTCGGCCCCGACAGAGCGGATGTTGTAATTGAGCTCGGTGATGCCACCGATGAGATAGAAGTCAGAGCCGGGGACTTGGCCGGCCAGAATGCGGCGGAAGTCTTGGCCATCCTCACCGATCAGACGGTTATTGGCATATTTGAGCTCAAGCTCGGAGACGGAGGTGTCAAACCGCTCGACCAGACGGGCCCCGGACTTGGCAAAGGCCGAGATGGCCATCAGTGACGCGCCTTGGGTGACCTGACGGCCGCCTTCGAAGTCGGACTTGCCGGTATAATCCAGGATACGGCCGACCGCGACGCGGGGGCCGCGGATGTTCTGATAGCGGGCATAATTGGCCAGACAGACCAGAGCGGCAGAATAGGGGGTTGGATTGGCGGTGACCGGTGCATTGCCGATCGGGCGGGCATAATTGCCCGAGGAGGTGGCGGTGGGCGACACGCAGCCTGCCAGAGTGAGGCCGCACAAGCTGAGGGCAGCAAGGCTGCGCAGGGGGGAGGACACAGAGCGGGTCATCAGAAATCAAGCCCCCCATTGAGCACGGGCTGGGTGGTGTGTGCGGCGGGTGTGGTGGCTCCGACACCGGCGGTGGTGTTGGTGTTGCCGGTATTGGTGGCGGTGGTGTGGCCGTTGATGATCACCGTCTGATTGCCATTATTGATCTGGGTGGAATTGACGATGACGGTGTTGAAGCTGCCGGTGGTGTTGACATTGAGCTGGTTGCCAATGGCGGTTCCGGTGCCGGAGAAGCCCATGCCGCCGGAGCCTGTATTATAGAGGCCTAGCGGCAGAGACGATAAATCATCACCCACCACGATGCGTCCGTCGATGATGACGCGATTGCCATTGAGGTCGCGGGTTCCAGCATCATAGGGTCGGTTCTGGTCGCCTGGATTGGTGCCATAGGGGCGGGAAAACTCATTGGCATAGCCGGCCCGGTTCTGCTGGGCATGGGCAGGCACCGCCGCCAACAGCGCCGCAAGGCTCAAACTCGCCGCCGCCAGACCAAACGCCGCACGCGCATAACGCGAACTGTC
>NZ_BFBR01000017.1 GCF_003112735.1 Candidatus Phycosocius bacilliformis
TCCGGGATTGTCTGTTTGTGATGTGTCAGTATGGTTGGGCTGGTTAGGCAATTTGGTGGGTGGCCGCCCACCAAATTGCCGACGTTGGTACGACCGTGCCGGGATCGGGTTTGAGGCCCGTTGTCATCGAGGTCTGCCAGCGTCACCAGCTTTGAACAGCTTGTTGACTTGATTGGGCTAGCTTTTGGCTAAGCCCGCAGACAATCCAAAGCGAGGCAAACATGATCCAGAACGACGAGAAAGTCGAGGGCCGCATCATCATTGGTGCGGACGTTGCAAAAGCCAACATCGTGCTGAAACAAGTGCGAGACGGTCGCCCGGTCTGCGCCGGGGTGCAAACTATAGCAAACAAAGTCGCTGATATTACAAAGGCTCTGATCACTCTCGGCCAGATTGATTTGATCGTTTGTGAAGTCACCGGAGGCTATGAACGCCAGCTTCTCGAAGCTGCTACCAAGCTCTCAATCCCCATTCACAGGGCTGATGGTGCCAGGGTGAAGGCCTTCATCACCTCCCATGGCGTGCGAGCAAAGACCGATGCAATCGACGCTTATGGTCTTGCACTCTACGGCCAAGATCGGTTCAGCTCTCTTCCGCGCTGGACACCGCCGGACCCAAAACGAGAAAAACTTCAATCCCTTGTCAAGCACCGCCAAGCGCTCTTGGATCAACGCACAATGGCCACCAACCGCTTCAAGGCCCCAGGTAGTCACCATATCACTGACTTCCTCAACGCCGAAATCAGCTTTATCAACACCCAAATCGATAAGATCGAGCAACAGATCGCTGACCTTATAAAGTCCGATCCACGCATCAAAGTTCAAGAAAAGCGCCTGCGCGCCATCAAAGGCATCGGCCCC
>NZ_BFBR01000018.1 GCF_003112735.1 Candidatus Phycosocius bacilliformis
TTTGGTGAAACCTGTGTTTCACCAAAACGGATGGACGAGTTTGAGCGCGACATCTGGGTCGTCAAGTGTCGGTTTTCTTCGAAAACCGATCGCACCGCGACGCAGCAAAGCTGCGCACTTGACCACCCCGATGTCGCAAGAACAATTGAGTTTGCGGTTTGGTGACCAGACTGGGCACCAAAGCGCTTCCAGACAAAAATCTTCTCCAAACGATGTCATCCCCGCCGGAGCGATAGCGCAGAGCGGGGACCTCCATACGCATGTGCGTCACAAGGTCCCGGATCGGCTACGCCGTCCGGGATGACACGCTGTTGTGGATGTTCACTTCCACTTGGAACCGCTTTGGTGAAACCTGTGTTTCACCAAAACGGCTCATCGAGTTTGAGCGCGACATCTGGGTCGTCAAGTGTCGGTTTTCTCTGAAAACCGATCGCGCCGCGACGCAGCAAAGCTGCGCACTTGACTACCCAGTTGTCGCAAGAACAATTGAGGGTGCGGTTTGGTGACCAGATTGGGCACCAAAGCGCTTCCAAGTTCTTTCGATGTCATCCCCGCCGAAGCGATAGCGGAGAGCGGGGACCTCGTGGTGCTTTTTCGGTGTGAGATCCCGGATCGGCTACGCCGTCCGGGATGACACCGCTATGTATAATTAAACTTTTTTAACAATGTCATCCCCGCCGAAGCGAAGCGCAGAGCGGGGACCTGCTTACGCTTTTGCGCCACAAGGTCCCGGAT
>NZ_BFBR01000019.1 GCF_003112735.1 Candidatus Phycosocius bacilliformis
AGATTGGAACGATCTCCCCCCCACCCACCTCGCTGTCATCCCGGACGGCGATAGCCAATCCGGGACCTTGTGGCGCAAAAGCGTAAGCAGGTCCCCGCTCTGCGCTTCGCTTCGGCGGGGATGACATCGTTTAGAGTTGGTTGCATTTATAAATGGGTGTCATCCCGGACGGCGAAGCCGATCCGGGACCTCATGCCGTACCTGCGCAAGGAGGTCCCCGCTCTGCGCTTCGCTTCGGCGGGGATGACATCGTTTGGAGAAGATTTTTGTCTGGAAGCGCTTTGGTGATCCCCATGGTCCACCAAACCGCAACCTCAATTGTTCTTGCGACATCGGGGTGGTCAAGTGTCGGTTTTCTTTGAAAACCGATCGCACCGCGACGCAGCAAAGCTGCGCACGTGACGACCCAGATGTCGCGCTCAAACTCGCACTTCCGTTTTGGTGAAACACAGGTTTCACCAAAACGGTTCCAAGTGGAAAAACCAATCAAACGCGGTGTCATCCCGGACGGCGAAGCAGATCCGGGACCTTGTGGCGCAAAAGCGTAAGCAGGTCCCCGCTCTGCGCTTCGCTTCGGCGGGGATGACATTGTTAAAAAAGTTTAATTATACATAGCGGTGTCATCCCGGACGGCGGAGCCGATCCG
>NZ_BFBR01000020.1 GCF_003112735.1 Candidatus Phycosocius bacilliformis
GAGCGTGTCAGGATGGGGCAGAGACAGTTCCGGAAACACCCGAAAACCTGGCGTGCGAACAGAAGGCTTGCGCGCCTTCTTACGGCGCAGGTTTTCAACCTGCGGCTTGGCGATCAATTCATGCTCCAGATCAAGCGCCATCAGGATCAATATCCGGCGCAAGAAGGCCTCAAGCGCGCGCACACCCGCCCGCAAACGTGCGGCCACCGCCTTGCGCACGAAGTGTGGCCGTTCCCACAAATTGTCCTTTGCCAAGACATGGCCATGCAGCTGCAAGGCTAGGGACAGCACAAAGGCAAAGGGGGCAAGCGAGAAGGCCATGACACTATCATGGCGGGGGAAGCTGTGCTGTGGGATAGATTGGAACGATCTCCCCCCCACCCACCTCGCTGTCATCCCGGACGGCGATAGCCAATCCGGGACCTTGTGGCGCAAAAGCGTAAGCAGGTCCCCGCTCTGCGCTTCGCTTCGGCGGGGATGACAT
>NZ_BFBR01000021.1 GCF_003112735.1 Candidatus Phycosocius bacilliformis
AAGAATGGCGTGTGACGGCCACCCTCTTCCTTCGTCAGGATATAGGCCTCAGCTTCAAACTTCTTGTGTGGCTTGATGCTGCCAGGCTTACACAACACCTGACCACGCTCCACACCCGTCCGGTCAACACCGCGCAGCAACGCACCAATATTGTCGCCAGCCTGTCCAGAATCGAGCAGCTTGCGGAACATTTCAACGCCCGTCACCGTCGACTTGATGGTGTCGCGGATACCCACGATCTCCACTTCTTCGCCAACCTTGATCACGCCGGTTTCAACGCGGCCCGTCACCACCGTACCACGGCCCGAGATCGAGAACACGTCTTCGATTGGCATCAGGAATGGACGATCCAATGGACGCTCTGGCTGTGGAATATACTCATCCACCGATGCCATCAGCGCCAAAATGGCTTCTTCGCCAATCTTCGGGTCACGGCCTTCAACCGCTGCCAAAGCCGAACCCTTGGTGATGGGGATATC